>CAYMLW010000019.1:0-9795 GCA_964391035.1 uncultured Gemmatimonadaceae bacterium
GCGTCAGCGAGCCCCCCCGCGGGAGCGTCAGCGACCGCCCCCCGCGAGCGTCAGCGAGCGCCCCTCGCGGGAGCAAAGCGACCGCCCCCCCGCGAGCGTCAGCGAGCGCCCCCCGCCGAGCGGAGCGAGGCAATCAACTCCGCCACCCTCTCCACCTCCTCCTCCGTATTGTAGACGTGCGGCGCCAGTCGCATCCAGCCGTAGCCGTATTCGCTCACGACCCGGGTCCTGACGTTGCCCGCCTTCACCAACCGCCGCTGCAGCTCCAGCGATTCCAGGTCGTCCAGCTTGAACGCCACCACGCCGGCCGAAAGGGTTTCGTCGCGGGGCGTCGCAATGGTGATGCCGGGCAGGGTCTCCAGGGCATCGCGAAGCCGCTTTCGCAGGGACCGGCAGCGGGCCTCCACCCGGTCCGACCCGATGGCCTGGTGGAACCCCACGGCCGCATGCAGTCCGGCGAGACGGGATTCGTCGAGGGTGCCGAGGTGGTTGAACCGATGGGCGCCGAGGGACAGGTCGTCCCAGCCGCCGGACGCCTCGGTGGGCCAGAGCCGTTCCCGCCACGGCTCCGCCATCCACAGCAGCCCCGTCCCCTGCGGCGCGCCCAGCCACTTGTGGGGCGATGAAGCATAGAAGTCCGGCGGGCCGAGGGCCTTCATGTCGACTCGCATCATCCCCGGCGGGTGCGCGCCATCAACGACGCAGATGAGCCCCCGCTCCCGGCATAGCGCCACCAGCTCCGACACCGGCAGCACGGTCCCATTGGTGAAGGTGACATGGGAGAGGGAGATCACCCGGGTGTCCGGCGTGACGGCGTCGCGGAAGAGTGCCATGATTTCCTCGCGCGACGACGCCGGCACCGGCAGCGGCAGCTGGCGTAGCTTCACTCCTCGCCGCGCCGCGGCCAGCTCCCAGCAGCAGAGGCCGCCGATGTGCTCGTGGTCGGTGGTCAGGACCTCGTCGCCCGGGGCGAGCTCGAGCCCGTTCGCCACGAAGTTCATGGCCTCCGTCGTGTTGCGCGGGAAAACCAGCCCGGCCGGATCCGCGTTGAGCAGGGCCCCTACGGCCTCCTTGAGCGCCGACCAGTCGGTCCGGGGCGGATAGGTCTCGGCCGTCCGGCGGGTATGCTCAACCACGGCGTCGACCACCACCCCGGGCTGCGCTCCGAGGGTGGCCGGATTGAGGAAGATCCGGTCCTCCGGGATCAGGTACTGCGCCCGGACCCGCGCCCAGTACGCCGGGTCCTGGGGGTCCGTCGGACCAGGGCCGAGCTCCGATAGGCGAGCCCGCTCGCCGTGGTCGTGCCGGGGGCTGCCGGGAGACCGGAAGGCGGTCGAGTCGAGACTCGTCGCGACTGGCCCACCGAGTGCAGTGGCGGCCGCGGCGCCGACGGCGGAGAGGAATTCGCGTCGATTCTGTGTCATGGTGCATCGGGACGGAGGGACGTCGATCCTGACGCATCGTGTGGCGGAGACCGGGTGTCGGCAACCATCCGTCGCTGTCCCCGGGAAGTGTTGGCTGTCGGGTTGGGACAGGGGCCGGACCGCGGGGGACGGTTGACGGCTGCCGGACCCGACCAACAGTTCCCGGGGACAGAGCTGGACGGTACCTTATCGGCGATGCTCGGCACACTTCGCTTCTTACGCCAGTTCCTCGCCCCCCGTCCGGACCGCGTCGTACGCCATGACACGACCTACCGCCGCGGCGACGAGACGCTGCCCGCCAGCCTCTACTTCCCGGCCGGCGGTCGGCCCGATACCGACCCCCACGGGGCCGCTGGCCCGGCCCGCCACCTCCCCGGGTGGGTGGCGCTGCACGGCCTGACCCATCGAGGGCGAGAGCACCCGTCCCTGGACCGGTTCGCCCGAGCCCTCGCCGCCTCCGGGGCGGTGGTCCTGGTCCCCGACCTCCCCGAGTGGCGGGCCCTGGACGTCGTGCCCGAAACCACCGTGAAGACCATCAAGGCCGCCATCCTGGCGCTCGATGAGAACCCGATCACACGGCCGGGTCGGATCGGGGTGATCGGCTTCTCCTTCGGGGCCACGCAGGCGCTGATCGCGGCCACGGACTCGGCCCTGGACGGCCACCTGGCGGGCGTGGCGGCCTGGGGCGGGTACGCCGATCTCGGGCGAGCCGCCCGTTTCATGTTCACGGGCCGCCACGAGCTGGACGGGGAACGCTACCATTCCGATCCGGACCCGTACGGCCGCTGGATCCTGGCCGGCAACTACCTGACCCTCATCCCGGAGCACGCCGACGACGAGGCCCTGGCCCGGGCCCTCCACGACCTGGCCCGGGAGGCCGGCCGCCGCGGGATCATGTCGTGGAGTCCGGAGACCGACCCGCTCAAGACAGCGGCCCGGGAGTCGCTGGGCCCGGGGCAGCGGGAGGTGTACGACCTGCTGGCCCCACCGGCCGCGCACAGGTTCACCGCGTCCGAACTCGACCGGATCGAGGCGCTGGCGACCCGGCTGACGGAGGCGGCCGTGGCCCGGGAGCCACTCCTCGACGCACGACCCCACTTCGACCGCGTTCCCGTGCCGGTCTTCCTCGCCCACGGGCGCGGCGACCGGCTCATACCGTGGACGGAGATGGTGCGGATCGAGAGGGCGCTGGCGGACCGGGTCGTCTACAGCGGGATCACGACGCTCTTCGCCCACTCGTTCGGCGAGAAGCGCTTGCCCACGCCGGGGCTCGTGCTGGAAGCGATGCGGTTCGTCCGGCTGATCCGGCGGATGCTCCGCCTGGTCTGACCCGGGCCCGGGCACCGCCCCGGCATCGGAGCGCCTCGGCCCTCAAGCCGACCGCGACTCCTCGATCGACGCGACCCCCGCCCGCAGTCGCTCCAGCAGCCACGCCGCCGAGGCCTCGTCGCCCGACTCCGATGACAGCGGCATGGCATCCGACAGCCGGATGGCGACCCGCGCCATGGAGCGATGGCCGCCTCCCTTCCCTTCCTCCTCCGCGAGGGCCCGGGCGAGCGCCCCCGCCCCCGCGCTCCCACCCATCCGCCGGATGTTCACGACCAGCTCATCGGCGACCAGCCCGCCGGCGGCGGACCAGGAAATGCCCTCGATGGTCAGGCAGAAGTCGGCGAGGCTGGGCAGGACGTGGGCGGTGTGGTCGTCGAGTCGTCCGGCATAGGCGACGGCGATGTGCCCCCCGGTGGCGAGGCCGGAGAGCGCCCGCCCCATGGCTCGGACCCCCGCCTCGGGGAACGCCGGCCGTCCGATCTTCCGGAGCAGGTCCTGGTCGGCGATCCGCTGGAGGAAGGCGTATGCCTCCACGTCCGCGACGCTGGCCGTGCGCAGGAGTACCTCGGTATCGGTGCGGATGCCGTAGATCAGCGCGGTGGCGAGACGAGGCGTGATCCGCCGCTCGTCGCTCGGATCGGCCCGGAGGTACTCGGTCACCATGGTCGCGGCGGCGCCGATATTGGGACGGATATCCATGAAGTCCGCCGTGTACCCCTTCCGGGCGGGGTGATGGTCCACGACGGCGAACCGGGTCCGGGTCTCGCCGGACATCGGCTGGGTGTCCACCGTGATCACCCGATCGAACCCGTTGAGCTCCGTCTCGGTGACGCGGACGACCCGGAGCCCGACGAGCTGGGCCATCCGCTGGTTCTCCGGCCGCGTCACCTCGCCCAGACTGATGATCGGGCTCTCCTCCTCCGTGCGGTCGAGGAGGGTCCGGAGGCCGATGGCCCCCGCCATGCCATCCGGGTCCGGGTCCTGCTGGACCAGGATCGGGACGACGGCCGCGTCTCCGGCGAATGCCCGGAGCTCGGCCACCCGTCGGGCCGTCTCGTCGCTCGTGTGATCACTCATGGGAAGACGGAGATCGAAGATGGGGATTCTGGTCGACGGGGCAAGTACCGCTCCACCATCTCTCGACCCGCTGGCCGGCACTTCCTATCTTGTCGGGACCCGAAGCCCCGACAGCAAGCGACGTGAACATCAGGTCCCTTTTTCGCCGGCTCCGCCGCCGGCTCCCCGACAAGACGACGGGCCCCGACGACGATGCCCGGGACGCCGCCCGGATCGACCGGGCGCGTTTCGAGCGCATCGTGGACATCGCGGCCGACGCCATCATCTCCATGGACGACCGCGGCTGCATCGTCCTGTTTAACCGCGGCGCGGAGGAGATCTTCGGCTACACCCGCGACGAGATCCTCGGCCAGCCCCTCTCCATCCTTCTGCCGGAACGGTTCCGACCGTATCACGGGCGCCATATCCACGAGTTCGCCCAGGGCGAGGTATCGGCCCGGACCATGGGCGAACGGCGCGAGATCGCGGGGCTGCGGAAGGACGGCCGCGAGTTCCCCGCCGAGGCCTCGATCTCCGTCATCGAGACACCGGGCGGGCCCGTATACACGGCCGTGCTCCGGGACATCACGGACCGCAAGAAGGTCGAGGAGACCCAGCGGTTCCTCTCGGATGCCAGCGCCGTGCTGGCCCGGTCCCTCGACTACGAAGCCACCATGGCCGGGCTGGCTCGCCTCGCGGTGCCTCACCTGGCCGACTGGTGCGTGATCGACGTTCTCGACGACGACGGCTCGCTCCGACGGCTCGAGGCGGCCCACCACGATCCCGAGCTCGACGCCCTTACCCGCGAGCTCTGCGCATACCCGCCAACGCCGCCCCGCCCCCATCCCACGTTCACCGTCCTCGAGACCGGCGAGCCGGAGCTGATCGAGTCCGTGTCGGAGTCTTTCATCGAGGCCGTGGCCGTCGACGACAACCATCGGGAGATCCTCCAGCGACTGGGGGTCGCCTCGCTGCTGGTGGTACCGCTGGTCGCGCGGGACCGGACCCTCGGAGCCTTCGCGATCATCTCCAGCGACCCGACCCGCCCCTTTCTCCGCGACGACCTGGTCCTCGCCGAGGAGCTCGGACGACGCGCTGCGCTGGCCGTCGACAATGCCCGCCTCTACAGGGAAGCCCGGGAGGCCGTGGCCGCCCGGGACGAGGTCCTGAGCATCGTCTCCCACGACCTGGGCAACCCGCTCAGCGCCATCCGCGTGGCGACCCGGGTGGTCGCCCGGCTCCTCGAGACCGACAAGACCGAGGGGATCGAGAGCCACATGGACGACATCCGGACGGCCGTCCTCCAGATGGAGCGGCTTATCAGGGACCTGCTCGAGGTCCGACGCATCGAGTCCGGACGACTCCGCCTGCTCCGCCGTCCCGAGACAGTGGCCACCCTCGTCGAGGAAGCGGTCCGCTCGTTCCGTCCCATCGCGGAGGACCAGAACGTCGTCATCGAGACCGAGCTGGCAGGGGACCTGCCCGCGCTGCGCGTCGACGCCCAGCGGATCCAGCAGGTCTTCTCGAACCTGATCGGGAACGCGCTGAAGTTCACCCCCGCGGGCGGCACCATCACCGTGGGCGCGGAGCCGATACCCGACGGGGCCCGGTTCTGGGTCCAGGACGCGGGGCCCGGGCTGTCCCCCGCGCAGCGGGAGAAGATCTTCGACCGGTTCTGGCAGGCGGAGCAGCAGGGCAGCCATGGCGTCGGTCTCGGGCTGTCCATCGCCAAGGGCATGGTAGAGGCCCATCAGGGCGAGATCCGGGTCGAGAGCGAGGAGGGCACCGGCTCCCGGTTCGTGTTCACCATCCCGCACGCCCCCCTCGATGGTTGAGCCGCACAGCCCTGGGCCCGCGATGGCGAGGGCCCCTGCGGCGCGATGGCACCGGCGGCGCGCTGGCCCCGACGGCGCGCGAGGGCCCCGGCGGATGGTGGTCAAGCCGTGCGCAGATCGCTACACTAATGGGATCCGCGCGATATCGCGCGTGCCTGTCCACTCGAGCGGACGACGATGCCGAAGACGATCACAATCCTCCTTGCGGATGACCACGGGGTGCTTCGGGCGGGGCTGAGGGCACTTCTCGATGCCGAGCCGGACCTCGAAGTCGTGGGCGAGGCCGACACGGGCGAGGAAGCCATCAAGCTGGTGAAGGAGCTCACGCCGGACATCGTGGTCATGGACCTCTCCATGCCCGGCATGGGCGGGATGGAGGCGACCCGACGCATCGCCGCCATGGACGACGGCACGAAGGTCCTGGTCCTGACCATGCACGCGGAGGAGGAGTTCCTGCTCCCCGTCCTGGACGCGGGTGGCAGCGGGTTCGTCCGGAAGACCAGCGCCGACGAGGACCTGACCCACGCCATCCGGACCGTGGCCCGGGACGAGGTCTTCCTCTATCCGAGCGCCGCCAAGTTGCTCCTCGAGCGCTACAAGGACGCCGACGCCGACGAGATGCGCGGACCCCTCAGCAAGCTGACGGAGCGGGAGCGGGACGTCCTCGCCATGACGGCGGAAGGCTTCAGCTCGAGCGAGATCGGTGAGAAGCTGTTCATCAGCCCCAAGACCGTGGACACCTACCGGAGCCGGATCATGGACAAGCTGCAGCTCCGGCACCGGTCCGAGCTCGTCCGCTTCGCCCTCCAGACCGGGTTGCTGCGCGCCGAGCAGTAGAGCTGTCCCGGGCGCGCAGGCCGGACCGTGACGCGGGCCGGACCGTGACGCGGGCCAGACCGTGACGCGGGCCGGAGCGCGATGCGGGACAGACCGTGATGCGGGCCGAGCCAGCCGCGCCCTAGCCTTCCAGCCCGAACGGATCCTCCGGGATCGGTGCGCCCGGCCCCCGCGCCGGGACGGCGGCCCGGACCGTCGTGCCTCTGCCCGGCTGGCTGTCGATGCGGACCCGCCCGCCCACGTACTCGGCGCGTTCGAGCATCCCGAAGAGGCCGAGGCCGCGCTCGCCGTCGTCAGATGCGGTCTCGGCGTCGACGTCGAAGCCGACGCCGTTGTCGTGGACCACGGCGACCACGGCGCCATCCCGGGCCGTCACATGCACGTCGATCTGGCCGGCCTCGCTGTGGCGCACCGCGTTCGTGATGGCTTCCTGGACGATCCGGTACAGCGCCAGCTCCACCTCCGGCGAGTCCAGCCGTCCGACGCCCTCGACCCGGACAGCGACGGGGATCGAGGTGGCCTCTGCCGTGTGACGGACATGCGACTCGATGGCGGCGCCGAGCCCGAGCTCGTCGAGGGCCGGAGGCCGGAGCCCCTGTGCGTAGCGGCGCAGGCTGTCCGCGGTCTCGGCCAGCTCACGGCGGACATCCTCGAGCAGCGCGTCCTTGGCCTCGGTGTCCTCGAGGCTTCGGGCCACCCGGAGCCGCATGAGGAGCGCCGCGAGCCGCTGGGAGGCGTCGTCGTGCAGCTCCAGCGAGATCCGGCGACGCTCCTCCTCCGCGGCATTCAGGGCCCGGGCCGCCACGGTGCGCATCCGGGCCCGGTAGTCGGCCAGGCGGTCGAGCATGGCATTGGTGGCCACCGTGAGCTGCTGCATCTCGACATCGGCGAGCGGTGAGCTGGGGACCCGGGCATCGATGTCGCCCTGCTCGACCTCGTCGGCCGTCCTCTTCAGGAGCCGGAGCGGGTCCAGGGCGAGCTGGATGATGACGGCATTGACCGCCACGCTGACCACCGCGCCACCCACCACGACGGCCACGATCGGCAGCACGGCCGCGTCGCGGCGGGCGAGCTGGACGGAGAGCCAGGTGGCCAGGAGCGAGAAGACCAGGACAATGGCCGCGTTGGCCACGAGGATCTTGTAGAAGAGCGGGACCGCCAGGAAGCGGTCCACGAGTCCCGACCGGCTCTTCTGCTCCCGCGTGTCGTCCCTCATTCAGTCGTCGGCCGCCCCCGCTTCGGCGTCGTTCTCGTACGCCACGCTCCCGCCCAGGATCGTCATCACCACCCGGGCATCCCGCACCTCGTCTTCCGGCACGGTCAGGATGTCCCGGTCCAGGACGACCAGGTCCGCCAGCTTGCCCGGCGTGATCGACCCCTTCTCGTCCTCCTCGAACCCGGCGTACGCATTGTTGAGGGTGTAGGAGCGGAGCGCCTGCTCCCGGCTGAGTCGCTGGTCCGGGTCGAAGCGGGTACCGTCCGGCAGCATCCGGGAGATAGCGGCCCAGTACGACGCGATGGGGTCCACGGCCTCCACCGGCGCGTCGGTCCCGTTGCCGACCACCGCCCCGCTCTGCCACAGGTCCTGCCACCGGTACGCGCCGGTCGCGGCCCGCTCCGGGCCCAGCCGCTTCGGCACCCACGGGGCGTCCGATGTCCCGTGCACCGCCTGTATCGCGGCGATCACACCGAGCTCCGCGAAGCGCGGGAGGTCGGCCGGGTCGACGTGCTGGGCGTGCTCGATCCGCCAGCGCCGGTCCTCGAGGCCCCCGGCCTCCTCGAACGCCGCCTGGTAGATGTCCAGGACCTCCCGGTTCGCCCGGTCGCCGATGGCGTGGGTGTTCACCTGGTAGCCGTGCTCGACCGCGAGGCGCGCGGTCTCCGCGATGTCCTCGACCGGCTCCTGGACCAGCCCCGTGCTCGACGGCATGTCCGTGTACGGCTCGAGGAGCCAGGCCCCGTGGGAGCCCAGTGCGCCGTCCATGTACTTCTTGATGGACCGGACCGTCAGGAAGTCACGGTACCCGACCATCCGATAGTCGGCCAGCTTCCCGGCCAGCTCCTCGTTGGAGGCCCGGACCATGACGTAGAGCCGGACCGGCAGGCGGTCGGCCGTCGCCAGCTCGCGGAACCGATCGATGGTAGCGAAATCCGCGCCGGCGTCGTGGAAGCTGGTGATGCCGTGGGCCAGCGCTTCCTGGCCCGCGAGCTGGACGATCCGCTCGAACCGGGCCCGCCGCTCTTCCGGCGTCTGCTGCGAGCGCCACTGCCGGAGCGCCGCTGCCACGGGCGCATCCGCGCTCTCCCGCAGCAGCCCGGTCGGGTGGCCGTCCGCGTCCCGGACCACCTCACCGCCCTCCGGCGGCGAGTAGTTCCGGTCGATCCCGGCCAGCTCCATGGCCCGGGCATTGGCCAGGGCCGCGTGCCCGCTGGCATGGGTCAGATACACCGGGTTGTCCGGCGACACCGCGCTCAGCGCGTCGTGGGGCGGCACGCCCTCCACGGCGCCCTCCGGCACCCGGTCCCACTTCTCCTGGTGCCAGCCGCGGCCCAGGATCCACTCGCCCGGCCGGGCCCCGGCCACGGCCGTCTCGACCAGGGCCACGAGCTCCTCCCAGCTCGCCGCCTGGCCCACGTCGAGGTTGAGCTTCGACTCGCCCAGGCTCAGGAAATGGGCATGGCCCTCGATGAAGCCCGGGATCAGGAGCCGGCCGTCCAGCTCGATCACGCGGGTATCCGACCCGATGTGGTCGGCGATCTCGTCGTCGCTCCCGACGGCGGCGATGCGGTTGCCCCGGACCGCCACGGCCTCCGCCTCCGGCAGCGTCGAGTCCACCGTGACGACGCGCCCGCCGCGCAGCACGAGGTCCGCCGGCTCCGGCGAGTCGGAGCCGCACGCGGCCAGCAGGGTCAGCAGAAAGACCGGGAGTGCAGCTATGGGTTTCATGACCTCTTCACCTGGGTTCTCTGGAGGACGTTGGATACGCTCACGATACGATGACCCCCGACCTGTCGTCTATCTTCCCTGCTCCATGATGGTCCGATGGAATTCGTCGGGCATGCGCTCGAAGTCCCACGGCTCCGACGGCGAGTAGTGGCAGTACGAGCACATCCCCGAGTGGGGCGCCCGGCCGAGGTCCGGAATGGCCGGCGCGGCCCGGCCCATCGCCCCGTAGGCCTGCCGGGCACGGGTCACGGCCTCCCGGAGCAGGCGGTCCGCCAGCTCCAGGTTGTGCTGCCCGCCGGCCTCCGCCACGAGCGTGACCATGGCCCGGGCGTCGCGGAGCAGGACCGCCGCCGAGTCGGAGGGCTCG
>CAYMLW010000019.1:9805-18640 GCA_964391035.1 uncultured Gemmatimonadaceae bacterium
CGATCGAGCGGGCGGCCGTCTCGACGTACGACCGACTCGTCTCCAGCCGGGACCGGATCCCGTCGAGCCACCAGTCCAGCACCCGGGTGTACTCGTCGGCATGACAGCCGGCGCAGGCGGTGGCCTGGCCCCGGATCGCGTCGACGGGGTCCGCTGTGGCCGCGGTCGGGATGTGGCACGAACGGCAGGTGATCCCGGCCAGGAACTTCTCGCTGGGGACCACGTCGCCATCGGGGCGGATCCCGAGCAGGAGCCGCTGCTGCGGCGCGTGGATGCCGACGTGGCACGACGCACACACGTCGGCATACGGCCCCCCGGGGTCGCGCAGGCCGAGGTCGTGGGCCTGCCGGTGACAGTCGGAGCAGACCAGGTCGACGGCGGAGCTCATGGCCCGGACCACGTGGATGCCCTCCACGTGGCACGAGGTGCACGTGATGCCATCGTGCAATGGGTGCATGTCCCGACCCACCGCCGCCTCGTTGATCGCCCCCAGGTCGGCGTGGCACCGGCGGCAGGTCGTGCCCGCCACGGCGGTCTCCGCCGCCGCCACGTCGTAATGGCAGCGGATACACCCGATCTCGGTCCACGGGAGCTGGGAATGGGACACCGCCACGCCCTGGCTGGTGAGCCGCGCGTGATCCGGCCGGGTATGGCAGAGACGACACTCCTCGGACCGGCCCCCGCCCGTCACCTCGCCCACATGGCACAGGGCGCACGCGTCCACCGACGCCTCCAGGGGCGCTTCTCCCGTCCGGTGCGTGTGACAGCCCGCGCAGGTCAGGGCGAGCTCGCCGCCCTCGCCGTGAGCCCGGTGCGGGAAGGTGACCGTGGCCATGAGCACCTCCTGCGGCCCGCCGGCCTCGTGACAGCCCGAGGACTGGCACGACGCGGCCGGCACCGCCGCCTCGCGGCCCTGGATCGGGGCCCCGTTGTGGCACGCACGACAGGCCAGGTCGGCGTGCGCCGTCTCCTGGACCGACGGGGTCCCTGACTCCCTCCCCTGTTCCGGGGGCGCCGGCTCGCACGCGGTGAGGGCCGCGACGAGCGCGGCGATCAGCACAAGAACGCCCACGTCATCATCCCGATCAGCACGAGTCCCATTCCCAGGGCGAGCATACCGAGCACGGCCCCGATGAGGGTCTGGGTCCGGCCCGGGGCCGGGGCCGGGGTATCCGGCGTCTGACCGGAACCGACCGCCTCGCCGCGCGCCTCGATCCGGTCCATGATCAGCGGGTGCTCCTCCTCCATGTATTCCACCGTGGCCCGTCCCGTGAACATGACCTCGTCGAGGGGGAACTTCTCGGGCCGCAGGTGCACGTTGAAAAAGTGGATGGTGAAGATGAACAGCGTGGCCAGCATCGCCTCGTCGGCGTGGATGATGGTCGCCACGTTGAACACCCAGCCGGGCAGCCAGCTCGAGAACCACTCGGGGAACCAGAGCATGAGCCCGGTCCCGCCGATCACGGCCACGCCCCAGAAGACGGCGAAGTAGTCGAACTTCTCCATGTAGCTGAACCGGCCGAACCTCGGACGCTCCCGGAGGCCGAAGTACCAGCGCCACTGGTTCAGGAAGTCGATGGCGTCCTGGGGCTGCGGAACGATGGAGTCCTTGCCCCGGAACAGGCTGCGCCGGTCGTCGGCCTGGATCAGGCCCCGGGCCATGAAGATCAGGTGCGCGGCGAAGTAGCCGAATGTGATCACTGCCCCGATCCGGTGCAGCAGTCCGGCCATCTCGACGCCGCCCATGAGCTGGATCAGGGGCGCCGACCACGGCGCACAGCTGAAGCGCAGCGGCATCCCCGTGAAGACCAGGAGGAAGAACGAGATGACCACCGCGCCATGGGTCAGCCGGTGTCGGAGCGGGAACCGCCACACGAAGCCGCCCGAACCGCGCTGCGCGGCGTCCAACGGCACATCGGGACGACCCAGGTGCGGGACGGCCTTCCCCTTCCGGGCGTCGAGCCAGATCCGGACGAGCCAGAGGATCGTGTGCAGCCCGAACATGGCCATGGTCCCCACCAGCAGCCCCGTCATGAGCACGTAGGCCCAGTACAGCGCCGGGTTGCCCTCCCGGTCATGGTGGTCGGCGTGGGGCTGGAACCGGACGAACGACTCGCTGGCCCTCGGGTGACAGCTGGCGCACGTCTCGACCAGGTTCGTCTCCGCCACCATCGATTCCGGGTGCCCGGCCCCGTAGATGTCGTGGGCGCCGTGGCAGTCGGCACACGTGGCCGTGGCCTCCGAGCCCAGCTCGTTCGCCTGGCCGTGGTACGTGTCCGAGAACGACTCGGCGTAGTGCTCGTGGCAGGCCGCGCACCGCTCGACCGTGAGCTCCGCGACCGCGGCGCTCCCGGGACCCACCAGCGGGTGCGCCCCGTGGCACGAGGTGCACGTCGGCGTCTCCTCCGTCACCACGTCCGCGGCCGCCAGCGCCCGTCCGTGGGCGTCATCGACCCACGCCGCCGTGACCGCCTCGTGACACGCACCGCACGTCTCCGGCTGGGCCCGGGCGTGGATCGCCGACTCCGGCTCGGACGGCGGCAACGCCGTGTGGGGCGCGTGGCAGCCGTAGCACGGCGCTTCTCCGGTATGCGGGTCGTCCGGATCGCCGACCTGTGTCTCGTGGCAGGCCACACACCGCTCGACCATGGCGGCCATGGCCGGCCCCTCGGCCAGCGCGTCGGTGCCCTGGACCGCGTGCACCGTGTGACACGCGGCGCAGACCACCCCGTCGCCGATAGTCGGCGCGTGCGACCCGGCCTCCCACTCGGTCGCGGCCGGCTCGTGACACGACGCGCAGCTCTCGCTGGCGGTCGGCCCGACGTGCGGGAACCGGTCGAACCCACGATGGCATTCCGAGCAATCCAGATCGCCGTGGGCCGAGGCGTCCAGCATGGCGCCCGGTACCCGCAGCGACTCGGCCTGCGCCAGCGACCCGGTGTGCTGGCGCAGCAGCTCCATCTCGCCATGACAGCTCGCACAGCTGAGCCGACTCTGAGCGACGCCCGGCCCGGCGAGCACACCGGCCAGCAGTCCGGCCAGCCACACCAGCGAAAGGCGTCTCATTCGTCCATCCCGTACTTCTTGAGACGGTTCCGCACCTGGTGGCGACTCATCCCCAGCAGCCTTCCCGCTTCCGTCCGGTTGCCCTCCGCCCGGCGCAGCGCAGCCTGGAGCAGCTGCTGCTCGAGTTCCTCGAAATCCAGGCCCTCGGGCCCCAGCTCGACCACCGGCTCACCCGGCGTGGCCCGGCCGGCGACCTGGGGCGGCAGCATCTCCGGCTTCAGGACCGATCCGTCGGCCAGCAGCACGCTCCGCTCGATGATGTTCCGCAGCTCCCGGACATTGCCCGGCCAGCGGTACTCCTCGAGCAGCTTCATCGCCTCCGGCGCGACCTCCTTCACCCTCTTGCCGAGCTGGTGGTTGAACTCCTCGACGAAGGTCTTGACCAGCGCGGGGATGTCCGACGGCCGCTCCCGCAGCGGCGGCAGCCGGATCGGGAACACCCGCAGCCGGTAGTACAGGTCCTCGCGGAACTCGCCGTTCTCGACCTCCGCCTCCAGCTCCCGGTTGGTGGCCGCCACCAGCCGGGCGTCCACCTTCAGGTCCACGGTCCCCCCGACCCGCCGGAAGGTCTTCTCCTCCATGAACCGCAGCAACTTACCCTGGAGCCGGAGTCCGATCTCGCCGATCTCGTCCAGGAACAGCGTCCCGCCAGCGGCCAGCTCCACCAGCCCTCGCTTCATGGTCCGGGCATCGGTGAACGCCCCCTTCTCATGGCCGAACAGCTCCGACTCCATCACGCTCTCGGCCAGCGCGGAGCAGGTCACGTTCACGAACGGGCCATCCGCCCGGGGCGACGCCTGGTGGATCGCCTGCGCCAGCATGCCCTTCCCCGTCCCCGTCTCGCCTTCCAGCAGCACCGTGGTGCCCTCCGCCGGCGCCACCCGCTTCACCAGCTCGAACACCTCCCGCATGGCCGGGCTCGACCCCACCATGTCGCTGTTCAGGCCGGTCTGCTCTCGCAGCGCACGGACCTCCCGATGCAGTCGGGTCCGCTCCAGCGCACCCCGGATCGTCGCGCCCAGCCGGTCGAACGAGAACGGCTTCTCCATGTAGTCGACGGCCCCGGCCCGCAGCGCCTCCACTGCCGACTGCACCGTGGCATGCGCGCTCATCATCACGCATACCGTGTCGCCATCATCGGTGAGCTGCTCCAGCAGTTCGGTGCCCTCCCCGTCCGGGAGCTTGATGTCCAGAAGCGCCAGGTCCGGCGTCTGCGCCTCCAGTGCCTCCCGGCCCCCGGCCACCGTCGACGCCGTCCGCACCACATAGCCTTCTCGCTCCAGCCGCTCCGCCGTCACGTCCCGCAGGAGGTCGTCATCCTCGACGATCAGGATTCGCTCGCCCGCCATCAGTCCCCCGTCCCTGGTTGTGCGCCGTACGCCGGGAACTCGAGCCGGAACGCGGTGCCCTCACCCTGCTCGCTGTGGATATCGAGGCTCCCATGATGGGCCGCCACCACCCGGGCGACCAGAGGCAGCCCCAACCCCGTTCCCTCCGGCTTGGTCGAGTAGAACGGCCGCAGCACCTTCTCCAGCGCGTCCTCCGGGATCCCGGGACCCGTGTCCCGGAACTCCAGCAACACCGTGGCACCCTCGCCGGGGCCCAGCGTGATGGTCAGCGTGCCGCCTCCCTCCATCGCTTCCAGCGCGTTCAGCGACAGGTTGAGCGCCGCCTGGCCCAGACGGTGGCGGTCGCCCGAGATCGGCGGGGTGGCCGGATCGTAGTCCCGGATGACCCTCCGGCCCGAGGTGTCCATCAGCCCGGCGAGCTGACCCAGCGCGTCGTCGATCACGTCCGCCAGGTCCACCTCCTCACCCTCCAGCTCCACCGGCTTCGCCAGCGCGAACAGGTCCTGCATCGTCTCCGTCAGCTTGCCCAGCTGCCCGTCCACCGCCGACAGCAGCGACTGCGCCTGCTCGTTCAACTCGTACTCCTGCTCCAGCAGGCTGACCGCCGACCGGATCGATGCCAGCGGACGCTTGAACTCGTGCGCCATCTCCGCCGCCATCTCCCCCACTTCCGCGAACCCGGCCTGACTCGCCAGCCGCTGCTCCTGCAACGCGGCCTTCCGCTCGGCCTCCCGCTCCTTCCGGACCAGGTCCGTCACCGACTCCTCGAGCCGGCCCAGCTCGTTCGTCCGCGTTCCCGGACCCTCCGATCCCAGGATGCGCACCACCCGCTCCACGGGACCGACCACCTCGCGCTCCAGCATCATCGCCACGATCAGAACCACCGCGATCAACGACCCCACCAGCAGCAGCAGCCCCAGCCGCGCCGCCCGATCCATCGCCTCCTCCAGCGGGACCAGCGAGAAGTCCACCGCCAGGATCGCTGCACCCCCGGCACGGAGCGGCAGGAACGCGCTCACCCCGCCCCCGTCCGGCGACGGGCGCGCCGTGCCCCCCTGCGGCAGGTCCAGCGGCGACGGGATCCACACCCCCGTCCGCCGCCTGCCCTCCTCGGACCGATCCGTCGACACCACGATCGTCCCATCCGGACCGTACACCCGGGCCCCCGTGATCGAGGCCAGCTCGACCAGCTCCGCCAGCGCCGCCCGGGCCTGGACGGGATGCCCCGACGTCAACGCCGACTCCACCGACGACCGCACCGACGCCGCGGCCAGCAGCGCCTGCTGCGAGGCCGCGGCTTCCGACTCCTGCCGCCAGTACCGGAACGTCAGCCACGACGCGACGCCGAGCACCAGCACGGCCGTCCCGATGGCCGTGATGACCAGCTTGGTCCGGAGCGGCTGCTCCCGCAGCCGCCGGGTCCAGCGCATTCGACCTCCTCGAATGACCTCGTTGAAAATCGCGCGATTCCGCGCGGAGACTCCCCAAGTCTGGCGGCACTCCACGCCCGCCGAAATAGGGCAACTCCCAAGGAAGGGCGCGGGGAAATCCCTGACAGAGTGCGCAAAAACGCGCGGAGGCGATAGCCCCACACGCGGGCTACCGCCTCCGGACCGGTACCGAGGGGTGCTGCCGTCAGCCGCCGACAATCAGGAACAGGGCCGCGATCGCCGTCACGTGGGCCAGGACCGCCGTGCCGAAGCCGCGCCGCCAGAAGAGCAGTCCGAAGGCCACGGCCGGGATCAGCGCGGTCACGGCCAGGAACCCGAGGGTCGCGGTCAGGGTCGGGAACCCGAAGGCCAGGGCGCTCGGCAGGTAGATCAGACCCTGTACCGCCGCCGTGACCGTGATCGCCAGCGCCGCGGCCCGACCCGCGCCCATGTCGAACTCACGGAGCAGCAGCCAGACCACCGCCGTCATGAGGAAGAGCCGGAGGAGCACCTCGTCCACGAACGCCGTTGTCACGGCGGCCGCGACGGCACCGCCGCCCAGACCGGCCACCTGGTAGAAGGGCAGCGCGATGAGCGCCACCACCACGCCCACGACCACCGCCAGCAGCCCACTCACGATGGCCCGGCCGCGACCGCCGAATGCCATCGCCGGACGGGCGGACGCGGGAAGCCGCTCGATCAGCCCCAGCGCGATCGTGATCATCGGACCCGCCAGCCAGATCGTCGCGAACGCCGCCAGCAGGACCGCGCCCACCGGCGTCACTCGAAGAGACACGCCCCACAGCTCCGGACGCTCCGCGAGAAACACCGTCAGCAGACCCCCGAACACGGCCGCCACCAGCAGCGTCGCCACCCGGGCATTCGACCAGCCCGCGGACGCCGTCCGCAGCGCCGCCCAGCCCCGCTCCGTCGCGAGCGCGATCAGCACCAGCCCGACCAGCCAGGCCGCCCCGCAGCCCGCCAGCGCCGCCACAGAGCCCGAATAGAGCGCCACCGACGTCATCCCGACCCAGCCCGCCACCAGCCACGACACCAGCAGCGCCGGGACCGCGTACGCCAGCGACAGCGCCAGACCGCCCATCGCCTCCCGCCGGGTCACCCCCTTCGGGCGACCCAGCCACCCGAGAACCGCGCCGTGCACGTAGCCCAGCGCCGCGCCCACCACGAACAGACCCGTCGACGTCAGCAGCAGCGAATGCCCGCTCAGACGACCCATCAACGTCATCGCCGCCACCAGGAAGCCGCCGACCAGCACGCCGCCGGCCGCCGCCCACATCACCGCCACCCTCCCCGGCACCCCGATGCCACGCATCAGGCTCCGGCCATCCTTTCCATCGTATCCTGTCACGGCTTCCGTCATCTCTCGTTCCTCCCTCGGTGTCCGGCCCGCGCCCACGCGGGCTCCATGCTGCCGCCCTTCTCTAGTACAAGAGCAGGGCCAGACCCGGCACACAGAGTGTAACTTGTTGTCCGGCAACATGTTACGACGATAATGCCGGCCGCCGCCCCGCCCGGGATCAGGGCAAACCGCGCGGTTTCGCGCACCCCGATCGCGCGATATCGCGCACACGGAGGCACAGAGGGGACAGAGGACGGACGACTGCGCACACAGAGGCACGAAGGGACGGAGCCACAGAGGACTTCGCTTTGGAGTGCGGACGGGAGTGGCGGTGCAGGCCGACAGGTCGAGGCGCGGGTACGGGGGAGGGCGCGTGCCGTGCTCACCGGCATCGAGCCGGAACCGGCGGGGCGATCAGCCGGTCGGCCGCCTGGCGAGCGGCGTTCGGATCGGCCGGAGACGCTGCCTCGCCCGGCCCGACCCAGGATCACCGCGGAGCCTGCCGTGCGAACCGAAGGGAGCCCACCGGGATCCTGCCCCGCCGGGGCCTCCGTGTACTCTGTCCCTCTGTGCCTCTGTGTGGGCCGTGTCTCGGTGTGCCCCGTGTCTCGGTGTGCCCCGTGCCTCGGTGTGCCCCGTGCCTCGGTGTGCCCCGTTCGAGCGGTTCTCCGTGCCTTCAGTCGGAGGCCGTGTCGGGCGCGGGCGGAGTCTCCGTGCCTTCAGTCGGAGGCCGTGTCGGGCGCAGGCGGAGTCTCCGTGCGCCCGAGGATCTCGGGTCGGAGCTGTTCCGTGATGTAGAACGCGGCGGCGTCGATCTGCCGCTCCGTGAGCCGGCCGACGCCCCAGTTGGGCATACCGGCGGCGTGGCCGACGAAGATGCGCAGACGGACGGCATCGAGGTCATCGGCGTACTCCCAGTCGGGTTCGACCAGGGACGCGACCTCGATCTCGTTGCGGCGGGCGTAGTCGGTGTCACCGTGTCCGATGGGTCCGTGGCAGCGTCGGCACTCGTCGGCGTAGACGAGGTTGCCGGCCTCGATCCGAGCTGAGTCGGAGCCCCAGGTGACGGTATCGAACCGGGCATCCTGGAAGAGCGCCCTGGCCTCGGCGACACGCTCCTCCCGTGATGGCGGCTCGTACTCGTGGTCGCCGCAGGCGGCGGCCGCGCCGGCCGCGAGACAGAGGCCTGCGATCCGAACCTCGATGCGAGCTTTCATGGCGTGGTGTCGGCCTCGGGATGGATCAGGCTGGCGCCGGGCGCGAGGTCGCGGGCGCGCTCCATGGCGGCATTGGCGGCGTCGTCGTTCCCGAGGGCGAGCTCGGCCATGTAGATGCCGAACCAGCCGGCGGCCAGGTCCTCGTGGGCGTCCACGACGCTCCGGTAGTGCTCGAGGGCGCCCTCGTAGTCCCCGATCCGGTACGCGGCATTGCCGCTGTCGAGGGCGGCGACGACGGCGGAGTCCAGGGCGGCCCGGGTCTCGAGCACCCGCTCGCGGTCGAGGCTGCCGGTCTCCTGGTCTTCGGGCCGCTCGCAGCCGGCGAAGAGGACGGCGAGGCCGAGTGCGAGGGCGAGTCCGAGTCGCTGCATCATGGTTCCTCCGCGCGTTGGAGTGCGTCTTCGGGGTCCGGG
>CAYMLW010000019.1:18650-24000 GCA_964391035.1 uncultured Gemmatimonadaceae bacterium
CTGCGGCCGCGGGAGCACGTGACACTGCACGCAGTTCCTGCCCGGGCGGTGTGAGACCATGTCCTGGTGACAGACCAGGCAGAAGTCCCGGGTGCGCGGCACGGAGACGACGCTGGCGGGTGCGGCCTCGTGGCAGCCGGCGCCGGCACAGCCGAGATGGACATCGAGGCCATGGGCGCCGGCCGGCGGCTCCACATGGCACGCCCGGCAATTGGCGGTCGGCTCGTGGTGCTCCTCGTGGCACGCCCGGCAGTCCACGTCGGAGCCCTCGAGCGAGAGTCCGCCGGTGTTGTGGCAGGTCGCGCAGCCGACGTCGATGTGGTGCTCGTGAAGGAAGGGCAGGGCCCGGGTCAGGGTCCGGCCGGTCCCGGCCGAGAGGCGCAGGGTCCGCCGTACGTCGAACGCGCGCACGAGCATCTCGGGCCGCGCGTGGCAGCGGGTGCAGTCGGTGGCGACCGGCGCCGCGTGGTGACAGCTTCGACAGTCGCCGATGGACGTGACCGTCAACGCGCCGTGCTCTCTCTGCATGGTGTGGCAGTGCGTGCACTCGACGCCTTCGTGCTGGGCGTGCCGGAACCGGACGGTATCGCCCTGGGGCACCGGCGCCCGGGCCGCGGCTAGGGGCGGGTGCGCGGCCAGGGCGAGTCGGGCCAGGACCGGGTCGATGGGGCCGGCACTGGCCAGCCGAACCGGCCGGGCTCCGGCGCCGGCTGCGTCCGCCGGCCGGGGGTGGCCCCGGATGCCCTCGGACCCGGCGCTGCCCACGACGCCGATCCGTCGCGGCGTATCGTCCTCGTAGATGTCCTGGTGGCAGTCGAGGCAGTCCTGCCCGTCCTCGTGGATCCGGAACTCGTGGGCCGCGTGGCACGCCAGGCAGTTGTCGAGTACCCCGGGGTTCAGACCCCGGTGGAAGGGCGTCAGGGTGTCCGGCTGAGCATGGCACCCGCTGGTGGCGCACGACTGGACGGCGTCCCGGGCCAGGAGCTGCTGGTGGGGGTTGTGGCACACGCCGCACTCGGCGTTGTGGGGTTCGTCTTCGGGCATGTCCGCCAGCATCGCCCGCATCTGGTGGCAGGCCATACAGGCATCCACCTGCGGGCTCAGAGAGCTGGCCAGCTCCGTGGTCGTGGCCCGCGGCGAGACCGGCTCCGCGAAGTCATGGCAGGTGACGCAGTGGATGGTCAGGTCGGCCATGTCGCCGAGGCGGATCCGGGTGTCCTCGTGACACCCGCCCTGGCCGCAGGTCTGGTCCGTGGGCGTGAACTGGTGGACCCCGCTGGAATGGCACTCGACGCAGTTCAGCCCTTCGAGGGCCGGGTCGTTCGATTCGAGATGGATCCGGTGACCCGCCGTATTCGCGATGCGAAGCCACTCGTCGGGGTCGCCCTCGATGTGGCACTCGGCGCAGATCGAGTTCGGGACATGGGCGTGGACCCGGATCGAGTCCGGGTTCTCCACGATCTGGGCCAATCCCATCTCACTGCGCTGGAAGACGTTCGGTCGATGGCACGTCTTGCAGCCCAGCCCCCGGTGCGCGCTCCGGGCGAACTGCTCGAAGGGATCCTGCATCAGGTGGCACTCGAGGCAGAACTGGTTGTCGTGCTGGACGAAGTCGTACGTCCGGTACATCAGCACCGACCCGACCGCTGCCACGGCCACCAGCACGACGCCCCCGACCACCTTGAGGCCGAGGGGTAGCGCCGCCACGCGGGACGTGACGCTGGAAACCAACTCTCCGAATTGCATGGTCACGAACCTAGGCCTGCCGCGGGAACATTGCCAAGTCGGAAATCTCCCGACGTCCCTGTCGCCTTTCCCCACGTCGTCCACCGCCCCCGGCGACAGGTGACCCCCAGCTCCGCACGACGGACCACCCCGGACGCGATCGAAACAAACTGCGCCGGAGCGACGCGAATGGGCCGGGTGGGACTCGAACCCACGACCGTTGGATTAAAAGTCCACTGCTCTGCCAACTGAGCTACCGGCCCGGTGGTGCTCGAAGATCGGCTGTCTCTCCCGCCCAGTCAACGCTTCGGGGGCGGAGGCTGTGGAGGTAGCCAGGCGCAGTCCGCGGCCGCGAACCGGACACGCGAAGGGCCGCACCCGAGGATGGAAAAGCGATGCGCTACCGGCCCGCCCCGCCCCACTCCAGCACCTGGTCGATACTGTTCCGCGAGATGGCGTGGTACGTCGGCCGCGCCTCCCGGTAGATCTCCGCCGCCATGGCCCGGCCCCAGTCCGTCTCCGCCAGGTCCTCGTAGAGCGGCTGGAGGAACTTCCGGCGACCCTGTCGCGTCAGGAAGTCCCGGAGCGCCGGGAACGCGGGCTCGTAGCGGTTCGCGATCGCCAGCCGGAGCCACTCGAACAGCACCTCGCTGTTGCGACCCTCCGACAGCCCGAACCCCTCGTCCAGCGCACGCAGCCGAGCCTCGGGCAGCTCCCCGGGCAGCGAACGCAGGAAGTGGAGCCACTCGTGTGTGCTCCAGCCTTCCGTCGGCAGCGTTTCCGGCGACGCCCCCTCCACGAACCGCTCGACCTCGCCCTCCACCGCCGCGAACGCCTCCGACTCCACCGGCGCGATGTTGTCCGGCAGCCCCGGCTCGTAGGCCCATTCTTCCGGCCGGATCGCCTCCCGCCATTCCGGGTTCTCCGCGAGCAGGTGCTCGTCGAGGTAGGCGAGGAACCGCTCGGTGGTCATGGGCTGGAAGGCGTGCTCGTCGAAGTACTGGCGGAGGAAGGCGTCGAAGCGCTCCCGGCCCACGACGGACTCGATGGTACGGAGGAACGCCGCGCCCTTGTCGTAGGCGATGGCGGTCATCCCCTCGTCCGGGTCCCGGCCCACCAGATCGAGGTGGAGGATGGTCTCCGACGACTCGTAGCCGCCGAGCTGGCCCTCGATCTCCGACCGCAGCCCCTGCCGACCCAGCGACTCGAGCATGGCCGCGTAGTCGGCGCCGTAGACGGCCTCCATGATCCGGTTCTCGAAGTAGACCGTGAAGCCCTCGTTGAGCCAGAAGTCGCTCCAGGTGGCATTGGTCACCAGGTTGCCCGACCAGGAGTGGGCCAGCTCGTGGGCGATGAGGCTGACCAGTGAACGGTCCCCCGCCAGGATGGTTGGCGTGGCGAATGTCAGCCGCGGGTTCTCCATGCCGCCGAAGGGGAACGATGGCGGCAGGACGAGGACGTCGTAGCGCCCCCACCGATACGGCCCGTACAGCTCTTCGGCCGCCTCGAGCATCTCCTCCATCTCGCCGAACTCGTACGCCGCGGCCTCGACCACCTCCGGCTCGGCCCAGACGCCGGTCCGGGGCCCGACTTCGCGGAACTCGAGGTCGCCGATGCCGAGGGCGATCAGGTAGGGTGGGATCGGGTTGTCGAGCCGGAACTCGAACGTGCGCCCCGCCTCGGTCTCCTCGCCCTCGGGCGTCAGCATCTCGGCGCTCATCACCGCCGTGAGCTCCGCCGGGACCGTGATCTCCGCCGTGTAGGTCTGCCGGATCCCCGGGCTGTCCTGGGTCGGGATCCAGGTCCGGGTCAGGATCGCCTGCCCCTGCGTGAAGAGGAACGGCGCGCCGCTCGACGTCTGGACGGGGTCCAGCCACTGGACCGCCGCCGCCTCGGGCGACGTGGCGTAGTGGACCTCGACCCGGTCCACCCCCGCCGGCAGCCCGATCCGCAGCGGCCGCCCCATGTGGGACACGGACTCCCCCAGCTCCCACTCGAGCGCCTCGCCGTCCGGCGTGGTCACCTCCCGGATCTCCAGCGACCGGGTGTCCAGCACCAACTCACCCGCATCCGGAACCCGGGCCAGGTCCAGCGTGGCCGTACCCGTCAGGGTGTGAGCGTCGAAGTCCGCGCTCAGCCGCAGGTCCACGTGCTCGACCCGGGCCTCCGCCGGGTTCGCAAACGAATGGGGATCATCGGGCAGCTCCGGCTGGAGCGACCCCGTCCTGTCCGCACCCGGCGCGCACGCCGCCAACACCAGCACCGCCAGCACACCCCAATGACGAATCGCCATGCCCATGCTCCCCCTTCCTCTCGAAGTGCCGATCCCCGTCGATCCTCGAAACTCGATCCTCGAAACTCGATCCTCGAAACTCGAAACCTGCTCTGCTATTCCCGGTCCCGTACGCCCGCGGCCGGCGAGTCGCTGATCTCCCTCGCCCGGAGCCGCGCCCCGCGGGTCCCCAGCCAGCAGCCCACCACCGCGGCCACGACCTGGGTCAGCAGGACCAGCAGTGTGGCGGTGGCGCCGAGCCCCGTCCATTCCCCGGTCCCGAAGGCGACGAGCACGATCAGGTTGAGCCCGGCCCACACGACGAGGGATGTCAGCCCCAGCGCGATGCCGTGGAGGATCGGCGCCTCGAGGGTCCGCATGCCGATGAACCAGCCGCCCACCATGAAGCCGGCCGCCACGGCGAGCATCGCCCACATCGGTCCGAGGGGGTCGGCCTCCATCATGAGCCCCAGCGCGATGAGGATGAAGACCACCACGGAGGTGACGGCCACGGCCACGAGCCAGCCGGCCATGACGCGGATCGGATGCACGTTCTGGAGGTGCTCGGTATGCATGGCGGATTCGGGGTTCAGTCCAGCCCCAGGGAAAGCTGGACGGGAACGAAGGTGCGGCGATGGTGCGGTGTGGGACCCAGGTCATCCAGCGCGCACACGTGCTCGGGCGTGCCGTAGCCCACATTGGTCTCCCAACCGTAGTCCGGGTAGCGCGAGGCGAGGCGTCGCATGAGACGGTCCCGCGTGGTCTTGGCCACGATGGACGCGCACGCGATCGTGTACGACTTCGCATCGCCATCCACCACGGCCGTGTGATCCGGCCCCAGCGCGTGAACCGGGAGGCCGTCGACCAGGATGTGCTCCGGGTCGAGGGTAAGGTGATCGAGGGCGCGTCGCATGGCCAGATGGGTGGCCTGGAGGATGTTGAGCCGGTCGACTTCCCGGGGGCTGGCCGCGCCGACGCCGATACAGAGAGCCCGTCGCCGGATCTCGACGACGAGCTCGTCCCGCACGGCCCCGGTCAGCTTCTTCGAGTCGGTGACGCCGGGGACCCGCACCTCGGGCTCGAAGATCACCGCCGCCGCCACGACCGGCCCGGCCAGAGGCCCACGACCGGCCTCGTCGACCCCGGCGACCCGCTCCACACCGGCCGACCACAGCTCCCGCTCCAGCCGGAGCGGGGCGCCCCGGCGGCGTCTCCCTCTCCGTGCCGCCACGGCGGCACTTAGCGCTGCTGCCGCTCGCGGATCCGGGCCGCCTTGCCTTTGCGGGCGCGCAGATAGTACAGCTTGGCCCGGCGGACCCGGCCCCGGCGCACGACCTCGATCGACTCGATCAT
>CAYMLW010000020.1:0-5922 GCA_964391035.1 uncultured Gemmatimonadaceae bacterium
ACATGGACAACTACTACCTCAACAACGCCGTCTACCTGGCCGAGGACTTCCTGGAATCGACCGCTTCGCCGTACTACGACGGCGAGGTCGACTACGGCGACCGGGCCGAGCACTGCTGGAACGGGGACCACACCCGCCCGAACGCGCTGTCCCGGCTGCGCTACGTCCAGCAGTACGCGCCCGAGATCGTGCGGCGACTGCGGGAGACGGGGCATCCGGAGGCGGGGCGGTCGTAGAGGCGGTCGCTCGCTTCGCTCGCTGGTCGGCCGGCTCGCTTCGCTCGCCTGTTCGGGCGCGGCGACGCTTCGCGCGCCGCTGTCGGACGCTCGCCCTTCGGGCTCGCTGTTCGGGATTCGGTCCAGCCGGCTGGTTCCGGCTAGCGTTCGCCGCCGATCAGGCGGTCGAACGGCGGGTATCCTTCCAGGCCGGCGAAGTCCGGATCCGCGGTGACGTGGAGCCGGAGCGGCTCGCCGTCGGCGATCTCGTGGCCCTCCCGGAGCAGGACGACGGCGCGGTCCCGGTCTCCCTGAAGCGCGGCCGCCGCGGCCCTGCCCCGGGCGGTCACGAGCCCGGCGTCCCACCAGAACCGCTCGGCCGCCTCGCGGGTGTACCGGTCGACGGCCGCGGTGTCCCCCTGGCGCGTGGCGACACGGATGAGAAAAGCCAACCGGTTCCGGTGCTCCGGCCACCATGAAGGCGTGAGACGGTCGAGGGTGGACCGGGCGGTGTCGTATCGTCCCTGTGCGTAGTAGGCCAGGCCCAGTGCCAACGGGATCCGGGGGGCGGCAATGGCGGCCTCCAGCATCGGGACGGCCCGGTCGATCATGGCCCGACCGGCCGCTTCGTGGTCGTGCCCCACCAGCTCGCGGCCCACGATGAGCTCGATGACGCCATCGCCGGTGGAGGCCGAATCGGCCAGGCGGGTGGCCGTGGCGACGTCCCCGGCGCCGGCGGCCGCCACAGCCCGGAGGCGGAGCGCATCGGCCCGGTCGAACTGGCCGTTCTCGTGCGCCTCCCGGGCCAGCTCGGCTTCCTCGTCGTGGCGACCCGTGAGGTGGAGCAGCTCGATGTAATAGGGGTAGGCCTCGGACCAGGAGCGCATGAGGCCGACGGGCGGGAACAGCTCCCGGAAGATGTCCAGTGCTTCCCGGTATCGCCAGGTGCGCATGGCGGCCAGAGCGAGCTCGCGCCGGGCATTCGCGGACCCGGGGGCGGCGTCGGCCATCTGGCCCGCGCTCAGGTAGATGGCCTCGAAATCGCCATCGCGGAAGTGACGGATCCAGTCCATGCGTGCCCGCTCGTGCCTCGACAGCTGGTCGCGCCGGGGCTCGAGAATGGCGAGGCGTGCGCCCAGGGCGTCGTGATCGCCCGTGAACCAGTGCGAGTGCGCAGCCCACAGCACGGCGGCATCGAACGTCGAGTCCAGGGCGATGGCCCGGTCGAAGACGGGGGCCGCGTCATCCTGTCGGTCGTCGAGGTACGTTTGGAGCGCCTCCACGTACGCCTGGTAGGCTTCGTACGTCGGGGGCCTGGCCGGCGCGACCCCGAAGTCCTCCAGCGTCGAGTCGACCTGGAGGGCCAGGGCCGTGACGACCCGCTGCCGGAGCGTCTCCACGCCGGCGAGCGGGTCATCAGCGGCCGCCGTCAGGGCGGGGAGCGCCGTGACCACGCGGCCCCGGGTCACGTCCCGGACCTCGGCGTTGATCAGGAGCGAGTCGCCGCTGCGGTAGTACGAGCCCCGTACCACGAGCGTTGCCCGGGCTTCCCGGGCCAGGACCTCAGGCGCCATCCCGCCCGCGGCGACCTGGGCCTGGCTGAACGCCGTGAACGCGGTCTGCGGATCCGCCACCTCGATGAAGCCGGCCTCGGTCAGGCCCTGGGTCACCCAGTCGGAGGCCATGTGGCCCAGGGGATCGAGGGCCTCGTCCCCGGTCCGGTTCTCGAACACGGAGACGACGACGCGGGCCTCGCCCTCGATCTCGCCTCCCGCGCTCCACCGCATTCCCAGTCCGAAGCCGGCCAGGGCGAAGACGGCCGTGGCGAACGCGCCGAGGACCCACGCTCTCCGCTGGTTCTTCCGGCCCCCGGAGGACGCCGCCGGTGCGCGGCGGAACCCGGAATCGGGGGTGAAGTCGAAGAACCAGGCCATGATCATTGCCGGCGGGAACCCGGCGGCCAGGAGGACCAGGACCAGACGGGGTGCCCATTCCGGGAGGTTCAGCAGCGGCGCAACCGTGCTGGACACCTCGATGGCCACCCACGCCGCGACCAGATACGCGGCGAGGACGCGGAGCATCCTCCGCTGCTTGAGCTCTGCGAAAAGACCGGGCATGGAAGCTGGATCGGGGGGAGATGGCACCAGAAGATAGTCCATTCGCGGGGGAATCGCGATGCGACGCACCGACCCTGGTCCGAGGTCGCCCGATCGTCCCCGACTCCCTAGGTTGGCCGGAACGTGGAATACCCCATCCGGAGCAGAGCCATGCTGACGCGACGACGCGCCTCCTTCCCCGCCCTCTGGGCCTTCCTCTTCGCTGCCCTCCTCGCCGCCCCACTCGCGGCGCAGACCGAGGTCGTCTATCCGGACGAGCAGTGGGAGTACGTCTGGCCGGACGACGACACTCTCGAGGCCTACGGCTGGGACGCCGAAGCGCTGGAGGACGCCTACGCCTTCATCCGCGACAGCGCGAACACCACCGGCCTCGTGGTGGTGAACCGGGGGCGCGTCGTGCTCGAGTTCGGCGACGTCGAGGAGCTGTCGTACGTGGCGTCGGTCCGCAAGAGCATCCTGGCCATGCTCTACGGCCGGTGGGTCGAGGACGGGACCATCGACCTCGATCGAACGCTGGAGGACCTCGGGATGGACGATGTGGGCGGGCTCCTGCCCATCGAGAAGCAGGCCACGATCCACCACCTGATCACCGCCCGCTCCGGCGTCTACCACCCGGCCTCGAACAGCGGCGACAACCTGGCCGACGCGCCCGCCCGGGGCTCCCAGCAGCCCGGCACCTACATGCTCTACAGCAACTGGGACTTCAACGCCGCGGGCGCCGTCTTCGAGCAGCTCACCGGGCTCAACATCTACGACGCCCTCCAGGCCCAGCTCGCCACCCCCCTCCAGTTCCAGGACTGGGACCGGAGCGCGCAGCGGAAGAGCGGCGACCTGAGCCGGTCGGTGAACCCGGCCTACCACATGTGGCTGTCGACCCGGGACATGGCCCGGATCGGCTACCTCATGCTCCGGGAGGGCCGGTGGCGCGATGAGCAGGTCGTCTCCCGAGACTGGGTCCGCCGCATCTCCGGCATCATCACACCCCTCGAGAAGATGAACCCCGCCTCCCGGCGCGACGGCTACTTCGGCTACGGCTACATGTGGTGGGTCTGGGACGGGCCGCAGGAGGTGGGACCGTACGTGGGCGCCTACACCGCCCGCGGAGCCTGGGGCCAGTGGATCACCGTCCTGCCCGCCGTGGACCTGGTCATCGCCCACAAGACCGACAGCGTGTACCGGCGGACCACGTCATGGGCGTCCTGGGAGCGGTTCATCGAGAGGGTGCTGGAGGCGAGGCGGTAGGAGGACGCTCGCTTCGCTCACTGTTCGGACGGCTCGCTGACGCTCGCCTGTTCGGGCGCCTCGCCTGCGGCGCCGCTGTTCGGACGCTCGCCCTTCGGGCTCGCTGTTCGGGGGGGCAGTGGGCGGTACTGGATTCGAACCAGTGACCTCCTGCTTGTAAGGCAGGCGCTCTCGACCAGCTGAGCTAACCGCCCGGGTACCTCCGACCAGCCGCGTCGGGTTCAGCCCGGATTCGCTGGACTGCATCACGAGCGCGAGCCGGTTGAGCCGACGCTCGGGGAAGGTACGGCATCGGCGCGGGAAGGTGAAGAGGGCCCGGGTCTCGTCCCGGGCTATTGCGGTCGCGCCCGGCAGGCGGTCGGTGCTGCCGAGGGACTCGACCCCACGGGGCGCCGGAACACGGGGCGTGCTCCCGCGGGTTCATCCAGTGGGCGCCGGCCGGATCGGTGGCGTCCGGTACCGGGATCGAGAGGTGCGCGGATGAACAGCGACAGGCCGGGAAGAGCCGAAGAAGTCTACAGATGCACGGTGTGCGGGGAGCGCGTCCGCTGGGTCACGGACGTGGCGGTGGGCGGCGCGTGCTGCATCGGCGTGAGCATCCGGGCGCTGCCCCGGTGCGGCTGTGATGGCGGCCCTACCAGGGCGCGGCGGGGCGGCGGCGAATGAGCCACGGGAAGCGCTCGCGCTGGTGAGCCTTCAACACTCGTGATCCGATCGCTCCCGAACGTCCAGGCGGGCGAGGAGTGCGTCGCCGGTCTCGACCACGGCGGTGAGCTCCCGGTGCAGGAAGCCCTGCCGCTGGACGGTGTGGCGGAGCTCGTGGACCGCCGCAACCAGACGGGGTAGCTCCCGGCGCCCGTCGGCCAACCCGGCGTCGGCGACCCCGTCCCCGGCGAGGCCAGCCCCGGCCGAGCCGTAGCCCAGCATCGGCTCGAGGGCCGCCTCCATCGCGTCGAGTTGCTCCCGGGCGTCCTCGGTGGACCCGGCCAGGGCCTCGCCCGTGCGTACGGTACCGGAAAGGACGCGGCGCAGCTCGCTGAGCAGGCCATCGATCCGGTCGAGGAACGCGTTCAGGTCGTGGGCGAGCTCGCCGAACTCGTCGTCGGATCGGACCTGTGCCCGGTTCGCGATCCCGCCGGTCCCGTCGGCCAGCCGCGCCACGACCCCGCGGAGCGACAGGAGCGGCTCCATGAGCACACGGAGGAGAAAGAAGAGGATCGCCACGTGGATCAGGATCTTCGCGGCGTTTACCGTCGCGCTGAGCCGGACGTCCCGCCACCACCCGCTCAACGTGGCGCTCAGGTAGTCGCGGACCACGACGGTACCGAGGACGTCACCCACCGACGCGGTCACGTGGCACCGGAGGCAGAAGGACTCGGCCCGCAGCTCCACCCGCTCCTCGTGGTGCCTCCCCTCCGGGAACACCGCGGGTACGCCCCGGGGCCGGAAACCGAAGGTTTCACGGATCGACTCGATGGTGGCCTGTGACGGCTCCACGGCGATGCGCAGGCCCGCCCGCTCGTACGCCCGGTCGAGGATCGGGTAGACGGCCCGCGACGCCACGGGGCCGCCTTCGTTGATCATGATCGACCGGACGTCCGCCGCGAGCTGTCGCGCCGTGGTCTCGGCCCGTGCGGGCCCGTCGCTGTAGAACTCCCGGAGCTGCAGCCCGAACCGCAGCCCCAGCTCCGCCAGCGCCACGACGACCAGCAGGACCAGGAATGACCCGATCATGCGGACGAAGAAGGATCGGTCGAAGCGGCCCAGGTGGGTCCGCTGCTCCGCACGCCGGCTCGACCCGCCAGGGCCCCCGTCTTCCTCCCGCTCTGCCATGGTCCCCCCCGTCAATCCGCGTTCCCTGCCCCGGACGACCTAATCCTCCGGGGACGCTCGCGGTTCGGGATGGCCAGAGTTCATGACGGCCGGGGTTCGGGACGGCCGACACGCTCGGGGTCAGGGACTGGACGGCCCAACGCCGGGCCGGTGCGGCCGCTACCGGATGATGCCGAGGGGGATCAGGACCACGTAGCCCAGCGCCAGCAGGAGCGGCGCGGCCACGGTCGAGGCATTGGCGAGGAGTACGAACCCGGCCGCGATCGAGGCGATTCCCGCCCCCATGAGGCCGTAGTTCACGGGCGTCCACCGCAGCGACGGCGGTTTGTGCTTCGGGGCCTTGCGGGTGCGTTGCGTCATGGGGTTGAAGTTAGCCGCACCGGGCGAACGGTCAAGCGGAGGCGCCCCGAGAGCGGAACAGGCGACCGTCAGCGAGCCGCCCGAACAGCGAGCGCGCAGCGCGAGCGTCCGAACAGCGAGCCGCAGGCGAGCGTCCGAACAGCGAGCCGCAGGCG
>CAYMLW010000020.1:6022-23745 GCA_964391035.1 uncultured Gemmatimonadaceae bacterium
CCGAACAGCGAGCCGCAGGCGAGCGTCCGAACAGCGAGCCGCAGGCGAGCGTCCGAACAGCGAGCGCCGAAGGCGCGAGTGTCCCGGGAAACGGATCAGCGGTCCCGCTGATCCGTCTCCCAGTACGCCGGCTGGTCCGGTGGTTCCGTCGCCCGGAGCCGGGCCATGCGGGCCCGGTCGCGGCGGCGTCGGATGGCGAAGAGGACGACGAGCAGGACGGCGGCTACGGCCCAGAAGAAGGCGGACTGGCCGAAGACCACGGTCCAGCCGTAGGTGCGCTTGACGTGAGCGCGCCAGTCCTCCTCGAACTGGCCGAGGGTGAGGCCGTAGGTCTCGCGGAATGCGGCGTCGAAGTCGAGCTGGTCGCGCCAGCGCTCGAGGAAGATGCGGATGCCCCGCTCCCCGCTGCGGTCGACGAGGTAGGCCACGGCGCTGGCGGACAGGAGGTAGGCCAGCCGGGCGTCGGCCTCGCCGAAGGGCCAGTGGAGGGTGAGGGAGTCGAGGGGCGGCGAGTCGCGGCGGACGAAGGCGCGGCGCAGCTCCCACGCGGACTGCCAGCGCCACTCCCCGGCGGCCCACTGGGCATAGCCTTCGGTGAACCAGCGAGGCGTGCGTGCCGGGCCGACGAACCGCTGGAGCGCGACGTGGGCGAGCTCGTGCCGGAGCGTGCGGTAGACGGTATGGGGCGGCGTGCGCTCCCAGTCGAAGGTGGGGAGCACGATGATGCCGGCCTCGGGATCGGCGACGCCGGCGCCCCACTCCGGCACGGCACCGCCGGTCAGGCTGTCCCAGCGGGCCGCGTCGGGGGCCAGGTAGACCCGGACCGGGCCGTTTCCCGCGGTGTCGGCCAGGACGGCGTCCGGGAGCGCCGGCAGGGACGGCTGCCGGTCCATTCGACGGATGATCTGCTGGGCCAGCGCCTGCTGTCCGGGCCAGTAGTACAGCACCACGGGCCCGGACCGGAGGGCCTCCGCCCCTGCGGCGGGTCGGGGGGCGGATCTCTGGTCCGGTGCCGGCAGCGTGTCGAGGGCCGCGGGCCGCGTCCCGGGGCCCTGGGTCGCCGCGGCACGCGCCGCCCCGAAGAACCCCGGGACGAGCAGGAGGAAGGCGATCGAGCGCGTGTACCGTGCGACCTCAGCCTTCGGCACGGGCCACCACCTCGAGGTGGTTCCGGGCCACCTCGTTGTCCGGGTTCAGCTCGAGGGCGCGACGCCAGCAGCGGACCGCCTCGCCGCGCTGGCCGTCCCGGTAGTACAGGTCGGCCAGGCGGGTATAGAGGCCGTCGCCGAGGTCCGGGTCGATCTCGGCGGCGTGCTGGTAGTGGTCGAGGGCCTCCCGTCGGGCGCCCTTCCGGGCCATCAGGTCGCCGAGGTTGCGATGGGCCTGGGCGAGCCCGCCGCCGCCCTCGGTGGCCTGCCGGTAGTGGTGCTCGGCGGTCCTGTGATCGCCGTGCCGCTCGGCCAGGGCGCCGGCCAGGAGCTGGAGCGGAGCGGAGGCCGGGTACGCGCCGACCCCTTCTTCGACAATGCGTCGGGCTTCCTCGGTCCGGCCGCGGGCGGCGGCCGCGAGCCCCGCGCAGTAGTAGTACGGCGCCGGCGGCAGCCGGTCGGGATCGAGGCGTTCCCGGTGGGCCTCGAGAGCGGGGACGGCGCGGGCGACATCCCCGATGAAGAGCTCGGTCACGCCCTCGGCGAGAGCGACGCGGGGATCCCCCGACGCGATGGTGCGGGCCCGGGCCAGGACGCGCCGGGCCGGTCCGACCCGTCGCTGTTTCCGGTACGCGTACGCCAGGTGCAGATGAACATCCAGGTTCCCGGCGCCGCGCTCGATGAGGCCGGAGAGCCCGCGAACGGCCCGATCGAGGTCGCCCTGCCGGAGTGCGATCAGGGCGATGTAGTGGCTGGCCCGGGCGTCGTCGGGATCGGCGTCCAGGACCTGGGCGAACGCCTGTCCGGCCTCATCGAGCATGCCGGTTCGGAAGAAGGCGACGCCGAGGTTGCGGGCCTCGTCGACGCCCGGCGCGGCCTCCGCGGCGTCCTCTCGCCGTCCGGTGCGGTGGACGAAGCCGGCCTGGATCAGGCCGTATAGGGCCTGGCCGGTCTCGAACACGCCCAACCCGGTCGCCTCGGCCAGCTCCTCGACGGTACGCTCGCCATCGACCCCCTCGAGCACCGTGCGCTCGGCCTCCGAGAGCGCTCCCTGGGGGTTCGCCGCGTCCTCGGCAATGGCGAATACCGAGTCCATCGACCCGACCTTCTTCTCGATCAGGTTCCACTCGTCCACCCGGCGGGCGCCCTCCAGGAGCAGGCTTTCGGGGTTCAGCGACACCAGCGTCTGCCCGGGCTCGGGCTTGCGTCCGGGCTCGAAGAAGAAGCTGCCCTGGTCCCAGGTGAACAGGTAGTAGACGGCCTCCTCGATCTGTCTCTCCAGGAACCCCACGAGGGTGGCGTGGTCGATGAGCCCCCGCTCTACCAGCAGCTCGCCGAGCCGGGTCTCCGGCCGCTGGGACTGGGCGTCGAGGGCGGCCGTCAGCTCCTCGTACGTGATCTCTCCCGCCCGGACGAGCATGTCGCCGATCCGGTCGCGTCGGTTCACCAGGGTCGCGAAGAGCACCCGTCCGTGGTCGAAGAAGATCTGGCCGAACCGGGCCCGGTCGGTGACGGACAGGCACCCCGTCTTCTGGCCCACGGCCAGGAGCTGGCAGACATCGGCCAGCCCGCCCTCCCGGAGACTTCCCTTGATGGCCATCAGCCCTCCTCGACGTGGATCCAGTCCTCGTCGTACGGCCACTCCCAGAGCAGCCGCTCGGGGTCCAGCAGCCACCCGGCGGATCGCGACCCGTCGGACCCAGGCGGCGAGGGCGCCCTCGACCCGTGCGGCGCCCGATCCCCGGACAGCCCCCCGGATCCCGTAGACGCCGACGATCTCGACGACGACGCCGACTCCGGCGGCCCCTGTGGCCCGTGCGATCCCGGCGCCCGCTGCGACACCGCGCCGGCGAGTTCCGCATCGGCGTCCGTCAGCTCCACGACCAGGCCGGCCTCGAGTCGGCTCCGGAGCCGGGAGGGCACCGGCAGCTGCTGGGGCGGCACGCCGGCCGAGAAGACGAGCTGGCGAGCCGCGCCGTGGAGCTCCTCGAACAGGTGGAACAGCTCGTCGTGCCCCCGCTCGAGCCCCTCGAGCCCCTCGAGCCCGGTCAGGATCAGGACCTCCGACCGCCGGTACCGCGCCCGCCAGCCGTCCATCCGGCCCCGGTCGAGGGCGCCGATGAGCTCCTCGGCGAAGGCCCGGCCGTCGATATAGGCCACGGTCCGCCCCCGCTCGACGAACCCGTTAGCGAGCGCGAGGAGCAGCCCACCGCCTGCGGTCCGCGGACCGAGCAGGTAGAAGGGATTGTACGCCCGGCCGGGCGAGTCCAGGACTGCGCGGGCCGCCCGCATGGCGATGGTTTCCGCGCCGCCGATCTCGTCGAGGGTGGGCCCCGGCGGGGGCGGTGGGGGCGAACCGGCCCGCTCCCGAACGGCGGCCAGCAGGGCTTCGGCCCGGGGGACCCGATCCGGGTCCCGGAGCACCTCGCTGCCGAGCTCCGCGACGTCCGGATCGAGTGCCCGGATCTCGTCCTGGATCTCGATCAAACGGTCGACGTCGCCCTCGAAGCCCTCGATCAGGCGGTCGGCCTGGGCGGAGGTCAGCGGCTCGCCGAGGGCGTCATCCAGTCGGGCCGTGCGGAAGCCCTCGGACTCCCACTTCACCACGGCGTCGGCCACGCGCTGATCCGCCTTCTCCACCACGGCGTCCATGGTGCCGGCCACGTCCGCCAGGAACTCGCCGAACTCGTCGAGCCCCCGCTCGGCGGCGGTCCCGAGAAGGAACGGGACCTCCTCCGGGGTGATCTCCCGGTCCTCGAGCTCCTTGACGGCGATGAGGCGGTTCAGCGCGCCCTGCAGCTCCCGCACGTTGGTGAACGCCACGCGGGCCAGGGCCCGATAGATGTCCCCCGACAGGGAGACCCCCCGATCCCGGGCCTTGCGCCGGGCGATGACCACCCGGGTCTCGAAGTCCGGCGGCCCGATGTCGACCAGGAGGCCGCCGGAGAGCCGGCTGAGCAGCCGGTCGTCGAGGGCGTCGATCTCCGGGGGCGGCCGGTCGCTCGTGAGCACCACCTGGGCCCCCCGGGCGGTGAGGGCGTCCCAGACACGGAGCAGCTCTTCCTGGGCCTGCCGCTGCCCGGCCACGAACTGGACGTCGTCCAGGAGCAGGAGTGACACGCCCCGGAGCCGGTTCCGCAGCGCGTTTCGGTCCCCGGCCCCGACCGCCTCGCTCAATACCTCCATGAGCCGGGCCGCCGACTCGTAGGTCCAGGTCAGCGAGTGGAGCTCTTCTGCCCGGCGGCCGATGGCCCCCAGCAGGTGCGTCTTGCCGAGCCCGGAGCCGCTGTAGATCAACAGCGGGTTGTACACCACACCCGGCGATTCGGCCACCTTGCGGGCCGCGGCCGCAGCCAGACGGTTGGCCGGGCCGACCACGAACGAGTCGAAGGTGAATCGGGGATCGAGGTCGAGGGACACGGTGCCGCCGGGCTACGAGGTCGCCATGTCCGCGGCGAGGTTCCGGAGAACCCGCTCACTCACCGAGCGCAGCGTAGAGATGACGCCCTCGCCGCGGATGGCCGCCGCCGGGAAGAAGGGCGCCTCCCGGGTGTTCAGCTCCTCGTCCATCTCGTCCGGGGCTCGGGCCGTCATCAGGTCCTGCTTGTTGTACTGGAAGACCAGGGGGAGCCCGGCGAGCGCGACGGCGTTCTCTCTCAGGTTCTCCCGCAGATTTCGCAGGCCGTCCAGGTTCTCCTCCCGGCGATCGGGGGCGGAGTCGGCCACGAAGACGATCCCGTCGGCGCCACGGAGCACGAGGCGCCGGGTCGCATTGTAGTAGACCTGGCCGGGGACGGTGTAGAGCTGGAGCCGGACCCTGAACCCGGAGACCGGCCCGAGGTCGAGAGGGAGATAGTCGAAGAAGAGCGTGCGGTCGTTCTCCGTGGCCAGTGAGACCATGTCGCTGCGATGGTTGGCGGGCAACGACCGGTGGATCCACTGAAGATTCGTCGTCTTGCCGCTCCGGGCGGGGCCGTAGTAGACGATCTTGCACAGGATCTCGCGTGAGGCGTACTTCACCACCGCCATCTAGTCGTTCTCCGGCAGGAGGTGGTGGAGCCCCGCTTCCAGGTCCCGCTCGAACTCCTCGACCTCGCCCGGGCTCAACGGCTTGCCCAGCTCCGGGATCTCGCGCACCGCCTCCGTCAGGCGATCGAAGAAGAGCTGGACGAGGCCGAGGGTGGACTCCTGGTCGAAGATGGCCACCAGGACCAGCTCTTCGGACGCCGTCCGGAACGGTGCCAGGAAGAGCTGCTTCTCCTCGCCGGCATGGTGCAGATGGACCCAGCGGCCGGCCCCCGTGAGCCCGGCCAGCGCCTGGGAGGACGAGTGGGTGGCGGCAGCCAACGTCGCCACATTCGCCATGTCGTACGTCCGGGTGAAGCCATGGTGCGCCAGGATCTGGCCGCTGTGGTTGATCAGCACCGCAATTCGTACCCGGGACTGGATCACGAACTCCTTCATCGGTCCCTTCAGGGACTCGGCGATGCTCCGCAGATCGTCGCCCTTCACCGGCTCAGCTCCTCCGCCGCCCGGGCGACCTGGACCCGGACCATCCCGATCCGGGCATCGCTTTCGGTGAGCACGGACACCAGGAGCGGACCCGCACCGGCCACGAGCAGATACCCGCCCTCCGTCTCGAGCTGGAGCAGGCGGAGGTCGCCGAAGCCGGTCGACCGGGACGCGCCGGCGGTGCGGCGGAAGAGGGCACCCGACAGCGCCGCCAGCGCCGGCTCCGGCACCCCGGGGGTCACCTGCGACGCGACGGGCACGCCGGCCTCGTCGTCCACCACCACGGCGGCGCGCACCCCCTCCACCCGCGTCAGGTTCTCCAGGAGCCTGCTGACGATCTCGTTCACGGCGTCGCCTCCCGGAGATAGTCGGCGGCCAGGGCGTGGGCCCGACGAGCCGCCCGGACCACCCAGCCGGCGGGCGTGCCCGGCCGCGTCACGACCACCACCGTGGCGCCGTCCTCGGTGCCCTCGAGTGCACGGGCATGGAGCAGCAGCTGGTCGGTCTCCATCAGCATGCCCTCCCAACGGCCCAGCCCCATGATCCGTGCCGTGCGGGCGGCCTCGACCACGGCGGAGCTGAGGAGACCGCCCAGCAGGTCGTCCTGACCCCCACCGTCGATCCGCCCTGCAAGGACCAGACCCCGGCCATCGAGGAGCACGGTGCCCAGCAGCGGCGAGTCGGCCGCGAGCGACGCGAACAACTCCTTCGGGTCCCCGGCGACGTCGGTCCTGGCCGCGTCCCCGTCCTCGTCAACGGCGCCGGCGACGCCGTCCCCCCGATCCAGCGGCCGCGCCTGATCGGCGCCCGGGGGCTCGACACCGGGGGCCGCGGTCGGAGTCGCGCTGTCGGGCTTTTGGGGCGCGGGAGCCGGGGGCGCGGGAGCCGGGGGCGCGGGAGCCGGGGGCGCGGGAGCCGCAGTCGCCGACCCGGGAGCCGCACGGGCCGGAGCGCCGCGCGGGTCGGCCCGCGTTGTCTGTGCCCTGTCCTCCCTGCGGATGAGCACTTCGAAGGCCTGCTGGACCGCCGGGTCCCCGGGCCGGACGTTCCGGGCCTGCTCGAGGTGGCGGCGAGCGGCGGGCAGGTCGCCGCGCTCGAGTGCGAGGAATCCGAGACCGCGGCTCGCCTCGAAGTTGCCGGGATCGAGGCGCAGCGCCGTCTCCCACTCGTCCCGGGCCGGCTCCCGCTCGCCGGCCTCGATGTGGAGGAGTGCGAGGAGCGCGTGCCCGCCCACATGGTGCGGGTTAGCCCGGAGCCCGCCCAGGACCACGTTCCGGGCCGCCTCGCGCCGGCCCTGCCTTCGGTAGGCGCGGGCCAGCCGCACGAAGGAAGCCGACCCGGGGTCCTCCGCCACTTCACGGCTCCAGCGCTGCAGATCGCTTGTCATTCCGTAGGCGCGGCTTCGAGGATCCGTTTCAGTTCACGCATGGCGTCGATCGCCGGCTCGACCACGCTGCTCCGCTGCCCTTCCTGGTCGAGCCGCAGGCAGGTCCGCCAGGCATCCTCCGCCCGGTCCAGCTCGCCGCTCCGGGCGGCCGCGAGGCCGAGATGATAATGGGCATCCGCGGCCAATGGGTCGAGGGCGGCCGCCCGATCGAAGGCGTCGGTGGCGGCCCGGAGTCGGCCCTGAGCGGCGAGGGCGCGCCCCGCGAGGAGCGGGAGGGCGGCCCGGTCCGGGTACTCCTGCTGGAGCTCCCGGGCCCGTTGCTCGGCGGCCTCGAGCTCGCCATCGGCCAGGAGCAGCTCGATCTCGTCGAGTAGCGGCACGAGGTCCTCGTCCCGGACGGCCACGGGATGGTCGGTGACCCGGACCAGGTTCATGCTGGCCAGGCCGTACACGACCTTGGCCACGTGGAACGCGCTGCGGCCGAGCTCGGACGCGATCACGCGCAGGTCCCGCTTGCCGTCCACCTCCGCCAGGATCTCCCACTCCTCGGGCCGGAGGTCGATCAGTCCGGCATCGGGCTCCGGCGGGGCCAGGACGGGCACGACATCGGGACTGGGCACCCGGGCCTTGAGGCGGCTCCACTCGTCCAGACGCCGGGCCCCTTCCATGAGCAGCGAGTCGACCCGTACCCGGACGGGGCCCTCGGGGGTGTCGTCCGTCTCCTCGAAGCTGAAGTAGCCCTCGTCCCAGCCCAGGAGGTCGTAGATGGTCTCCTCGATCTGGAACCGGAGCTGCTCCTCGAGCTCGGTCGGGTCGACGGTGCCCATCTCGACCAGGATCGCCCCCAGGCGCTGCTTCGGGTCCCGCCGCTGCTGCTCCAGGGCGCGTTTCAGCTCGTCCGCCGTCAGCTTCCCCTCGCGGAGGAGCTGCTGGCCCAGGAGGCGCATGGAGCGCCGTCGACTGGCGAAGACGAGCTGTCCCTCGACCAGGTGGACCACCGCCTCGTCCATCATCCGCTGTGATCGCACCGTGAGGACCCCGGTCTTGTGGGCCAGGTCGAGCATCTGGAGCACGTCCTGGATGCTCAGCTCCCTGATCGGTCCCTCGATCGGCATCCTACCCCTCCCCGTCCTCGTCCGGCAGCTCGGACAGCTGCCGCTGGACGTCCGGGTCGTCCGGGGCGAGGCTCAGGGCCCGCTCCAGTGCCCGGCGGGACTCGTCCCAGCGGCCGAGCTGGGCGAACCAGACGCCGAGCCGGACCAGCGCTTCCACATGGACCGGGTCCAGCGACAGCAGATCCACGACCAGGCGCACCGCCGCGTCCGGGTGCCCATCCTCCCAATCCAGGTCCGCCAGGCCGAAGACGCCCGGCGGGTAGCTCGGCAGGAGTCGCACCGCCTCCCCGTACGCCGTCTTCGCGCCTGCCCGATCGCCCCGGGCTTCCAGGGTCCGGGCCAGCCCGACCTGGCCCACCGCGCTGGGCTCGCGATCGAGGACCAGCCGGAAGACCCGCTCCGCCTCGTCGATGCGGTCGAGGGCGAGGAGCGCGTGGCCGTAGGAGGTGACCCAGAGGGACCCGGGCTCTCCGCTCTTCAGCGCCCTCTCGAAGGCCGTGACGGCCTCTTCGGCCCGGTCGGCGGCGAGGAGCGCCCGTCCGACGAGGGACGCGGGGCCGCCCACCTCCTCGGCCGCGTGGGCGGCCTCCACGGCCTCCTGCGACCGGTCGAGGATCAGCAGGGCCCGGGCCCGACCTTCCCGCGCCGAACGGAGCGTGTCCCGACTGACGCCGCCGGCCGAGAGCACTGCGACGAATCGCTCGAGCGCCTCGCCGGCGAACCCTCGTTCCAGCAGGATCTCTCCCTCGAGGAGCCGGGGTCCCGGCATGTGAGGCGACCGGGCGACGACCCGGGCCACGAGTTCGGCGGCTTCCTCGAGCTGCCCGCGACTCATCAGGGTGCGGGCCCTCTCCATTTCCGTGTCCATGTCGGGGATCGAGGTCGGTTCCGGCTCGGCGCCTTCCAGCGCTGCGAAGATGTCGTCCAGGGTGGCGGGATCGAAGTCGAATTCCGGCCGGGTCCGGTCGCGCTCGGTCCGTTCGAGCTCGGCATCCGGGGCCGGTACGGTGCCCGGCTCCGAGTCGGCGTCGATGAGGAGCAGGTAGGTCGGGGTCGGGAGCACCGGTGCCTGCTCCAGCGCCCGCTGGGTCTCGCGGAGGGCGCCGCCGTAGTCGCCCAGCGCGGAGAGGGCGAACCCGAGGTGGTAGCGGGCGTCCACCAGGCTCGGGTCACGGTCCAGCGCCTCCACCAGAGCGTTCCGGGCCGCGTCGGGCCGCCGGGCCTGGAAGAGGGCGCTTCCCAGCCGACTCCACGATTCCGGGCTCCCGGGATCCAGCTCCACGGCGGTCCTGTAGGCATCGACCGCCTCGTCCGGACGTCCGGTGAGGGCGTAGAAGAGCCCGAGGTTCCACAGGGCCTCGGGGGGCGGGTCGCCGGCGGTGGCGGTGCGCAGCGCCCACTCCGCCGGTCCGATCTTGCCGACCTGGGCGAGGGCTACGCCGAGGTTGTTCCACGCCACGCGGTGCCCATCGTCGAGCTCGGACGCCCGCCGATACGACTCGATCGCGTCGGCCGGCCGCCCGAGCCGGTGGAGAGCCACGCCGTGGTCGTTCCACAGCTTCGGCGAATCGTCGATGTCGGCAAGGAGGCGATCATAGCTCGCGACGGCGTCCTCTGCCCCGCCGTGGAGGAGCCGGATTTCGGCCAGCGTCTGCCGGATCTCCAAAGTGTCCTCGCCGACCTCGATCGCCTCTTCCAGCTCCGCCATGGCGCTCTGCATGTCCCCATTGCGGCGCAGCACCATGGCCCGGGTGAAGCGATCGAGTCGACCCCGCCCCCTGGAGGCCGCCCCCGTCTGCTGGGTCCGGGCGACCTTGGCGGCCCGGGACCGCTCGACCGAGAGGTGGCCCTCGTCGTCGAGCACCTTCGGATCCAGCTCGGTGGCCCGGTCCAGGACGTCGTTCGCCTCGTCGTGCCGACCCTGGCCGCGGAGTACCGCACCGAGGAGGGCGTGGGCGGGGGCACTGCCGTCATCCAGCTCGAGCCCTCGTCGCGCCTCCTCCTCGGCACGACCGAGTTCATCGGCGTCGAGGAGGAGCTCGGCCAGCTGGATGCGGACGGCCGGGAGCTCCGGTGAGAGCCGCGAGGCGATCTCGAGGAGGCGGATCGCTTCCTCGGCCCGGCCCCGCTCGGCTTCGGCGTAGGCCAGCTTCATGTGCAGCGGCGTGCTGCCAGGGTGCTGCTCGAGGAGTCGCGTCCATTCCCGCGAGGCGCTCTCCGGGTCGCCGCCGAGGAGGAACACCCGGGCCAACTCGTCCCGGGCATCGACATCGCCGGGCGCGATCCTGAGCCTGGCCTGGAGGTACCGGACCCGACGATCGAACAGGCCGCTCTCGACGAAGGCGATCTCGGCGTTGCGCCGGGCCACCGCGAGGCGCGGGTCGATCTCGAGGGCGCGCTCGAACGCCCGGAACGCCTCCTCCACCAGACCCTTCTGGTAGAAGACCACGCCCAGGTTGTTGTGGGCCCCGGCGTCCTCGGGATCGATCCTCGTACCGAGGGCGCGCAGCGTGGCCACGTCCCGTTCCGACAACGGAGCCCCGCGGCCGTCCCGGCGGACGGCCCTGCCCGGGGCACCTTCTCGGGGCTCGGCTGCGGGCGACTCGTTCATTCCAGTTGCTGTGCGTATGGGCGGGGAGAGACGGTGAATCTACCGGCTTCGGGAGGGCAGGGTCAACGCGCGCTCGACTCGCGCGCCCACGCCGCGGCTCCGGCGAGGGGCTCGGGGAGAGGTGCTTCGAAGCGCATGGCCTCCCCGGTGCGCGGGTGGTCGAACGTCAGCTCGTACGCGTGGAGGAACTGGCGCGTGACCCGACGCTCCAGCTCCGCGGCCCACCTCCGACCCGGCCCGCTGATCCCCCGGGCGCCCCCGGCGCCGTACCGGTCGTCGCCCACGACGGGATGGCCGAGGTGGGCGAGGTGGACCCGGATCTGGTGGGTGCGGCCGGTCTCGAGGGTGGCCTGCACCAGGTCGGCGGCGACCCACCGCTCCAGGCGCTCGAAGTGGGTCACGGCCCGGCGCCCGGAGTCGACCACGGCCATGCGTTTCCGGTCCCGGTTCGACCGGCCCACTGGCGCGTCGACGGACACCCGGTCCCGATCCAGGTGGCCCCAGCACACGGCCAGGTAGCCGCGGCCGACCGTGCGTCGCTTGAGCGCCCGGGAGAGGGCCCGATGCGAGCGGTCGTGCTTGGCCACGATCAGCAGGCCGGACGTGTCCTTGTCCAGGCGGTGCACGATGCCCGGCCGCTTCACGCCGCCGATACCCGACAGGTCGGCCACGTGGTGGAGCAGCGCGTTCACCAGCGTGCCGGTGCGATGCCCCGGGGCCGGGTGCACGACCAGCCCCGCCGGCTTGTCGATCACCAGGAGGTCGCGGTCCTCGTACACGATGGCCAGAGGGATGTCCTCGGCCTCGATCGCGGACGGCTCCGGGTCCGGGACCTCGACATCGATCCGGTCGCCCGACGCCAGGCGCTCGCTCTTCCGGGCCGCCGCGCCGTTCAACCGGATCTTCTCTTCTTCGATGAGCTGAGCGACCCGACTGCGGGAGAGGGCGGGGACGCACGCCGCCACGTGGGCGTCCAGACGCTCGCCGGCGCCCTCCTCCCCTACGTCGATCCGCCGCCGCTCAGTCAACGCCCCTTCGCGGCTCGTGCTCTTCCTGCCAGAGCGAGAGGGCGAGGAAGACGGCGCCCGTGGTCACGGCGATGTCGGCTACATTGAAGACGGGCCACCGGAGGTCCCCGATCCCCACGTCCAGGAAGTCCACGACGCCGACCTCCGAGCGGACCCGGTCGATGAGGTTGCCGATGGCGCCGCCGCAGATGAGAGCGATGGAGGCGAGCCGGATGCGGTCGCGGGCCGGCGTCACCCAGTACATGGCGAAGAGGGCGACGAGGGCGACGGCCGAGAGCACGAGGAAGACCACGCGGGAGTAGTCCCCCACGTGGATGCCGAAGGCGGCGCCCGGGTTGTGGATATAGGTGAGTCGGACGTAGTCGCCGATCAGCTCGACCTGGTGATAGAGGGGGAAGTTCTGCTGGATCAGGAGCTTGGTGACGGCGTCCAGGCCAATGACGATGGCCAGGATCCCGAACAGCAGCCCGGCCTTGCCGCCCACCGGCGAACCCGACTCCGCCTCCGGGCCCCCGCGTCGCTCGTCCTTCACCGCGCGCTTCCTTCCTCGCGGCGCCGGCACTCGATGCACAGGTCGGTGTACGGGATCGCCTCCAGCCGCTCATAGGCGATGGCGCTCCCGCACGACCGGCAGACGCCGAACGACTCCGGGTCCCGGGCCAGCCGGCTCAGGGCACGATCCACCTCGACCAGACGACGCCCCTCCTCGCTGGCCATCAGCGCAGCCGTCTCCCGCTCCGTCATCTCGGCCGCCGCCTCCGCCATGTGCTGGGAGAGCCCGTGTCCGGACCGCTCGCCGATCGCTTCGCCGTGGCGGCGCAGCCGGCGGACCAGCTTGCGGCGCTCCCGCTCCAGCAGTTCGGCCAGGTCCTCCCTCTGTTCAGCCGTCAGCGCCATGCGCTCCCTCCGCACGGCGCAGTGCGATCCGCGCGTGCACGTCGTCGAGCGAGACGTCCCGATCATGGACATCCCCGTCCGGCGGATCACCCGCTGCCAGTGAAACCGCGAGCGTCTCGCCCGCGATGTAGTCGCGGTGTGCCTCGACGGCGTCCAGCGCCGACGGGTCACCGTTCACCCACAGGTGGATCCGATCACTGACCTCGAGGCCCGCATCCCGACGGAGCCGCTGCGTCCGATTCACGAGCTCACGGGCCAATCCCTCCCGCCGGAGCGCCTCGTCGATGGTCGGGTCCAGCGCCACGGTGAAGCCGTCCCCGGCCTCGACCGCCAGATCGCCCCGGGCCACCTTCACGATCTCCAGCTCGTCGGGCTGGAGGTCCCGGGACTCGCCATCCACTTCGATCACGATCTCCTCACCCTCGCCGAAGGCCACGAGGGCGTCGTTTCCCAGTGCCCGGATGGCCGCCGCGGCCTCCTGCGTGTGGCTGCCGAATCGCTGGCCCAGGGCCCGGAAGTCGGGCCTCGCCTCGAGCGTCACCACCGCCCCGGCGTCGTCGAGGAACTCGATGGTCTTCACGTTCAACTCGTCCTCGAGGACCGCGAGCAGCTCGGCGGACAGCTCCAACCGGGGCGCCACGGCGTACATGGTGCCCAGCGGCTGCCGAACCCGGATCTGGACCTGCTCCCGGGCGGCCCGGCCGAGGCTCGCCAGGGTGCGCACCCCGTCCATGCCCCGCTCCAGCCCGTCGTCCCGGAGGTCGGGATGGGGCTCCGGATAGGGCGCGAGGTGTACGGAGCCGAGCCCGATCGCCCGGTGCAGCCAGTCGGCGAGGAACGGCGTGAACGGCGCCATGAGCCGGCTTACGGTGACCAGCGCCCCCCAGAGCGACTGGAAGGCGGAGCGGGTGTCGACGGCGTCCGTGGAGCCCCAGAACCGGTCGCGGCCGCGGCGGATGTACCAGTTCGACAGGTCGTCCACCACGAAGTCGCCGATCCGCCGGGCGGCCCGGGTCAGGTCGTAGCCGTCGAGAGCACCCCGGACCTCGTCGACCAGACGGGCCTGGCGAGACAGGAGCCACCGGTCCATGAGCGGCCGATCGTCGGGCGGGACCGGCGTCTCAGGCACGGCCCAGTCCTCGAGGTTGGCGTACATCGCGAAGAACCGGTACGTGTTGGCCAGGGTGTCGAAGGTGCGACGGACCGACTCGGCCAGGGCGTCCTCGTCCCAGCGCTTGGCGGCCCACGGCTGGCTGACCGACACGAGGTACCAGCGGATCGCGTCGGCGCCGAAGTCCTCGACGGCGTCCCAGGGGCTCACCGTATTACCCCGGGACTTGGACATCTTCTGCCCGTCCTTGTCCAGGAGCAGCCCGTTGACCAGCACATTCCGGTAGACGGGCCCGTGGCCGTTCGTCTCGCCGGTCCCGGGGTCGATCATGGTGGCGATGGCCATGAGGCTGTAGAACCAGCCCCGGGTCTGGTCGAGCCCCTCCGCGATGAAGTCGGCCGGGTAGTGGCGCCCCCATGTGTCCAGGTTCTCGAACGGGTAGTGCCACTGGGCGAAAGGCATGGCGCCGGAATCGAACCACGCGTCGATCACCTCGGGCGTCCGCCGCATGGTCCCCTCGCACTGCGAGCAGGGCCACGTCACCTCGTCGATGAACGGCTTGTGCGGGTCGAAGTCGCCGGGCAGCTCACCCGTCCGCTCCGCCAACTCCGCGAACGAACCGATGACCTCGCGGTGCTCGTCCTCCGCAGCGCAGATCCAGATGGGGAGAGGTGTGCCCCAGTACCGGTCCCGGCTGAGCGCCCAGTCGATGTTGCCCTCGAGCCACTCACCGAACCGGCCCGTCCCGATCTCCGGCGGGTGCCAGCGCACCTGCCGGTTGTTCGCCAGCATGGCCTCCCGTACGGCGGTGGTCCGGATGTACCAGGAGTCCCGGGCCATGTAGATGAGCGGGCTGTCGCACCGCCAGCAGTGGGGGTACGAGTGCTTGACCCGACCCTGTCGGAAGAGGACGCCGCGGCGATCGAGCTCCTCGAGGAGCACCGGGTCCGCGTCCTTCACGAACTCGCCACCCACCCGCGGGATCCCCTCGAGGAACCGGCCGTCGTCGTCAATGGGCCGGAGCATCGGCAGGCCGTGCTCCTGGCCGGCCGCGTAGTCGTCGGCGCCGAAGGCCGGCGCGATGTGCACGATGCCCGTCCCCTCCTCGTCGCTGACGAACTCGCCGGCGATCACCCGCCAGCCCGCCTCCGCCTCACCGGACGTCACGTCGACCATGTCGAGGGGCCTCCGGTAGCGCAGCCCGACGAGCTCGGTGGCCGGCACCGTACGCGCCGGGCGAACGCCCTCCCCGAATACGGACTCGACGAGCGCCTCGGCCACGATGACACGGGCGCCCTCGTGCTCGACCTCGGCGTAGGCGAAATCGGGGTGAACGGCGAGGGCGACATTGGACGGGATGGTCCAGGGCGTGGTCGTCCAGGCGAGGAGTGCCCGGTCAGTGGGCTCGCCGTCGTCGTCGAGGACGGGGCAGAGGAAGTGGACCGACGGGTCGGTGACCTCCCGGTACCCCTGTGCCACCTCGTGGGAGCTCAGGGCCGTACCGCAACGCGGGCAATAGGGCACGCTGCGGTAGCCCCGGTAGATGAGGTTCCGGTCATCGAGCTGCTTCAGCAGCCACCAGACCGTCTCGATGTAGTCCGAGTGGAAGGTGACGTAGGGCTCGGAGTAGTCGAGCCAGTAGCCGATCCGCTCGCTCAGGCGCTCCCACTCCTCCTTGTACGTGAACACGCCCTCGCGGCAGACCTCGTTGAAGCGGGCGACGCCGAGCTCCTCGAGCTCCTTCTTCCCGCTGATCCCGAGCTCCTTCTCCGCCTCGATCTCGACGGGCAGCCCGTGGGTGTCCCAACCGGCCTTCCGAACCACGTGGCGGCCGAGCATGGTCTGGTACCGGCAGACCAGGTCCTTCAGCGTCCGGGCGAATACGTGGTGGATGCCCGGACGGCCATTGGCTGTGGGCGGCCCCTCGTAGAACACGAAAGGCTCGCCGTCCGCGGTGGCGTCCAGCGTCTGGCGGAACAGCTCCTCATCACGCCAACGCTGGAGGATCTCCTCCTCCAGCGCTGTGTGGCTCTCCGGGTAGTCCGGGTATTTCATCTATGTCCTCGAATCAGTCTCGCTCGAGCCCCTCTCTCAGGGACGAAAGCCAGTCTTCCTCTTCCCCGTAGTCCGCGTCCTCCGGGGGTGGCTCGACGGTCCCTTCAGGCGATGCCGCCTCTTCCGGCCCCGGGTCTACGGCGACCTCGCCGGGCCCCGCCGCCGGGCCATCCGCCCGCCCCGTCTCCCACTCCTCCTCGCTGATCGGCGCATCGAGCGCGCCGGCGCTCTCGTCCTCGGCCGGGCCGCTCTCGTCCTCGGCCGGGCCGGTGCTGTCGCCCTCGCCCGTGCCGAGCAGGTGAAGCTGCTCGTCCTCGTCCCCCTTCAGCTCGAGCGTCTCCTCGATGATCTCGAGCTCGGACAGCTCCCGCTCGAGCATGTGTCGGAAGGACGCCACGAGCTGGGCGCGGCGGGCCCGGACACGGCGCAGCGTCTCCTCCTCCCGGGCCATGGCCCGCTCGGCGTCCTGGCGCAGGGACTCGGCCTCGAGCCGGGCCTCCTGGATCAGGATCTCCCCTTCCCGCTCCGCGTGGGCGCGGGACTGCTCCTGGAGCCTCTGGGCCGTCATGAGGGCTTCGGACAGCGCCCGCTCCTTCTGTCGGTACTCGGTCAGCTCCCGGTCGAGGGCTTCGGCCCGGTCCGTCAGCTTGAGGTTCTGTCCGACCAGCTCCTCCATCCGATCCGCCACCAGGTCGAGGAAGTCGTTGACCAGCTCCACGTCGTAGCCACGGAAGGATCGACGGAAGTCGTCCTTCTTCTGGCGAACCTCGAGGGGTGTCAGGTCAATCATGCGTAGCTCCTCTCGCCGAACAGGACCGTGCCGAGCCGGACGCAGGTCGCGCCTTCCTCCACCGCGATCTCGAAATCGTTGCTCATCCCCATGGACAGCTCCCGGCCCGCCAGCGCGTCCGGCACCTCCCGGACCAGCCGCTCCAGCAGTGTCCGGGTGTCGTTGAACGTCTGTCGCAGGACCGCCTCATCGTCGGTGTACGGGGCCATGGTCATCAGCCCCTCGATCCGGAGACCGTCCAGCTCCGCCACCGCCTCGAGGGCCTCGACCGCCCGGCCGGGGTCGAATCCGCCCTTCGACTCCTCCCCCGACACGTTGACCTGGAGGTACCCCCGGACCACAAGCTTCGCCCGCTTCGCCTCCTTTGCGAGCGTGCGGGCCAGGCGCAGCGAGTCGACGGAGTGGATCCGGTCGAAGAGCCCGACACCGCGTCGCGCCTTGTTCCGCTGGAGGTGGCCGATCATGTGCCACTCCGCGGCATCCCGACCCACCGCCTCCACCTTCTCCTCCAGCTCGCCGATGCGGTTCTCGCCGATGGACTCGAGGCCCGCACGCAGTGCCGCGTGCACGGCCTCCACCGGGTGGCCCTTGGTCACCGCGACCACCCGCGCTTCGTCTTCCCGACCCGCCCGCTGGAGCGCCCGCTCGATCCGGTCGCGGACGTCCGGCAGACTCCCGGCCAACCGGCTATCCCACATGACGGCGCAATGTTACGCGCACCGTGTAGAAAGAGCAACGCCTTGCCCGTGGGAGAGATGCCCGGAAGTGCCGGCGTCTTTCCGTCGCGACGGGGTGGAGGGGAGCTCCCCGGACGCCGCGGGCCTCCGGCCGGGTCGGCCCGCGTCATCGCGGACGCCTCGAGCGGGGGCCGCGGGCGCTGTCGGGGGCCGGGCCTCCAGGGCACCTTCGACGACGGCGCCTGAGCGGGCAGCCCAGGACGCTGCGGGCGTCACGGCGGCATGTCGCCGCGACGGTCCACCGTCGGGCCCTGCGAAGGAGCCGCCGGACCGCCGAAAATCAACTACCACCACCGGAGGTGGTGGTTTGTACGGGTGGGTTTAGCCCAAAG
>CAYMLW010000021.1:0-23562 GCA_964391035.1 uncultured Gemmatimonadaceae bacterium
ATGAGGATCGTCCGGTCATGGGAGGCGTCCGTTCACGGGGGGCGTTCACCGGGCCCGTCCGATCACGGGCAGCAGTCGGTTCATGGCGGCCTTCCAGCAGGTGTCCATGACCACCTGGAGCCCGGCCGCACGGGCCCGGGCCGCGGCCTCCTCGTGGATGATGCCTTCCTGCATCCAGACCACGGCTGCGCCGACCTCGATGGCATGGTCCACGATCTCCGGGACATGCTCCGGCTGGCGGAAGATCAGGACGACATCGGGGGTCTCGCCGAGGGCGTGGAGGTCGGGGTACGTGGGGATGCCGAGGGCGGCTTCCAGGGTCGGGTTTACGGGCAGGATCCGGTAGCCGCGGGCGAGGGCGGCCGCCGGGACCTCGTGGGCGGGGACGCCCTCCCGGTCCTTGATCCCGACCACGGCCAGCGTATTCGCGTTCTGGAGAATGTCGAGGAGGGCCTCGTCGTCCGGGCGGTGCAGGCTGTCGAGGGGCTGGCCGCCGCCGTCGGCCTCGAAGTTGACCGGCAGCCGGACGGTGAACGTGGTGCGGCCGGGCTCGGAGGTGAAGGTGAGGTCGCCAAGGTGGTGGTCGGCGACGATGTTGTAGCTGATCTCGAGGCCCAGCCCGGTGCCGTGGCCGGGCGGCTTGGTGGTGAAGAAGGCGTCGAAGATGCGGTCGCGGATGTCGTCGGGGATGCCGGGGCCGTCGTCCTCGATATCGACCTCGATCCAGCCGTCGCCGGCCCGGGTCCGGAGGGTCAGCGTCCCTTCGCCGTCCATGGCGTAGAGGGCGTTGTCGATCAGCGAGGTCCAGACCTGGTTCAGCTCGCCGCCGTAGCCGTGGATGGCGGGCAGGTCAGGGGCGAGCTCACGCCGGACCTCGATGCCGTCCTTCAGCTTGCTCCGCAGGATCAGGAGCGTGCTCTCGAGGCCCTCGTGGATATCGACCTCCTGGACGGGCGCACGATCGAGGTAGGAGTAGCTCTTGAGGCCCCGCACGATCTCCGAGACACGGGTGGCGCCGTGGCCGATCTCGGCGAGGAGGGAGTGAAGCTCGTGGGTGGCGGCCAGCCAGGGCAGCACGACGCGGACGGCATCGTGTCCGATCCCGTTGGCCAGACCGTCCAGCTCGTCGGGGTCGTAGTCGAGCTCGACCAGGACGGGGGCCAGCTCCCACGGCTCCGGCACGGCCCGGTGCTCGAGCCACGCCTCGACATCGGCTTCGGCGTCGCTGCGGTCGAGGGCGTCGATCCGGCGGGGCGACCGGGCGGCGGAGCGGGCCCGCTCCGTGAGGGCGGCGAGGCGGGCGCCGGCCAGCCCCGCGGCGCCGAGGCCCCGCTCCAGCTCGCCATGGCGGTCGACCACCTCGGCCAGGTGCTCCGCCCCCCGCTTCACCGCGGCGGCCGGGTTGTTCAGCTCATGGGCCACGCCGGCCGTGAGGGTCCCGAGCTGGACCATGCGCTCGCTCTGGCGCAGCATGGCGCCGGTGGCCCGCCAGCGGGCCAGGACGGTGTCGAAGATCGAGCGGGCGGCCGACGCGCTGGAGTCGAGGAGCGCGTCCATGTGCTCGCGCTCGATGACCAGGAGCCGGGAGTCGCAGCGGGCCCGGGCCGTGGCCATGCGGGGCGCGTCCTCGACCAGCGACATCTCGCCGATCACCTCGCCGCTGCGGCGGACCGCCAGCAGGACCTGACGACTCCCCGAGCCCTTCAGGATCTCGATCTCGCCGGCCTCGATCACGTAGGCCCGCTCGCCGGCATCGCCCTCCTCGAACAGGGTGGTGCCGGCCTCCACGTCCCGGACCCGGACGAGGCCCGCCAGCCGGTCCAGGTCGGCCCCCGGGAGGCCGGCCAGCAGCGGGATCTTCCGGAGCGCCTCCTTCATCAGACGGTGTCCAGGTACCGATGGATGAGCTGGACGGCCACGGAGCCCTCGCCCACCGCCGCCGCCACCCGCTTCGACGAGCCTTCCCGGACATCGCCGGCGGCGAAGATCCCGGGGACCGAGGTCTCGAGGAGGAGGGGCGGTCGTTTCAGCGTCCAGCCCCTGGGTCGATCGCCGTCGTCGACCTCGGGCAGGTCGGGCCCGGTGAGGATGTAGCCGGTGTCGGAGCAGGCCAGGAGGTCGTCGACCAGCTCGGTACGGGGCGCGGCGCCGATGAAGATGAAGAGGGCGGAGGCCGGGACCTCCTGGATGTCGCCGTCGGGGCCCCGGACCCGGAGCGCCTCGAGGTGCGTGTTCCCTACGGCCTCGACCACCTCGTGGCCGGTGCACACCTCGATGTTGTCGATGGCCTCGATCTGGTCGATCAGGTACCGGGACATGGACTGCACGAGGGAGTCGGACCGGACCAGCATGGTGACCTTCGAGGCGTACCGGGAGAAGAAGACGGCGCCCTGGCCGGCGGAGTTGGCGCCGCCCACCACGTAGACCGGCCGGTCCCGGTAGTGGGCGGCCTCGGTGAGGGCCGCGCCGTAGTAGATACCGGCGCCGGTGAGGTCCGCGATGCCCGGCACGTCGAGTCGTCGGACGGCCACGCCGGTGGCGAGGAGGAGGGCGTAGCAGCTGATCTCGCTGCCATCGGCCAGCGTGACGATGCGGTAGGGGTCCTCGAGCCGGATCCCGCACACCTGCTGGGGCACGAGGAGCTCGGCGCCGAGCCGCTCCGCCTGGGCGTGGGCGCGCCGGGCCAGGTCGGAGCCGGACAGGCCGCTGGGGAAGCCCAGGTAGTTCTCGATCCGGGAGCTGGTCCCCGCCTGGCCGCCCGTGGCGGCCTGCTCCACGACCACGGTGGACAGCCCCTCCGACGCGCCGTACACCGCCGAGGCGAGTCCCGCCGGCCCAGCGCCCACGACCACGAGGTCGTAGAAGGGGCGGCTCGCCTCCATCTGCATGCCGATCGCCGCCGCCAGCGCGGCCCTGTCCGGCGCGCGCAGCGTTGCCCCGCCCGGGAGGAAGACCACCGGGAGAGCGGGGGTGCCGTCCGGGCCGTCGCCGTCCTCGAGCCCGTCGACCATGGCCCGGGCCTCGTCGTCCCGGTCGATGTCGAGCCACCGGTAGGGGACCCGGTTCCGGGCCAGGAAGTCCTTCACCTCGTGCGATGCCGCCGACCAGAGCGTGCCGGCCACCCGGATCCCGTCGTAGGGCGCCTCCGCGGTGGCTGTCCAGGCCTCGAGCAGGTCCTCCAGTACGGGGTAGAGGTTCTCTTCCGGCGGGTCCCACGGCTTCATCAGGTAGAAGTCGAGCCCGATGGTGTTGATGCTGTCGATGGCGGCGTCGGTATCGGCGTAGGCCGTGAGGAGCACCTTGCGGGCCTCCGGATAGAGGTGCCGGGCCTTGCCCAGGAACTCGGTGCCGCTCATGCCGGGCATGCGCTGGTCGGCCAGGAGCAGCGCGACGGCGTCGTTGCGCTCCTTCAGCCGCCGGAGCAGGTCCAGGGCTTCCTCTCCGGAGCCGGCCTTCATGACGCGGTAGTCGGTGCGGAACCGCCGCTTCAGGTCCCGTTCGACGGCGCTCAGGACCTGCGGCTCGTCGTCGATGGTCAGGATCGTGGGCTTGGCCATCAGCTTCTGAACGGCCCGTCGGTGGAGGGGACGCAGGGCTGGCAGGTGTCGGGCGCACCGGGCGTGACGGTCCGGATGCGTTCGGTGCGGGCGCACCCGTGCGCGGGCGTTGTCATAGGACGTCGTCGTTCGGGGGTTCGGGGGACCGGGACTCCAAGATAAGGGCCGGCGCTGGGCGATCACAACGGTCTTCGCCGCAGGACTGGCCGGGGGGGTGACCCGGAACACGGTGCGGCCGGGGTCCGGGACCACCTCGATCTCGCCCCGGTGCTCGCCACCTCCACCGTGCCGTCGGGCGCCGCCGCATCCACGGCGTTGTCCAGGAGGTCGGGCGTGCTCCCGGAGCCGGTCGAGTGCGCGGACGCCGGTGCGCGTGCGTCGCGGCGCCGTTGGCCTTGCCCGGGGCCGGTCCGGGCCGTCACCTTGCGGGGATTCCGTTCCCGGCTGGGGACGATGGCGAACGAACCCTGGAGGATGGCGTGTCGAGACTTACCCGTGGACTGGCCCCGATGATCCTGCTGGCCGCGATGGCCGGGTCGACCGCCGGGACCGCGCCGGCGGCCGCACAGGACTTCCCCACCGGGGACCCGGTGCTGGAGGCGATCTGGGAGGAGGGGATGGAGCGGTCCCGGGTCTATCCGCTGACCCAGGTGCTGCTGGACTCGATCGGTCCGAGGCTGACGGGTACTCCGGGGCTGGACGCCGCCCACGACTGGCTGGTCGGCCTGTACGGCGGCTGGGGGATCGAGGCGGAGAACCAGCGGTACGGGACGTGGAAGGGGTGGGAGGGGGGCATCACGCACGTCGACCTCATCGAGCCCCGGGTCCTGTCCCTGAGCGGCATGCTCCTCGGGTGGAGCCCCGGCACGGACGGCCCGGTCGAGGCCGGGGTGATCCTCCTGCCGTCTCCCGACGAGGACCTGGCCGCATGGCGCGAGCGGGCGCGGGGGAAGTTCGTGCTCCTGGGCCCGGCCGAGGCCACCTGCCGGCCCCTCGACGAGTGGGAGGAGTTCGCCGACGAAGCGACATTGGCGGCGTTCGCCGAGCGTCGCCAGGCCGGCATCGCCGACTTCGTCGCCCGGGTCGCCGCCCTCGGCGTCATCGAGCGGGAGCTGGCCGCCGCACTGGCGGAGGTCGGGCTCGCGGGGGCGCTCACCTCGAACTGGTCCGGCGGCTACGGCGCCCGCAGGGTCTTCGGCGATCGGGAGGGGGCGTACCCGACGCTGTCGGTGAGCTGCGAGGACTTCGGGCTGCTGCACCGGTTGGCGGAGAACGGGCAGTCGCCCGTGGTGCGGGTGGACGCCCGGGCCACGGACCTGGGCGCGGTGCCGGTGTTCAACACGGTGGCCCGGATCCCGGGGGCGGAGCGGCCCGAGGAGTACGTGCTGCTCTCGGCGCACCTGGACTCCTGGCACGGCGCTCAGGGCGCCACGGACAACGGGACCGGCACGATCGTGATGGCCGAGGCGATGCGCCTGCTGAAGACCCACTATCCGACCCCGAAGCGGACCATCCTGGTCGGCCACTGGGGTAGCGAGGAGCAGGGCCTGAACGGGTCCCGGGCCTTCGCCGCCGACCACCCGGACATCGTCGCCGGGCTCCAGGCCGTCTTCAACCAGGACAATGGCACCGGCGCCATCTCGAACGTGAGCATGCAGGGGCTCCTCGATGCCGGGTCACACTTCGTCCGGTGGCTGTCGGCCATCCCGTCGGAGCTCACCGCCGAGATCGATATCGACATCCCGGGTACGCCGGGGAGCGGCGGGAGCGACTACGCCGCCTTCACCTGCGCCGGCGCGCCGTCGTTCGGCCTGTGGAGCGACTCCTGGGACTACGGCCTCTACACCTGGCACACGAACCTGGACACCCTCGACAAGATCGCGTTCCACAACGTCAGGTCGAACGCCACCCTCATCGCCATGCTGACCTACATGGCGTCCGAGGACCCGGAGCCCATCGCCCGGGAACGCCGGCCCTCCCTGCCGGTGAACCGGCGCACCGGCGAGCCCGGCGAGTGGCCGGCCTGTCGGATGCCCGACCGGGACTGGAGCGGGTACGGAGGCGGCTGACGGTTTTCGGCTGACGGCTGACGGCTCACGGCTCACGGCTGACGGCTGACGGCTGACGGCTTTCGGCTGACGGCTGACGGCTGACGGCTGACGGCTCACGGCTGACGGCTTTCGGCTGACGGCTGACGGCTCACGGCTTTCGGCTGACGGCTTTCGGCTGACGGCTGACGGCTGACGGCTGACGGCTGACGGCGGGGGGCAGCGTCCGGACAGCCGGGCTGGCGCTGGACGGGACGTGGGAGCGGTCCGGGCGCCGCATGAGGCCGGCGGACCGTCCGGCTCCGCATCCTCCGGCGGGAGGGACCGCTGCTGCGCCGGGCCGGGGGACGTCCGGCGTGGAACCCGGCCCCGCCGGGAACGAGGGGCGGGGCGGCGGGGACTCAGATCTCAGTTCTTAGATCTCAGCTCCCGGGAAAGGTGCAGGGCGGGGCGTTCGGCACGAACAGCGGCCGGCCGTAGCGTTCTCGCCCGAACTCGCCGATGATCGCCTGGGCGTCGGGGGCGGTGATCCAGCGGGCGAACGCGGCGGCGGCATCTGGGTGGGCCGCGCCGGTAACGGGGATCACGGCGTACTGGTTGAAGAGTCGGGGGTCGCCCTCGAGGAGTACGACGAGATCCAGATCGGATGGCCGGCTCAGGAACGTCGCCCGGTCGGTCAGGACGTAGGCCCGGCCCTCCCCCGCCATCCGCAGCGCCTCGGCCATCCCCTGGCCCACCTCCATGTAGCCGTCGCCGCCACCGGCCCAGGGCTCGAGTCCCGCCGCGGTCCACAGCGACCGCTCCTTCCGATGCGTGCCGCTGTCGTCGCCGCGGGAGATGAACGGCGCCCCGGCCTCCGCGACGCGGATCAGCGCCCCGGGCGCGGCCTCGAGCCCCCGGACCCCGGCCGGGTCCGACGGAGGGCCCGCCAGCACGAAGTCGTTGTACATGACCTCGCAGCGGGCCGTGCCGTGACCCGCCGCCACGAAGGCCGACTCCGCCGGCGGCGCGTGGACCAGCAGCACGTCCGCGTCCCGACGACGACCCAGCTCCAGCGCCTGCCCCGTGCCCACCGCCGTTACCCGCACCGCCACCCCCGGGTGCGCCGCCTCGAACGCCGGCAGCAGCGCGTCGAAGAGGCCGGAGTCCTCCGTCGATGTGGTCGACGCCAGCAGCAGGTCGGCCCGCGGCCCGTCACAACCACACACCAGCGCCGCGATCACCGCCAGCACCCGCACCCGTGCCCTCATCACCCGTCCTCCCTCTGCGTTCCGGTCCGGACCCTCCTCCGCGGCGCAGGATGCTCGCCAGCACCACCGGGCGCAACGCCGTGGGACCCGACCCGAGCTCGACTACGACTACGACTACGACTACGAAGTGGGGATTTCCCCCACCCCCGACTCATGCCTTTCCCGATTGCTGTCGCGGGCGGAGGGCCGCACTCTTGAGAACGACTCTCATGACCCGCACGATCGCACGGATGACGGGAGCAACCAAGCTCGGGGCAGACAGGGGTTCGGCGGAGGCCGAAGCCGGGGCGGGACCGGGTGGCACGGAGCCCGGGTCCGGTCCGGGAGTCACGCCTGTCGAGCCCGGCCGGGGCGGCAATGGGGTGGACGGTGGTGGGGCGGGCGCCGCGGGGGGGGAGAGCGCGAGGGGGGTGGTGGGGGGTCGAGCGTTCGGTGCCGACGGCGCGGCGGCGCCGGACCATCCACAGCTCCGGGTGGCGCTGGTGGGCAGCCCGAATGTGGGGAAGAGCTCGCTGTTCAACCGGCTGACCGGCACGTACGTGACGGTCTCGAACTACCCGGGCACATCGGTGGGGGTGGACCGGGGCCACTGGGAGGTGGACGGGTGGTCGGTGGAGCTTCTGGACACGCCGGGGATGTACTCGCTGCTGCCGACGACGGAGGAGGAGCGGGTCGCCCGGCAGATCCTGTTCGATGGCGATGTGGACGTGCTGGTGCAGGTGGCGGACGCGAAGAACCTGGAGCGCGCGCTGCCGTTGACGTTCCAGCTGCTGGAGTCGGGCCGTCCGCTGGTCCTGGCGATGAACATGATGGACGAGGCGGACGCGCTGGGGCTGCGGATCGACGCGGCGATGCTGGCGGAGCGGCTCGGCGTCCCGGTGGTCCCGGTGGTGGCGATCGAGGGCCGGGGTCTCGACGCGCTGGAGGCGGCGGTCCTGGACGTGGCCGGGTCGACGCAGTCGGTGCGTCCCCAGTACGGGAACGGGGTGGGGCACGCCATCCAGCGAGTGGGCGAGCGGCTCCGGGGCCGGTACGCGGTGGACCCGACGGCGGTGGCGGCGCTGCTGATCCAGGGCGACGCGGAAGTGGCGGAGTGGGTGGCGGAGACGGAGCCGGACCAGGGGGACGCGGCGGTCGGGGAGCTGGAGGAGGCGACGGCGGGGTTCGCGGAGGCGGCGATCTACCGGGTCGCCTACGAGCGGCATCGTCTGACGGAGCGGGCGCTGGCGCAGGTGGTCGAGGGGGGCGAAGAAGACGAGTCGGAGTCGTTCCTGGAGTGGCTGGGCCGGGCGCTGGCCCGGCCGCTGTTCGGGATCCCGGCGCTGGTCGTGGTCCTGTACCTGGGACTGTACCAGTTCGTGGGCGTCCTGGGCGCGGGCGTCTTCGTGGACTGGATCGAGACCACGCTGTTCGAGAACGGGCTGAACCCGCTGCTCGAGTCGGCGTTCGAGTGGCTGATCCCCTGGCCGTGGCTCCAGGGTCTCTTTGTCGGGGACTACGGGCTGCTGACGCTCGGGCTGCGCTACGCGGTGGCCATCATCCTGCCGATCGTCGGCACGTTCTTCCTCTTCTTCAGCGCGGTGGAGGACAGCGGCTACTTTCCGCGGCTCGCGCTCCTGGTCGACCGGCTGTTCAAGAAGATCGGGCTGAGCGGCCGGGCGGTGATCCCGATGGTGCTGGGCTTTGCGTGCGACACGATGGCGACCATGGTCACCCGGACGCTGGAGACCCGTCGGGAGCGGGTCCTGGCCACCCTGCTGCTGGCCCTGGCCATCCCGTGCTCGGCCCAGCTCGGCGTGATCCTGGCCATCATGTCGGGCCACCCGGCAGCGCTGGCCGTCATGATCGGTGTGCTGACCGGCGTCTTCCTGCTGGTCGGCTGGCTCGGCGCCAGGGTGCTCCCCGGCCGGGCGCCCACCTTCCACATGGAGCTGCCGCCGCTCCGTCGCCCGCGGCTCGCCAACGTCCTGACCAAGACGGCGGCCCGGATGCAGTGGTACTTCATGGAGGTGCTGCCGCTCTTCCTGATCGCCAGCGTGATCCTCTGGCTGGGCGACCTGACGGGCGCGCTCGAGGCGACCGTGGCGGCCATGGCTCCGCTCATGGGCCTGCTCGGACTGCCCCTCGAGGCCGCCGAGGCCTTCCTGTTCGGCTTCTTCCGTCGCGACTACGGCGCCGCCGGGCTCTTCGACCTGAACCAGCAGGGGCTGCTGAGCCCGGTCCAGCTCACCGTGGCCGCCGTGACGCTGACGCTGTTCGTCCCGTGCATCGCCCAGTTCCTGATGATGCTCAAGGAGCGGGGCGTGAAGACCGCATTGGCCATTGCCGCCTTCGTGGTGCCCTTCGCGTTCGGCGTGGGGGCGGCGCTGAACGCCGTGCTGAGGGGGTTGGGATGGTAGGCATCGAGGACCGAGGATCGAGGCTCGGGGCTCGAGGATCGGGCGGGGGCGCGGTCCATACCTGCGGGTTCTGCGGGGCCGAGTTCGAGGAGGACCCGGGGCAGGCGGCGTGTCAGGCGTGCCCCCTGGGGAAGACGTGCGGCTTCATGCGCTGCCCGGAGTGCGGGTACGAGAATCCGCGTTCGCCGTTGTGGCTGGATCGACTTCGGAACTGGTTGGGGTCATGAACTTCGTCGAGCTGCTCAAGGATCGGCTGCGGGGCGCGGACTGGAAGGACAGCTGCGAGGCGGGGCCTCCGGTACCGGAAGGCGACGGCTGCCACCGGACCGACTGCAAGTCGGTTCGTCTCACCACGCTGCGGCCCGGAGACAGGGTCGCGGTGAGCTGTCTCGAAGAGCCCTGGACGGCCGAGAGCGTGAAGCTGGCCGGGCTGGGCGTGCTGCCCGGCGTGCGGCTCCGGGTCGTACAGCGGAGCCCGGCGTGGGTCGTGCGCGTGGGCCGCAGCCACCTCGCCCTGGACACACAGCTGGCGTCGCGGATCCGGGTGGTCCCGTCCGGCGCGGCCACCCCCGGCGGGCCGGCGCTCCCGATCGTCGGCGAAGCCCCCGTCGACGCTCCCTGATCGCCGGTACGGTGCGCCCGGGGGCTCCGCCGGGCTCCGGGGCCTCGCGTGACGCATTTCGGCGCGCTTCTTGCCCCCGGTGGCCCGCGCGGAGATGCTGGTTAAGAACCGCCTGGCGCTGGCGTTCAGCCTGGTCGGGATCGCGGCGGCTGTCCGGGGAAGTATGACCTGGAGGTGTGTGTAGGCCGACCACGAAGCAGAGCTGCCGAGCGCCCGCGCCGGGGTCGTAACGGCGTGTATACGCTGGGGGCGGTGGTTCGACTGCGGAAGGAGAAGACGCCGGTGGACCTGCCGGGCGAGCTCGAAGATCGGTGGTCGCCCACGGTCGCAGCCGCGGAATACGTACCGTACGAAGGATGAGCATGAATCGCGCACTGGGCGCGGCGCTGATCATCGCCGCACTCCCGGGCTGGGCTCTGTCCGCCCAGCAGGTAGACCCGCCGCCGGCGCCGGCGGACAGCGGGTCGCTGATCCAGGTGGTGCCGGGGCCGGAGTACGAAGCGGACGGGCTGCATCGGCTCCTGATGGGCGACAACCGCCGGGATCTCTGGCTGCGGGAGCTCACGGTGCCGCTCCTGGACCTGGGCCGTTTCGCCGGCGGGCTCCGGCCGATCCGGCAGTGTGGCAACCAGAGCAAGAAGCTGCACATGCGTGGAGCGGACGGGCGCGGGTACATCTTCCGGTCCGTGAACAAGCACCTGGCCCAGGTCTTCCCGGAAGACCTGCGGGGCACGTGGGTCGAGGCCATCGCCCAGGACCACGTGAGCATCTTCCATCCCGGTGGCCCCTTCGTCGTGCCGCGCCTCCACCAGGCACTGGACCAGCTCCCGGTCCCTCCCGTCTACCGTGTCATGCCGGACGCCCCGCGGCTGGGTGAGTTCCGGGAGACGTTCGCGGGGATGCTCGGGACGGTGGTCGAGTGGCCGAACGAGGGGGAGCACGGCGAGGCGCTCGTCGCGGGGTCGCATCGGGTGGTGGGGACGGACGAGCTGTTCGACAAGCTCGAGGACAACCCCCGGCACCGGGTCGCGGCCGAGGAGTTCCTGGCCGCCCGGCTCGTCGACTTCCTGGTGGGCGATACGGACCGGGGCCCGGACCAGTGGCGCTGGGCGCGGACGCCGGCCGAGGGGGGGTTCCTGTGGCGTCCCGTGATCCGGGATCGCGACTGGGCGCTCATGAACGCCGACGGCGTGGTCCCGTGGCTCGTGGGCCAGTTCTACCCGAAGCTCGTCACCTTCGAGGACGAGATCCCGGCGGTGGAACGGCTCACATGGGCCGACGTGGGTATGGGGCGCCGGCTCCTGGCCGAACTCGATGCGGCGGCCTTCGACTCCGTGGCGGCCACCGTCGTCACCCGGCTGAGCGACCGGGTCATCAACGAGGCGGTGATCGCGCTGCCGGCGGAACAGAAGCCCGGCCACGCCGGGGAGGTCGCCCGGACGCTCAAGGCGCGGCGTGGCTGGCTGCTCGACCGGGCGCGGGAGTGGTACGCCCGCCTGAGCACGGACGTGGACGTCCACGGCACGGACCTGCCGGACCGGGCCGAGGTGGTGCGCCGCCCGGACGGCAGGGTGGAGGTCACCCTGTTCGCGCCGGCGGCGGCCATGGTCCCGGTGCGGGCCGGGGACCCGGCCGACGAGGAGGAGGCGGCCGAGAACGCCGCGGATCCGTACTACGACCCGTATCGCGAAGGCTACGACCCGAGCGCCGGGGTGCGCCACTGGTCGCCGCACTATCACCGGGTCTTCCTTCCCGACGAGACGGACGAGGTCCGGATCTACCTCCAGGGGGGCGATGACACGGCGGTCGTGCGGGGCGAGGGGCCCGGCGAGATCCGGGTCCGGTTGATCGGTGGGGGCGGGACCGACCAGCTCCACGATTGGGGCCGCCCGAGCGGGGCCACCGCACTCTACGACGACGATGACGACACCCGCATCGTGCCGGGCCGTCGGACCCACGTCGACCGGCGACGCTTCCGGCCGCCGGAGGGGTCCGAGCGGTTCCTGGTCCACAAGCTGGGCTACGACCGCCACCGGGACTGGGGCAGTCATCTCACCCCGTTCGCCCCCGAGCTGGACTACCGGGAGGGCGCCGGCGTGATCGTGGGCGGCGGCCCGATCTGGGCGGACTACCGGTTCCGCTCCGTCCCGTTCGGGCTCCAGGGAACGGCGACGGTGCTGGTCTCCACCCTCACGGGCAAGGTCGGGCTCGAGGCGACCGGCGTGGTCCGCCTGCAGGGGTCGCCGGCGTACGGCCGGATCCGGTTCCGGGCGACGCCGTTCGAGGCCACCCGCTTCTACGGATACGGCAATGGAACCCCGCTCCTGGACGGGGACCGGGCACTGATCTTCCAGGACCGGCTGCTGATGGAGGCCATGCTGGGCTCCCGGGACGAGAGCTGGCGCCTCGAGTTCGGGCCGCTGTTGCGCTACTTCGATCCGGACGTCCCCGAGGGCAACCCGGCCGAGGACCTGCCGGGCAGCGAGATCGTGACCTCGATCGGGGCGGCCCTGCGTTTCCGTCTGGAGCGCATGGCCGATACCGTCGACAGGAAGGGCGTCCGCTTCGACGTCGAGGCCGGCGTCTACCCGGACCCCGAGGGCGACGCGGGGCCCTACGTCACGACGGACGCCGCCCTGCGGGGATATCTCCCGGTGCCCTTCCTCCGCGGCGCTGGCCTCGCCGCCCGCACCGGCGTCCGCTGGAGTCTGGGTCACTACCCGATCCACGATGCCGCGACCGTGGGCGGCGGATCGACGCTCCGGGGGTTCCGGTGGCAGCGGTTCGCCGGTGACGTGGCGGCGTACGGTGGGGCCGAGCTCCGGGTCCCGCTCTTCCGCGCCAACCTGCTCCTCGTCCGGGGGAAGCTCGGGATCCTGGGCTTCATGGACGCCGGGCGCGTCTGGGTGGACGGCGACTCGCCCGGCGGCTGGCACACCGGGTACGGCACCGGCCTCTTCTTCCGGACACTCGACACGGCCGTCTACGCCGCCTGGGCCCACGGCGAGGAGAACCGGATCTACCTGGGGCTCGGGCTGCCCTTCTGAGCCGTGCCCGGGAGCAGGGGAAGGACGCCGTCGCCCTGATCGAGATCGAGGGGCGCGCCGGGGCGGCAGCTACTCCCCGAGGGGCACGAACGCCTCCCGCTCCACATCCAGCGCGAGCACGCGGCCTTCCTCCATCAGGTAGTGCCAGCCGTGGAGCGAGAGCTTCCCCGCTTCGACCCGTTCCGCCACGCACGGGTAGCTCATGAGTCGCTCGACCTGGATCGCCACCGAGCGCTGCTCCGTCCGGAAAAGGGTCTCGCGGTCGGGAGACGACGGCTTCGCCCCGTCGTCCCGGGTCCATCCGTCGACCCGGGCGTCATGACCGAGCTCGAGCCAGCGGGTGATGTGGGGCGCCGCCGGATTCGGCTCGGCGTAGAGCGATGCCACCGCGCCGCAGTGGCTGTGGCCGCACACCACGATGTCCGTGACGCCCAGGGCCAGGACGGCGAACTCGATTCCCGCGCCGGTGGCGTGATAGCCCCCCCCGGGCTCGTGGGGAGGCACGAATGCGCCGACGTTGCGGACGATGAAGAGCTCGCCGGGGCCGGTACCGGTGATCATGCTGGGCACGACCCGGGAGTCCGCGCACCCGATGAAGAGGGTGCGGGGCTTCTGGCCTTCGGCGATCAGTCGCTCGTAGTGCTCCCGGTACGCCGGGAACGTCTCTGCGCTGAACCGCCGCAGTCCTTCGATCAGGTACTCGGGCATCGGGATCCTGGGGTACGCTCGGAACGTTCGCGCCAAGCTGCGATGCCGGCGGCCCGGGAGCAAGCCGTCGGGCGCGGGATGGCGGGCGCACATGTTGCGCCGGTCCGGCCCTCCAGCAGGACATCGGGCGCTGGCCGGTGGAGCTGACCACGGACTCTACGACGAGCGCGACCGCCTCCGAAGCTCCGAACGGAGCGCCCTGAGGTCCGGCGGGCAGCGCACGCCCGCCCGCTCCAGCTCGGCCGAGAACTCGCGCGCCGCGACCCCGCCGGCGTACACCTCGACGCCCGACGGCAGCGCCGCTCGAAGCTCCCGCAGAGCCGGCACCAGCGACGCCCCCGCCGCGTACTTCGGTGCGGGTGAATGACGCGACCGTGGTTACCCCCGACATCGAGGCGTCGAACGGTGTGATCCACGTGATCGACACCGTGGTCCTCCCGGCCTCGCTGCGGGCGGGGGACAACTAGTGGAGCGGCCCGGGAGGTCAGCGTCGGTCCCGAGAGGGTCGGCGTTGTTCGAGGGGCCCGGGGGCACGGCGCCTTCCGGGCCCTTTTGACACGGAGTGGAGGAAGGCACGGAGGGCACTGCTCACACGGAGGCAGGAGCAGAGGCACGGAGGCGCGGGGCTGGTTTGCGGGCGATTGGCTGCCCGCCGGGCGCGGCGGGGCTCCGGGCTACGGGTCGGCCTGGTGGCCTGCCGGATTCGCGGCGTGGCGGAGAGTCCGCGGTGGGGACGGCTCAGGGTCCGGTGGTCTGCTGGATTCGCGGGTCGTGGTGAGCCTCCGGGTCGGGCAGGTCAGCGGAGCGTGCGCTGCCGGCGACCCGCCGCGTCGCGACGATCCCGGCCACCACCAACCACTCCCAGCCTCTGTGCCTCTGTTCCTCCGTGCCTCCGTGTGTGCGGTCCTCCGTGTTCTCGGTGCGGTTCTCCGTGTCACTGCGAGGTCACCGTGTCTCCGCGAGGACGCGCTGGATGTCCTGCCAGCGGTTGGGGACGAGGGCTTCGACGGCGTCCTCGATCTCGTCGGTCCAGCGTCGCCCGGCGGCCTCGAGGTTCCTTCGGGTGTGCTCGAGAAAGCTCTCCGTGAAGCGGTCCTCATCGAGGTCCTCGAGTTCGGTCCACAGGGCCCACTGGACGATGGAGTGGGCGTAGCTCTCCGGGTCGCTGTCGGGATTCAGGAGCCCGGCGTCGTACAGCTCCTGCCCGACGCGCATGACGTCCCTGAGCGGCGCGTAGCGCTCCTGCAGCTCGTGGGAGGCGATCCGGAAGAGCTGGCCGGCGGTGGGCGGGTTCTTGGTGAACTCCATGCAGTAGCCGACCATGCGGGCCGTCGCGGGGTCCCGTGCCGCGAGCTGGCCGAGCTGCTCCTCGAGCTCGCGCCGGGCGCGTCGCCCGAGCTGAACCGGCTCGACGATGACGCCGCTCAGGTCCACCTCGACGGGCCGGTCTCCGCCGTTGACGACCACGAGCTCGAACACCTGGCCCGTGGAGCCGCCGAGGGAGGTGAGGAAGGCGGTCACGCCGTCGGCGTCGGGGGCGAGGTCGTGTCGCTGGAGGAGGGCGAGGAGCTCGGGTGGTGCGGCGTCGACGACGGCCCCGGTGCCGGGCCACCGTCCCGTGCCCGGTCCGTGGCCCCCGGGCTGGTCGCTGCTGGTTCTCCCGGTGGCGTGGTAGGCCAGCCGGGCGAGGGGCTCGCCGGGCGCGGCGCTGAATGGGGACAGGGCGTCGGTCACGTCGGCAACGGTGCGACCCACGGTGGCCATGATCTGGGTCGCGTCGTCGGCACTGGCATCGGCCACGAAGTCGTTGTTCAGGACGTCGGCGGCGTTGTCGACGCCCACGGAGAGGGCCTCATCGGGGGCGTCCCCGGTGGTGGGCGCTTCGGACGCGATGCGGCCGGTCTCGTCCGGCGAGGTGGCCGTCGGCTCGCCCTGCGGTCTGGGGGGCCGGAGGGTGATGTCGATCGGGTCGACGGCTGTTGCGTAGTCGAAGCCGATGGCGATGGCCGTCTCGTCACCGCTCGAGCCTGCGCCGGTCATGGCGGCGGACTCGGGGCCGGAGTCGCGGGTGATGCCGCTCTCGGGCGCCTCCGTTGTCTCCGGCGTGGCCGGCTCCGCCGACCGGGCTTCGAGATCCTCCTGGACATCAACGCCCGTCTCGGCTGCCTCGACGCCCTCGACGGTGGCGGCAACCGATGACCCGCCGGGGCGCGGGTCCGGTGTCGGGTCCGGGGATTCGGCCTCCCCGGTCCGGGGCCGATCCGGGGAGTCGGCGCGGGCCGGGTTCGCCGCCTCGGCCGCATCCCCCGTCCGTGCCCGTGTGTACCATTCGGCGAGGTCGTCGGCCTGGGCGTCGCCCAGGACCTGCTCGTACTCGGCCCCGTACTCGCGTCCGGGTTCGGGCCTGGCCTCTGCGGACTTGTAGCGGAACCAGCGCTTTTTCAGCTTCTCGATGTAGTCGAGGCCGCCCATCTCCTCGAGCCATTGCACGTCCTCCGGCGACAGTCGGCCCTCGTTGCGGGAGGCGCCGGTCATGATCTCGGCCAGGCGCCGGGTGTCCGGCGGGGCGCCGTCCACGAAGGTGTGGCCCTCCCGCTGGAGCGCCTCCCTGGTCAAAGCCGATGCGGGGTCCCCCGGATTCTCGGTCTCGATGGCCTGGATCTCCTCCTCAGACATGCCGGTCCGGCGCGCGGTCTCACGGGCCGTCTCGAGGTCCTCGACGTCGGTGTCCACGAACGCGTCGCTCTCCCCTCCCGTGAGGTGGGCCGGGGGCTGTTCGTTGCGGAGGCGCTCCAGGTCACGCTCCAGATCGTCGACTTCGAATCCTCGCTCCCTGAAGCGCTCGATCTCCCCCTCCAGCCGTTCGATGGTCTCGGACTGGCGCTTGTACCACGCCTCCAGCTCGGGATCCATGGTGGGCGGCAGATCGGGGGGTGAGAGCTGCTCGGTGGCATCGCCGGTGGTGGGTCGGGATACATCAGCCACTTCATCGGGGGGCAGGTCAGGCGGGGCAAGCTCCTGGGTCGCGTTCGGGTCGGGCGGCATGTCCGGGGGTGGGAGCTCCTGAGTCTGGTCGCCGGTCGGCCGCGACGGCGGGACCGCCTCGTCCGGTGGCAGGTCCGGCGGCGGCAGCTCCTGGGTCGCATTCGGGTCGGGAGCGTCGCCGGACGACGGCCGCGTCGCCTCGTCGGCGCCGGTGACGGGCCGTGCATCGGCCAGGTCATCGGCAGCGCTCGCGCACCGTTTGGGCGGCACCATCCGAACGGCGCGTACGCCCTCGAGGACATCCACCCCAACGGTGAGGACGGCGAACGCGAACTCTCCGGATGCCGCGTCCTGTTTGTCCTCCGCGTCGAACGTGTACCGTGCACCGTTCACGGTCTGGGTAGCGGCGGCCTCCTCTACGTCCAGGTACCGAACGACGAGCTCATCCCCCGCACGAACCACTTCCACCGCGCCCACTCCTGCGCACGCGACGGCCCCGATCGGGATCGCGATCGCGCTGGCGGCGAGGATCCCGACCTGCCACCAGGCGTCCTCGACGGCCTCCTCCGCCTCGTACGCGTCGTAGTTGCCCGTGATCGTGTTCATGAACTGGCCGGGCAGCGTGGATCCGACCAGCTCACCTTCCAGCTCGAGGGCCTGGTGGGCATTGGAGTATCTCTCGCTGCCGTACTCGAACAGGCCCTCCCAGTCCCAGGTCTGCCGCGTTTCCAACGCCTTGGTCCGGAGCGTTGCGGCGCCGTAGTCGAGGTAGGTGTTGTAGATGTCGTTCAGGTTGGCGAGCCCGGCCAGATCGCCCTCCCAGTCTCCGGCCGCGAGAGCCTCCCAGAGCTCGGTCCCATCCTTCCGGACGGCCAACTCCGGGTATTGCCGGAACGTCTCGATCCGCCGCTGGTCGATCTCCTCTTCGATGGCCTTCAGCTCCTCCTCGTAGTTCGGGTTCGGATCGAGACGGTCTTCCCCGAAGAGCCTATGACGTTCGTTCTTGAGCTCCCGAACATCTCGAGCCAGGTCACTCGACTCCCTCGCCAGGTCCCCCAGGTGCGAGTACTTGTCCTGCACACCCGCGTCACGGTCGGCCTCGAGCTTGTCCGCGTACTCCTCGTACTGTTCGGCGACCTTGTCGCGGGCCATGATCAGGCCCTTGGCCGCAGTCGAGCTGATGGCCCTGCCGTTCGGGTCGACCGGGAGCTGGCCACCGTTTCGGGCCAGGGCATGCGCGTAGTTCGATTCGAGCCGGCCGTCCAGGACCATGTCGAACCTGTGGGCGTCGCTGCCAATGGCCGTTGGACCGGCGTCCTGCGGGCTCGCCGCGGCGGTGGGGACGAACGAGAGGGCGATCACCAGCATCGCGCGAGGTGCGCTTCTCATGCATTGCCTCCGTCCCCGAGCTGTGCATCGGCCCTTGCCTTGAACTCGAGCAGCTCGGCCACGGACATCTCCCGGATCTCTTCACGGGTGGGCAGCCACTCCCACGCGTCCGGGTCATCCGCGGCCGGTCCCTGGACGATGCGTTCCAGGTGGTGCAGCGCCATGACCCGCGTCTCCTCACCGCACTCCTCGTCCTCTTCGCCGCCGGCGTCCGGGCCCCGGAGCATCTGGCGATGCGGCTCGTCCCCGCCCCCGGACGGTTTGGCCGGGGAGGCGGACGGATCCGCCCGAGAGATGGAGACCGGCGACTCGGACGGTTCCGGGTCGGGCGTCCCGCTCCGACCCAGCTCGCCATGGCGGCGGCCCTCGAGATCCGGCGCGGGCGCGCCGGTGTTCCACTGCACGGTGCACGCGTCCGGCGAGGCGATCTCCTCGGGGCCGCCCCCGCCCCCGCCCCCGGATTCCGGCGGGAAGTGGATGTGGCCGGCCACGGTGTAAATCTCCCGCTTCGGCTCGCACACGCCGGGGTTCCACGGGTGCCAGAGGACCACGCTGCCGCCCCGCTTGCCGACGTCGATGAAGATCCCTTCCTCGGGCAGGGTCTCGGCGCCGGTCAGGATGATGGGTCCCGGCGCCTCCGGCGTCTGGATCGTGCCTTCCACCTCGATCTCGCTCATCCCCGGCACAGTCACGCGTTTCGGCATGGTCAGGTACGGCAGGTTGTTGACCGTGATGGTCACGACTTCGGGGCCCTCGCACTGATTCCTGACCACGAGGCGGGCCGGGATCGTCATGTCGTAGAAGAGCTCGCCCCAGTCCCAGTCGCCGGTGGCTCGCCGGACACTGGGCGAGCCGTCGGCCCGGGCATCGGAGCCGCCCACGGCGTCCCAGGCCTCGCCCGGGTCCTCCTCCTGTCGGAGCGGATGGTTCGGGTCTTCGGCGGCCCAGTAGCCGGGATCGTACTCCGGGCTGTTCGGGTCGGTGCGGGGGTCGTAGTTCGGGTCGTAGGCCTCGGGCTCCTGGCCGACGGCGGGCGCGGGGACCCATACTGGGGCCCCGAGGGCCATTCCCAGGGCCAGCACCATGCTTCGACTCGGGAGCCCGGAGCCCATCATGCCTCCGTCGCGTCCACGTCGTACTCGATGGTGCAGCTCCCGCCATTGGCGAACGTGAAGACCACGACGGACGTGCCGGAAAACGTCACGACCGCGCCATCCAGGGCGAACACCATGCTCCAGGTCTCCTGGCCCACGACCCCGGGCTGGACCTCGACTTCCGCGCTCTGCCCCTCGAACTCCCCCGTCTCTGGATCGACCTCCCCCTCGACGGTGTCCTCCGTGTTGTTGAAGGTGAAGACGAGGAAATTGCCGTCTGCCGTGACCACCGCCCCGACCGAGAACGACGCCGGGTCCTCCTCGAAGCAGTCCTGGAAGATGACCACGTAGCGGATGGTGTAGTTCCCGGGGAGCCCGAGGCAGTCGAAGGTCGCGGTGATATCGTCGCCCGCGAACACCTCCAGGTCGGTGGAGAGGGTCGGGCACAACGCCGCCGGCGGTGGCGTGGTGGACAGGATGTATTCGCCGGGGGCGACGTCGCTGAAGATCGTCGACCCGCCGCTGGTCTCCTGCGGTACATCGGTGGCCCCCGACAGCGTTACCGTCACCTCTTCGGCCGGCGGTCCCCCGTCGACCCGGACGTGGGTCGTGACCTCGGCGGACTCCGCGAGCAACCCGGTGAGGGACAGGTACTCGTCCGGCTTCCTCTCACAGGCCACGCTCGCGAGGGCCAGGGCGGCGAGGGCCAGGATGCGCGTCCGGAACGTCTGTGCAGTCATTGCAGCCCCTTCCTGAACACCGCGGGTGTGAGAAAAACGGCCACTTGGGCGGAGTGAGCCTCGTCGGCGTCGCCGTCGAAGGCGGACCGGAAGAGATAGCCGATCCGCGCATTCAGTCCATCGCTGAGCGGCGCGCTCACGGACGCCGACGCGCGGAACCGGCCGCCCGAGTGCTTCCGCGTCTCGCTGCCGGCCGGACCGTCCATGTCGATGGTGTTGTACAGCCGGGCCCAGCCGGCGCTCGCCCGCAGCCAGAAGGGGCCCACGGGTCTCCGGACCCCGCCGTACACGTCGAGGCCCCAGGTGGACATGTCGCCGGCGACCGTGCCGCCGCCCGGGTAGGTCTGGGCGAGCTGCACGGGAAGGCTGTACAGTCCCGAGACGCCGGCGTAGACTGTGCTTCCCCACGAGGCCTCGACGGCCAGCCCGACGGACGGCGTGGCTGCGTCGGTCTCGCACGTCGCGTCGACCCGTTCCCCGCACGCCTCCTCCAGATTCGTCAGCACGTCATAGTGGGCGCTCATGCCGATGCTCACATGGAAGTAGTCCTCGGTGTTCGAAGCCACGGACGGACGTTGCGCCACCGCCTGCGCCGCCTGCTGCGCCGCTCCGGGCCCCGTCGACTGAACCAGCGTGCCGGTTGCCACGTCCACCGTGACCGGGCCACTGCTCGCGATGAAGCTGCCCGCCGGCTCGCACTCACACTGTTCTCCGGCCACTGCGCCCTCCGCCGCGCACGGGTCCGCCGCCACGTCCTCCGCCTGCAGCACCACTGCCACCTCCCCCGCGGCGCACTGGCGCACGTACACCTCCACCCGCGTCCCCTTGCCCATGTTCAGGATCGACAGCGGAAACGACGCCTGCCCCGCCGCGTCCGTCCGCCCCACCTCCTCCTCGCCTTCCTCCGAGGCCACCACCACCGCCACGTCCGGCGCCGGCTTGCCCGCGTTGACGATGTCGAGGACCTGGGCCTGCGCGGCGGCGGTACCGGGCAGGGCGAGACCCAGGACCGCGAGCGACGCAAGCGGGAATACCGATGGACGTGCCGGGCGCATGAGGACTCCTGAAGAGGAACAGCGGGGGGTGTTCCGACATCGGAACGGACACTTATTCGATAAGGAGTCTTCGTAGCGACTGTCAAGGAACTCACCCGCGACACACTTGCGTTGCCGGCGTCGGCGGCTTCTTGTGGGGCATGATGATCGACCCCCATCCGCCGGCCGAGCCGGAGCCGGCTGTGCCGAGGGCTTTCCGGTCCACGCGTGCGCGGCCTTATTCGTTCCTCGTGGTGCTGCTTCTGGCGCCCGTGTCGATGGCCGGGTGTGACCTGATCCTGGGCCCGAACGAGGCGCCGACGGCGACGATCGCGCGGCCGGCGGCCGGAGCGATCCTGGAGGCGGGGTTGCCCGCGGAGTTGGTGGGCTCGGGGTCGGACCCGGAGGATGGTGACCTGACCGGAGACGCGCTGCAGTGGACGAGCAGCGTGGACGGGTCGTTGGGGAGCGGAACGACGGTGACGGTGTCGGGCCTGTCGCTGGGGGAGCACGAGGTGGTGCTGGTGGCGACGGATTCGGAGGGGAGCGCGGACACGGCGGCGGTCCAGGTGGTGGTGAACGCGCTGCCGTCGGCGGAGATCCTCCAGCCGTCGGACGGGGCGGTGCTGAACGAGGGTGAGCAGGCCTTCTTCGAGGGTTCGGCGACGGACCCGGAGGACGGGGTGCTGACCGGGACGTCGCTGCTGTGGACGAGCGATGTGGACGGGTTCCTCGGTGACGGTGTGACGGTCCGGCGGCCCGGGCTGTCGGCGGGGACGCACGCGGTGACGCTGACGGCGACCGACTCCCGGGGCGGCACGGCGACGGACTCGGTCGAGATCTACGTCAACCCGGGACCGGAGGTGACGATCACGGAACCGGCGGAAGGGGAGGCGTTCGAGGATGGCGCGGTGATCGTGTTCCGGGGCGAGGCGGTGGACGAGGAAACGGGGGCGCTGGACGGCAGCAGCTTCGTGTGGACGAGCAGCCAGGACGGCGAGTTCGGCACGGGCCCGAGCGTGACCCGGTCCGACCTGAGACCGGGGCTACACACCATAACGCTGACGGCCACGGACGACCGGGGCGCCACGGGCTCGGCCACCATCCGGATCATCGTGGGCGTGGTGAGGCTCGAGCTGGGCGAGGCGGTGACGGGGCTGGGCGCGGGTCGTGGCTCCCAGCGCCACTTCATCGTCGAGGTGCCCGGGGACCCGGACGCGGTCCGGCTGCGTTTCATTCTCACCGGCGGCAACGGGGACGCCGATCTGTACGTCCGCCTGAACGGCCTGGCCGGGACGGAGGAAGGTGGGTTCGACTGCAGCTCCGTACTCCAGGGGAACCGGGAGGAGTGTGTGTTCGAGCCGCCGGCTGCCGGCACCTGGTACGTCCTGGTCTACGGCTTCACGGCCTACGACGGGGCCGTCCTGCTGGCCGAGCTCGAAGTGCCTGGAGCGACGTGCACGCCGGACAGCCCGGACCGGGATGGCGACCGCCTCCCGGACTGCGCGGAGACCGGCACCGGGGTGTTCGTGGACGCGCTGGACACCGGCACGGACCCGAACGAGCGGGATACCGACCGGGACGGCCTCGCCGATGGCGACGAGGTTCTCGGCACCCTGGCCGGGCTCGATCTCCCGGCCTTCGGCGTCAGCCCGCTCCGGAAGGACATCCTGATGGAGTACGACTGGGTCGCGGACGCCAAGGACTGTGAAGCCCACACCCACCGGCCCACGCCGGCGGCCCTCGACCTGGTCACCGCCGTGTTCGCCAGTGCGCCGGTGCCGAATCCGGATGGCACCACCGGCATCCACATCGTCCACGACTACGGTCAGGGGGGCGTCTTCACGGGCGGGAACCTGGTCGACGACTCCGATGGCGTCATCGTGGGCGGCGTCAACCAGCGGGAGTACCTGGACCACAAGGCCGCGAACTTCGGGCTGGAGCGGGAGGGCTATTTCCACTACGTCCTCATGCTCCACAACTACAACCTGGACTCGTCGAGCTCCGGCCAGGCCGAGATCGGCCACGACGACATGATCGTCTCGCTCCAGTGCTTCTACGACCATACCACCGCCGTGGCCCACACCATCGTCCACGAGCTCGGCCACAACCTGGGCCTGCGCCACGGCGGCGACACGAACCTCCCCAACTACAAGCCCAACTACAACTCCGTCATGAATTACCGCTACCAGTTCCCGGGGGTCGACGACAACTGCACGCCCCCCGGCGACGGCGTCCTCGACTACTCGTACGGCACGCGCCCGGCGCTCGACGAGAACGACCTCGACGAGCCCGACGGGATCTGCGGTCCCGGAACCGTCGGCTGGGACTGGAACGGCGATGGCGACACCAGCGACCTCGGGATCCAGGTCGACATCAACACCAACTCCTCGGGCGAGGGCGATGAGAGGTTCGACGTGCTCCGGGACTTCGACGACTGGGCCAACCTCGTGCTGACCGGCGTCAATGAAGACGCCGACGGCGTGGCGTTCCGGAAGACGCCCGAGATCGTCAGCTGCCAGCCCCTCCCGGAGTCCCTGCGCTGGCCGGAGGGGATCCAGTGAGGACGCCCTGGGCCCGATCCGTCGCGTGGCTGGCGTGCCTGGCCACCCTGGCGGGCGGCTGCACGACCAACGAGCCCGGCGAGACGCCGGGCGAGGAGGTCGGGAGCGCCGGCTGCGGCGACGGC
>CAYMLW010000022.1:0-15500 GCA_964391035.1 uncultured Gemmatimonadaceae bacterium
CGGGACCACCGGCGTCTCGAGCTCGTACGTCGATGCCATACGGCCGCGGCCGAGGGCATACAGGACGACGGCGGACAGGAGAACCAGGGCGATCGCCGAACCCACGACGATGCCCGTCCAGCGAAGGACGCGCTTCATGAGAGTTCCTCTGTGCGGGGGGGGGGGATTATTCCTGCGCGGGGACAAGATAGCGACCCGGACCCTGTCGGTTCAATGCACGGTCCGCGCCGTTCCCCTTGCGTTCCGATGGGAAGCGCCGTATCCATGAACCCATCGGAACCCGAGGGGGAAAGGGGAGACGACGGTGGCCACGAACACCGACATCCTGCGTGGGACGCTGGACCTGCTGGTCCTGAAGGCGCTGAGCTGGGGGCCGCGTCACGGGTACGGCGTGGCGAAGTGGGTGGAGCTCGCCACGGCGGACGTGCTGCAGGTGGGGGAGGGGTCGTTGTATCCCGCGCTGCACCGGCTGGAGGAGAAGGGTTGGATCCGGTCGGAGTGGGGGACGAGCGAGAACAACCGACGAGCGAAGTACTACGATCTGACGGGGCAGGGTCGCCGGCAACTGGACGCGGAGGTGGCGAGCTGGCGGCGGTACGCGGAGGCGGTGTATGCGGCCCTGGACGCGCCTGCGTTGCCGGCCCTGGCGTAGGGGCGGAGAGGCGAGGATGGCGGAGCGGGGGCGATTGGCGGAGCGTTGGCGACGGCTCTTCGGCCGGAACCTGGTGGGGGAGATCGACGAGGAGCTGGCGTTCCACATCGGGGAGCGGACGCGGGAGCTGGTGGCCCGCGGAGCGGATCCATCGCGGGCGAGGGAAGCGGCGCTGGCCCGTTTCGGGGACATGGAGTCGACGCGGGCGGAGCTGGAGCGGATCGCGAGGCGGCGGGAGCGGAAGATGGCGCGAGTGGAGTGGCGGGAGGAGTTGGGGCAGGATCTGCGGTTCGCGGCGCGGACACTGGCACGCAATCCGGTCTTCACGGTGGTGGCGGTGGCCACGCTGGTGCTGGGGATCGGTGCGAACAGTGCGATCTTCAGTGTAGTGAACGGGGTGCTCCTGCGGCCGCTGCCGTTCCCGGAGCCGGAGCGTGTGGTGCACCTGGGCTGGGACTGGGGTGCCGGGAGTGCGCAGGGGTACCTGAGCGCGTACAAGGTGGAGTACTTCCGGGAGCGGGCGGAGTCGTTTACGGGGCTGGCCACGTACCGGGGCCAAAAGGTCGGGCTGGGCCGGGGCGCGGAGGAGGTCGTGGTCGAGGGGATCCGGGCGTCTTCGGACTTCCTGGAGGTGGTGGGCTACCCGCTGGTGCTGGGCCGGTGGTTCACGGAGGCGGAGGACCGGCCCGGCGGGCTCCGCGTGGTGGTTCTGGGCCACGGTCTCTGGCAGAGCCGGTACGGCGGCGATCCGGGGGTGATCGGAGCGGACATCGGGCTGGGGGGCGAGCCGCGGACGGTGATCGGCGTGCTGTCGCCGGATTACCGGTTCCCCCAGTTGGCGGGCTACCGGGACTTCGTGGTGCCGTTCCAGCTGGACGCGGACCCGCTGGACGAGGGCCGCAACTACCCGGCCATTGCCCGGCTGGCTCCCGGCGTGGACCGGGACCGGGCGGCCGCGGAGCTGGCCACGCTGTCGTCCCGGTTCCTGACCGACAACCCGGAGCTGGTGGAGGCGAGCCGGGAGGGCCGGATGGGGCTGACCAGCTACCAGGAGATCTACGTGGGGTCGCTGGGCGGCGTGCTGTGGATCATGCTGGCGGCGGTGGGGCTGGTGCTGTTGATCGCGTGTGCGAACGTGGCGAACCTGTTCCTGGCCCGGACCACGGAGCGGCAGCGGGAACTGGCGGTGCGGGCGGCGTTGGGAGCGAGCCGTGGCCGGCTCGTGCGCCTGCTTCTGACGGAGAGCCTGGCCCTGTCCCTCGTGGCCGGGGTGCTGGCCCTGGGGCTCGCGGCCTGGGCGACCCGGGCGCTGGTCGCGGCGGTCCCGTACGAGCTGCCCCGGTCCGGGGAGATCGGGCTCGACCCGGGGGTGGTGCTGTACACGTTCGGGGCGGCGGTCCTCACGGCGGCGGTCTTCGGCCTGGCGGCCGCGCTGCCGACCGCGCGGCGCGGTCTCGCCGGACTCCGGGAACGGACCCGGGGCACGGACTCGGGTCGGCGTCTGCGGAGCGCACTGGTGACCGCGGAGGCCGCCGTATCCGTCGTGCTGCTGGTGGGCGCCGGGCTCCTGATCTCGACGCTCCTCGAGCTCCGCTCCGTGGACCCGGGATTCGGCACCGACGGGCTGGTCACGGCCACGGTCCCGCGCTGGCCCGAGCGCTACGATCCGGCCGAAGCCCAGGCCGCGTTCGAGGGCCGGCTCCTGGATCGCCTCCGGCGCGGCGTGGCATCGGGGCTACCGGTCCGTGGCGCGGCGGAGGCCTCCCCCGGGACTCGCGCCGCAGCCGGTCCCATCGCGGGGCTCGCGCTGGCCAGCAGCATGCCGCTCCAGCGCGGCTGGAACCTGCCCATGCAGCTCGCGGATCGCCCGGAGGTCTGGGCCGGCGACGTGGAGTGGCGGGCCGTGTCGCCCGGGTACTTCGATGTGGTCGGGACGCCCGTGCTCCGGGGGCGAGGCTTCACCGAGGGGGACGACACCGGGTCGCGCCGGGTCGTGATCGTGAACGAGGCGTTCGTCCGGCAGTTCCTCCCGGACACCGACCCGCTGGGGCAGGGGATCGACATCGGCCGTTACGACGGCCGCTGGATCGGCCCGGAGTTCGAGGGCGAGTCGGCGGAGATCGTGGGGGTGGTGGCGGACATGCGTGAGCTGTCGCTGCGACAGGAGCCGAAGCGGACCCTGTGGGTGCCGCGGCGGCAGGCTGCGATGCAGACCCGGCCCGTGATCCTCCTGCGCACGGACCGACCGGGCCCGGCCGTCGACCGGCTGCGACGGGATCTCGCCGCCCTCGACCCGTCCCTCCCGCCGCCCACGCTGCGGACCATGGAGGACGTCCTGGGCGAGTCGCTGGCCCGGGAGCGGTTCAACGCCGTCCTCATGACGCTCTTCGCGGGCCTCGCCGTGCTCCTGACCGCCGTCGGGATCTTCGGCGTGGTCAGCTACGGCGTCCGTCGCCGGACCAAGGAGATCGGCATCCGCATCGCCATGGGCGCCCGGGAGGCGGAGGTCACGCGGATGGTGACCCGGCAGGGGGTGCTGCCGGTGCTGCTGGGGATCGGCGTGGGCGCCGTCGGCGCGCTGCTCCTGACGCGGTTCCTCCAGAGCATGATCTGGGGCGTGAGCGCCACCGACCCCGCCACGTTCGTCGGCGTGGCCCTCTTCCTGACCGCCGTGGCCCTCGCGGCCAGCTGGCTGCCGGCCCGGCGGGCGGCCCGGGGCGACCCGGTCCGGGCACTGGCCGCGGAGTAGCGGGGGCGTCCTCAGCCCCGACGGGTAGCGCCGCCGGCATCACGGGCGGATCGGGCGGCGTTCCCCCGCCGGGCCGTGAGGATGCCGTAGCGCATGGCGCCGGTCCGGTAGCCCACGAGCAGCCGGAGCACGCTGAGGGCGAAGCGTCGTTCCCGGTTGCGGCGGTCGAGGAGGTAGCGCCACGCGTCGGGCCGGACGAGGGCGCCGAGGACTCGCCGGGCGCAGACCAACCAGGTCCGGGCCACCCGCGCCGACACGTCCTCCAGCTCCACGTCGGCGAGCCCGGCGTCCCGGGCCCATCGGACGTATTCCCCGGCGTCGGGCAGCCCGGGCAGGCGGCCCTCCTCGCAGGTGGGGCGGAGCAGGTGCCGGACCTCCCACGGCGCCGGGTCCGGCCCCGCCAGCCAGACACAGGCGACGAGGCGGCCGCCGGGCTTCAGGACCCGGACCGCCTCCGCCAGCGCCGCCGGCTTGCTCGGCATGTGCGCCAGGCTCTCGATGGCGATGACCGCTTCGAAGCTCGCCGCCGGCAGGTCGCTGGCCAGCCAGTCACGGAGCAGAAAGCGCGGCGCCGCTGGCCGAGCGTCCCGCGGGGGCGCCCGGGTCGCGTGGCCGTGTTGCGCTGGCGAGAGGGTCAGGGCGGTGACCCGGGCGCCGCGGCCGGCCAGGCGCCGCGCCGGCGCGCCGTATCCGCAGCCGACGTCACAGACCCGGGAGCCGGGCCCGATCCCGGCCCTCACGGCCACTTCGTCGACCATGGCGATGGCGGCCTCCCGGGCCGACTCCCGGCCTGTGGTCCAGAGCCCGTGGTGCAGGTGCTCGCCCCAGAGGGCCCGGTAGAACGGGTCGAGCTCGTCGTAGTGGTGGGCAATGTCGCCCGATTCCGGAAGGGCCCGGGGCTCGATCATCGGTCGGACGGCCGGGGGGCGGCGTGTCGCCTCGGGCTCGGAACGCCGGAACGCATCGGATTCAGAAGGGGAGCACGTCGCCGGCGAGGGCGCCGAGGATCGACTGGACCCGGATCACGTAGCCCGACGGGTCGTCGAAGTAGACGTACGACCGGCCCTGCGGAATCATCGCGCCCGAGAGCCGGTGGATCTCGAGTGCCAGGTCGCCGCTCAGACGGAAATGGACGTTGCGCATCTCGATCAGCGTGATCGTGTCCGACACCACGCTGCTGGGCACCGCCTTCGTCGTATCGAAGCTCGCGGCCTGCGCCGGACCCGGTGGGGCGGGAGGAGCGTGGGCACAGCAGCAGCCGACGAGGAACCCCGTGATGAGCGCCAGCACCAGGACCGACAGACCCACCCCACGCGCCGGCGACTCCTCCAGGCGCCGTCAGCCTCCTCTCGGGCCGCCTCTGACCTGGCAGCGTCCGTCATCTCCGTCCTCGAGTCCGGCATCGTGGGGTCATCCCTTCGCCGACGCACGCGGCGTGCCGTACGAGCACGGGGTGCGTGCCCGCGGTCGCGTCTCCGGATGGATGCCTGGCTCCCGCCCCCATCCAGAACGTCGTTTGCTCTAACTCACAGTCCAACAATGGCTTAACGGCGAACCGAGCTGGAGGATACCATCATGCGAGCTGTGCGTCGGACGATGAACCGAGGAGCGTGGATCGGCGGGGTGGGGGCGGGTTGCAGGTCACGGATCACAGGTCGCTGCACGCTGGACGCTGGACGCTGGTCGCTGGTCACTGGACGCTGGTCACCTGGACGCTGGTCGCTGGCCACTGGACGCTGGACGCTGGTCACTGGACGCTGGTCACTGGACGCTGGACGCCGGACGCTGGTCACTGGACGCTGGTCACTGGACGCTGGATGCCGGAGCGCTGTGTCAGGCGGCGGAACGGACGTCCTGTAGCATGTGCTCGATCCAGGGCAGTGCGTCGGCCGGGTCCGGCGGGAGAGACAGCTGCCATGCGCCGCGTGCGGCGAGGAGCTCGAGTGGGGTTCTCAGCGTGTCTTCGAAGCGGTCGAAGCCCAGCTCGAGGTCGCGCATGAGGATGTTTGCGACGGCGTCTGGCGCCACCCGCCCGGGCGGGCCCCCGGTGTCGTCGCGGGAGAGGATGCAGAGGGCGGCCCGGTCGACGGCGGGCACGTCGGGGAGCGCGCCCATGGCGCCGAGGTCCACGGCCAGCTTCCTCTTGCCGTTGGCGAGAAGGGTGGGGGTCAGCTCGTGCAGCTCGGGGAACCGTTCCCGGGCATCGACGGGCAGGTGGAGGAATCCGGGCAGGCCCCAGATCCGGAGCCGGGGCCGGAGCTGGAGATGGACGGTGTCCTCGGCCAGCACCTGGAATCCGGCGCGTGCGGCGGCGTAGGCCAGGGTGCTCTTGCCGACGCCGCTGCGGCCGGTGAGGATGACGGCCGCGCCGTCACGCGCGAGGGCGGCGGCGTGGAGCGGCTGGCGGTCGTGGCTGGACAGGAGACTGAGGACCACGGCCTCGACGATGGCGTAGCGGAAGTGCTGCCGATCGGCGACCAGGGCGGGGGTCACGAACCCGACGGCCTCGCGCCGGGGCGGGTCGGAGAGCGCGATGCTGCCCCGTGAGCCGAAGAGGATGCGTTCGCCGCCGAGGGCGCGGTGGTAGATCTCGGCGTGCTCGCCCGCCCCCTCGTCCCCCGGCTGGACCACGACGGTGACGTCCACGCCCTCCGGCCCGATCAGCTCCGGGGTCGCCTCGAGCACCCGCCACCGGCCGAAGGCCTCCTCGGCGGCGGCGACCACCGCGGGCGCATTGGAGGCGAACCGGACCGGGATGCCGAGCACCGGGAGAGTGGCCCGGTGCGGAAGCGGCGGGTCGCGGTACAGGGGGTCCGGTACGGGCTCGTAGTCGATGGGCTCGGTCATGGCGTCCGGTTCATCGTGTGAGCTCATCATACAGCGCGAGCACCTGGTGCGCCGACCAGTCGGCGTCCTCCGCCATGGCCCGGTCCCGGGCGGCGGTCGCGATCCGGAGGCGCCGCTCGTCGTCCTCGATGAGCCGGCGGGTCGCAGCGGCCAGGGCGCGATGGTCACCGACGGGGACGACGACCGCCGCGTCGGGCGCCCATTCCTCCAGCGTACCCACCGCGGTCCCCACCGTCGGGACGCCGACCATGGCGGCCTCGACCGCGGCCACGGGGCCCGCCTCGTGGCGGGAGGAGACCAGCATCAGGTCCGCACCGGCGACGACGGGCCGCAGCCGCTCCTGGGTCAGGAACCCGTGGAACCGCGTGCGATTCTCGAGCCCGAGGGTCCGGGCCAGTCGCTGCACCTCGCCGCCGAGGGTGTCGGTGCCGATAATGTCGAGTGTGAAGTCCACGCCCCGGTCGGCCAGCCGGGCGACCGCCCGCAGGAGCGTGCCCTGATCCTTGACCTGGTTGAGCCCGGCCACGTGGACGAGTCGGGCCGGCCGGTCCGGATCCCGTGGCCGTGGCGGCCTCGTTGGCCACTCCCGACGGCTGACGCCCAGGGGCAGGCGACGGGCCGGGTAGCCGAGGGCGTCGGCGTCGCGGCAGATCGCGTGGCTGGGCGCCGTGCGTCGCGTCGCGGCGGCGAGGGCGAGGCGGGTGCGCAGCCGGCCGGGGAGGTCGACCCGGCCTCCGTATCCGATGTCGGGGATGGCGGCCAGGTCGCCGCCCGGGAGGTGGAGGAGGATGGGTCGGCGGACCAGCGGTCGGAGGAGCCCGGCCACCACGCCGGGTCCGGAGGCCCAGAAGGCGTGCAGGAGGTCGAAGGGCGCGCGGCGGTTCTTCCCCAGGATCGCCCGCATCGTGGGCAGCGTCCGCCGGCCGTGGCCGGGGACGTCGTGGATGGTGGCGCCGCGGAGCGGGTAGCGGGCGCCGCCGGCGTCGCCCCGCATGGCGAAGACGTGGGTCTCGTGGTGGCGGGAGACCCGCTCGAGGAGCCAGAGCAGGCACGGGATGACCCGGTGCGTCCCGCTGGGGTCGACGCCCCCGGGGACGATGATGGCGATCCTCATGGCGCGCCGCTCATGGCGTGCCGGCCTCGCCCGGGCGCCGGGCGGCCAGCGCCCGGTAGATCTCCGCCAGCCGGCTCCCGACCGCGTCCCACGACAGCGCCCTCTCGAACCGGTCCCGCACCCGCCGCCGGGCGGTCTCATCGCGCTCGGCCAGACGAAGGAGGGCGCGTCGGAGGTCGAGGGCATCGCCGGCGCGCCAGAGGAGGCCGACGTCGCCGGTCAGCTTCCGGAAGGACGGGATGTCCGTCACCACCGGGGTCGCGCCGCACGCCATGGCCTCGATCACCGTGTATCCGCTCCCCTCCCGGTGGCTGCCGAGGACGAGGGCGTCGGCCGAGCGGAGGAGGCTCTCGACCCGGCCCCGGTCGCACGGGCCGAGGAGGCGGACCCGGCCGCGGAGCCGCGGGTCGGCGGCGATCCGTCGCTCGACAGAGGCTAGGAGCGGGGCCTCGAGGAAGCAGCACCAGAGCCGGGCGTCGGGGAGGTCCGGTGTCGCGGCGGCCAGGCCGTCCAGGACGGTGAGGGGATCCTTGTTCCGGTCCAGGTGCCCCACCCACGCCAGGCACGGGTCGCCCGGGAAGTCGTGCCGCGGGGCAGCCGGGTCCTCACACAGGTCGGTCGACGACTCGGGCACCTCGTGGACCGGGAGCCCGGCGAGGAAGAGCCCGGCGTCGAAGAAGGGCTCGGCCTGTTCCCGGGCGGTGAAGGCGACGGCGTCGCAGGCGCGCATGGCGCGACGGGCGGCGGGTCGGCGCCAGGGCGCCGGGGGTCGGTCGGCGTGGTCCTGGGCGAGGATGGGGGCCCCGATGCGGTCGGCCAGGCGGCGGACGAACGCCGGCAGGGCGAGGCCGTTGAGGTGGACCACGGCCGGCTCGAAGGCGGCCACGGCCTCGAGGGTGGCGGCGGCGGGGGCCCGGACGGGGCGAGTGCCGGGGGTGCCCCGGCGCAGCAGGGCGGGGCGCTCGCGGACGAACCGGTAGGTCACGTCGTCCCGTTCGAGGGTGGCGTCGCGGTGGGCCGGCTGGACCACGGCCACGTCCAGGCCCGCCCGGGCGACGGCGGTGGCCACGCCGGTCAGCGTGGGCCACGCCTCGAGGAGCGCCTCCGGCGGCCGGCGCTGGCGGTCGAGGTGGAACCCCACGTGGACGACCCGGATCACCGCGCCGTCTCCAGCAACCGGGCCAGCTCCCGGCGGACTCCCTCCCGGAACCGGGCGGGGGCGAAGCGGCGGGCGTTGCTCCGGAGCGCCTCGGTGTCGAACTCCGTGGCCTCGAGCCGGAGCACGGCGTCGGCCACGGCCTCCGGCGTCTGGCGGTCGAAGAGCACCCCGGTGGGGCGGGCGCCGTTGCCGACGCCGACCACGGTCTCCAGCGCGCCGCCGGCGCCGTGGGCGACCACCGGCGTGCCGGCGGCCTGGGCCTCGACCAGGGTGATGCCGAAGTCCTCGACCCCGGCGTGGACCAGCCCCCGGGCGCGGCCCAGCAGCTCGGCTACGCGCTCCCCCGACACTCGCCCGGTGAACTCGATGCCGGGGCCCGCCGCCCGCTCGAGCCGCTTCCGCTCGCCGCCCTCGCCCACCACCAGGAGCCGGCAGCCCAGCCGGTTGAAGGCCTCGATCACCAGGTCCACCCGCTTGTACGGGACCAGCGCGCCCAGGCAGACGTAGTAGTCGTCGCGATGCTGTGCGGGCCGGAACCGGCCCACGTCGACCGGCGGGTGGACGACGGCGGCGTCGCGATCGTAGTGGCGGCGGATGCGGTCGCGGACGTGGCGGGAATTGGCCACGAACGCGTCGACCCGGGCCGCGGAGCGCCGGTCCCAGGACCGGAGCCAGGGCGCGGCGAGGGCCATGGCGGCCCGGACCGGCGGCGACGCCCGGCCCGGGCCGAAGTAGTCGTCGTATCGATCCCAGACGTAGCGCATGGGCGTGTGGCAGTAGCACAGGTGGGGCACGCTCGGCGGGGGCCGGACGCCTTTGGCCACGGCGTGGCTGCTGGAGATCACCAGGTCGAAGGCCTCGAGGTCGAACCGCTCGACGAGACGGGGCATCAGCGGCAGCGCGTAGCGGTAGTAGCGCCCGGCCAGCTGGTGGCGGCCGCCCCGGGGCACATGGATCGGCCGGGTCTCGATCCGCTCCGAGACCGCGCCGGGCACGTGCACCAGCGTGAAGATCTCCGCGTCCGGGACCAGCTCGAGCAGCCCTTCGAGCACCCGCTCGCCGCCCCGCATCCCCGTGAGCCAGTCGTGGACCAGTGCGACGCCCATCAGCGGCCTCCCCGGCCCGCGCCCGGCGCGGCTCCAGGCGACTCCCCGAGCGCCGCCCGACACGCCGCCAGCACCTGCCGGGCCGCGTCCTCCCACCGGTAGCCGGCCGCGTGGGCCCGGCCGGCCTCGATGCGGCGCCGACGCTTGGATCTGTCGGTCAACAGGCCGGCGATGGCGTCGACCCAGGCGCCGGGGTCCAGCGGGAGTATCTCGGCCGCGTGGCCCAGGACCTCCCGGGCACAGCCGTAGTCGGCGGCGATGACCGGCGTCCCGCACGCCATGGCCTCGAGGGGGGGACGACCGAACCCCTCCGCGAGTGAAGGAAAACAAAACGCGCCCGCGCCGGCGTAGAGGCCATGAAGGTCCCGGTCCGTCACGTGGCCCAGCCGGCGGATCGGTAGGCGTGGCCCCGGCTGGTGCCCGGAGCGTTGCACGTGTCCGTAGGCGGTGCCGACCATGACCAGCCTCGCGTCCGGAATGCCGCGCTCCCGGAGTCGCCTGAGCACGTGATCCAGGAAGGCAAGGTTCTTCCGCCCGTCCCCGGCCCCCACGGTCAGGAGGTACCCTGGCGACAGGCCGAAGCGTGTGAGAGTTGCGTCGACGTGCTCGAGCGGTGGCGGGTGGTCGAACGGGGACGTGCCCTGTGTCGCCACAACGACCCGAGCCGGTCGCAGCCCGAGCGCCCGTACGGCCTGCCGTTTAGCCCACTCCGAGAACATGACCACCCGCTCCGCCCGTCGTGCCGCTCGCCCGACGAGCCGAAACCACGCGCGAAAACTGGTCGTGTACCACTCCGGGTTCGTGATCGGGAAGACATCGTGTAGGACCAGAACGCGCCGTCCGCCCCGAAGCGGCCCCGTGTTGGCCGGATCCAGCGCGACGTCGGCGGGACCGAGCAGCGTCCTGACCGGAAGCTCGAGCTGCTCCCAGGGAATGCCGCGGAGGAGTCCCGTTCGTACCCGGCCATCGTCCGCCCAAGGCGGTGGGCAGCCCCGGGGCAGGTACAGGACGACATCCTCCCGGACCCTCAGCTGCTCTATCAGATGCCGGGCGACCCGCTGCACACCGGTCGCCCGAGCCACCACGAACCGGCCGTTCACCGCGATCTTCATGGCTGCTCTCCCGCGCGATGATCCCGTGTCTGGGCCAGTACGAGTCCCATGGCGGCTACGAGGATGGCCAGCTGTCCGATCCCGTGGGCCAGCGGCCAGACCGAGAAACTGACCGTACAGACGGCGGCGAATGACCAGAGGAGAGCGCGTCGCAGCGTCAGCCGACCCGGAGGCACCGGCTGTTCGCGCGTTTCCTGTCGCACACTGCGCAGCAGGACCACGAGGACGGTTCCCAGAAACGCGACGAACGCCAGCAGCCCGATCGAGCCCATCTCGGCAGCCACCTCCACGTACGCGTTGTGAGCCGACCCCACGTAGTCCCAGAGCCAACTCACCTGTGGCCCGTATTCCGGCAGGCTCTCGGCGAAGCCACCGGGACCGACGCCCACCACCGGATGATCGAGGAACATGAGGAGGCCGGTCAGCATCAGCGCCAGCCGCTGCACCACGTACGGGTCATCGATGGCCGCGACCGCGCGGTTGGAGAGCATCCCGCCCAGCAGTAGGTCCAGGCCCACCACCCCGAGCACCAGCCCCATCGAGAGCCGCAGCCCGGATCGTCGGTCGCCGCTAAGGAAGAGAACGGGTGTGGCCGCCAGCAAACCGAGCCAGCCCCCCCGGGAGAACGTCACGGCGAGCCCTGCTGCCGCCGCAGTGACGGCGGCCAGGAAGGCCGCCTTCTGCAATGGAGCCCGGGCGGATTGGAAGGCCCAGACGGCGAGCGGCAGCGCCACCGCCATGAACAGGCCCAGCTCGTTCGGCCAGCCGAAGCCTGCCGTCGCCCGATACAACGGCGTGCCGGCGAGCTCGAAGCGGGCAGGGAGCAATCCCAGCGACTGGAGCACAGCGGCGAGACCGGTGAATCCGGCTACCGCGGCGAGAAGCCTCGCCAGGGCCTGAGCCCTCGTAGGGGAATCGTCGAGCTCTTCCACCGCGACCAGGAGGAGGCCGATCATCAGCAGCAGGTTCGTCATCTCCCTGAAAGCGGCCATACGGTGCTGCGCGAAGAGTGTCGCCAGGACCACAGCCGCCACGAGTGCCGCAGTAGCCCGCCGGGGCATCGGGCCGAAACCCGGTTGTTGCCGTCGGGTCGGGTACCGGACGATCCAGGCGACGAGGACGAGCAGCGTCAGGAGAGCGGCAGGCGCGATCCTCGCGATGTCGGTGTTGGCGAGGGCAGGAAGCGGCAGCGAGATCGCCACGAGAGCAAGCCCGTCGAGCCAGCCCCCGCTCATTAGGACCAGCAGGCCGAGAGCGGCGGTGGCCCCGCCCCCAGCGGCCAGTGGCAGGTTCCGCGAGGCGGCTCCGGCCAGCGCGACCACAACGCCCGAAGCCAGGATCAGGACTGCCGAGACCGGGAGCCAGTCGTCGAGGCGGGCGATCCGTCCGCCCCGCAGTCGCCGGGCACCGGGAGAGGGGGCGGCGTGTCTCATGTGGCCGCCTCGGCCCCGAGCAGCTCTTCGTAGAACTCGAGGGTGCGTTCCGCGATCCGCTCCTGCGTGAACTCGGCGACCACCCGTTGACGCCCCTCGACGGCGTTGCGTGTTCTGAGGTCCTCGTCCTGCCGAAGCCGATCAAGAGCCGCGGCGAGAGCCCGGGGATCGCCGGATGGGACCACCATGCCGGCATCCCCGATGACGTCGGGGATCTCACCGCAGCGGGACCCTACGACGGGCACCCCGCAGGCCATGGCCTCCACGAGGATCCGACCGAACTGCTCGACCCACGTGCTTGTGCCGAGCGACGGAAGGGCGAGGACATCCACGGCGGAAAGCGCCGCGGGCATCCCGGTTGAGGGGACGTGCCCGAGGAAGTGGACATGTGAGGCGACCCCGGCGCGGGCGACACCGGATTCGAGTCGGGCTCGTTCGGGGCCGTCCCCGATGATGATGAGGTGGGGGCTATGGTCCGGATCTGGGCCGAACAGGCGCTCGAATGCCTCGAGTAGCACGTGGACGCCCTTCTCCCGGACAAGCCTGCCGCCGTAGCCGATCACGAAGGCACCGGGGCCGAGGTCGAGCTCCTGCCGTGACTGGCGTCGCAGGACGGGATCGGGCGTGAATCGGGACGGGTCGACGCCGAACTGCGGTATGACCCGGAGTTGTCGGTCGAAGCCGGCATCTCGCAGCACGGCCGCTGCGGCATCGGTCCCGGCGATACCGCCGTGGGCGTTGCGGAATACCCAGTGCTGGAGCTGCGCGAAGGGAGGTGGCAGCCGGCGCCGCAGGTTCTGCCAGGCGAAGAAGACGAAGGGGATCTCGCGTCGTCGGCAGAGCCGGCCTAGCTGAAGAGTCACCAGGCTGTACGGCTCCTCGTCCACGTGGACGAGGTCGGGCGCGAGTTGGTCAAGCCACAGTGCCGCCCTGGGGTAATGGTGCAGGTGGTTACGACCGGAGAGCCGCACCGGGACCCGTTGCGGCAGGGGCATGCCGGGAGGAGAGGGCTCGGGCTCGTTTCCGTCCCACTCTTCGGGGACCACAGCGGTGATGTCGATCCGGGACGCCAGCTCGCCGATCTTGTCGCGGTAGGCCGCTACGGTCAGCGCCTTCGATACGTAGACGATCCTCACGGCCGCACCGCCCGTCGCAGCAGCGCCAGCTCCCGGGCCGGTACCACCCGGAGCCTCCAGTAGAGCAGGGCCACGACAATGGAATACGCTCCGGCCGTCGCCAGGGGCGGGAGCCCGGCCGCGGCCAGCAGCCCGGCACCCAGCACCACCCCGGCCACGGCCAGCACCGGGCGGGGCCCGGGAGCCGAGGCCGCGGCCCGGTGGAGCACGGCCAGCATCGTCGCCGCGAGCGCGACCTCGGCCACCAGCATCGCCAGCGCGGCGCCGACGGCGCCGAGGCGCGGGATCAGCAGCGCGTTGAGCGCGACGTTCAGCCCCAGCGCCGCGCCGTAGAGCGCGGCCACGGCCGTCATCCGGCGGGCGGCGGCCAGGATGTAGGTGCCGAGGGCGTTGAGGGCGAGGACCGGGAGGACCGGGGCGAGGAGCGCCAGGACCGGGACGGACGCGCCGTAATCGGCGCCGAACAGGCCACCGATGACCGGCTGCCGGAGCAGCCAGAGGAGCGCGGCGGCGGGCACGCCGGCCAGGAGAAGCAGCTCGACCACTCTCCGTGCCGCCCATGGCGAGGCCGGTTGCCCGGCCGGCGGGCCGGCGGACGATCCCTGCACCTGAACCCGGTGGCCGACCTCCGAACCCGTGCGGCCCGGGGCGAGGCGGGCCAGGCGGGGGTAGACGGCGGTGGCGATCACCAGCGCCAACGCATGGGCCACGTCCACGAACTTGTACGCCGCCGCGTACACCCCGGCCTCGCCCTCGCCTCGCCACCACTCCACCAGGAGGATGTCGACCTTGTAGTACGCGGTAAGGGCGATGAAGGCCACGGCGAAAAGAGCGAGGGAGCGGAGGAGCCGTCGCACGACGGGCCAGGGGGCGTCCCACGCGAGCCGGAGCGGACGGGGCGCCCGGACCACGAGCCAGCCGAGGGCGGCGAGCTGACCCACGGCCGGGGCCGCGGCGAACCAGACGATGCTGCCCGTGGCGAGGACGAGGCCGATCCCGAGCGCGCCGGATACCAGCCCGAAGGCGGCCTGGGCCTGCATCCACACGTCCATCCGCTCGATGGACTGGAAGTAGGCGCCGAGGTTCTCGGCGTAGGCGCCGATGGCGTAGCCGATGCCCAGGAGGAGGGCGGCGGCGACCACCCTCGGCGGGTAGTCCAGGACCCAGAGGGTGAGGATGGCCAGGGCGGCGAGCATGAGCGCTGCGCTGCCCGCCTTGGCCATATTGGCGGCGGCCAGGAGCCCGGGCGCGTCGTCGGGCGCCCGGGCCAGATCGCGGACGAGGAGCTGCATCATCCCCAGCGTGGCGGCGATGCTGAGGATCACGGCCAGCGCGGCCGCTGTGCCGTAGGCGCCGAACGCGGTCACGCCCACCGCCCGCGCGGCCACCACCACGGCGGCGAAGGTGGCGACCCGGGGGATGATGTAGGCGAAGAGGAGGAAGACGGCGTTGAGGAGGACCCGGCGCAGCGCTTCGCCGTCGTCCGCCGAATCCGTCGCGTCCGCCGAGTCCGTCGAATCCGCCGAATCCGCCGCGTCGCCGGGCCCAGCGGGAGGGTCCGGCTCCGCATCGGCGCCCGGCCCGGTGCCGGGTCTCTTCAGCTCCAGCTCGCGGACCGGCTCGGCCATGCGGTCACTCCCCGTTGGCGGCGCCGGCCAGGACGACCGGGAGGGAGCGTGCCAGGATCGCGAGGTCGCGGCGCAGGGTCCGGGTGCGGATGTACTCGAGCTCGATGCGGGAGCGCTCGGGGTAGCCGGGTCGGCGGCGGCCCAGGCTGGTCCATGCGCCGAAGATCCCGGGCCGGACCGACAGGAGCAGGTCGGCGTCCGGCTCGAACCGGTCCAGCTCCTCCTCGACCACGGGTCGGGGCCCCACCAGCGACATGGTCCCGTTGAGAACGTTCACGAGCTGGGGGAGCTCGTCGAGGTAGCTGCGGCGGAGCCAGCGCCCGAGGGTGGTGACCCGGGGATCGCTCCCGTGCGGCAGCTTGTACCCGTTGCTGACGTAGCGCTGCCGGAGCTCCGGCTCCTCCTCCAGACGACGCTCCGCGTCCGGCTCCATGGTCCGCAGCTTCCAGCACCGGAACGGCACGCCGCCCCGACCCATCCGGCGGTGGCCGTAGAGGACCAGTCGGCCGTGGACGAGGAAGAGGACCAGCAAGAAGAGGGTGATGATGAGCAACCCAAGGAGCA
>CAYMLW010000022.1:15510-21808 GCA_964391035.1 uncultured Gemmatimonadaceae bacterium
GAGGAGGACCAGCATCGCGGCCACGAGGAGCGGGAGGGTGAGAAGCAGAAGCGCGCCGGCGGCGACCACGTCGCACGCGCGACGCACCAGATCCCCCGTTCGTCGCGGGAGCGGATCCGGCCGGTCGCGACCACGGCCCGGGGCGGCGGCGGTCACTCCCATGCGATCCGGGCGTCCCTCGCGGTTCGAAGGACCAGGATGGCGCCGGCCACGGTACCGCCGGCCTCCTCGATCCATCCGGCGGTGCGCCGCAGCTCGTCCCGCCGGGTCCGCCCCGCCTCGACCACCAGCACAACGGGCCCGCCCTCCGCGGCCAGCGCGGCGGCATCCCGGAGCCCGTGGATCGACTCGCCCATCCGGAGTCGCGGGCCCGCGATCCCGGGCACCGGCCCCGTCCCGTTCACCGGGACCATGTGGACGACCTCGTTGCCCGTGCCGTCCCGGCCGGCCAGGAGACGGACCTCCGCCGGGTCCAGCTCGGTGGCGCCCTCTACCGGGCCCACGGTCAGCGGCGGGCGCCCGAGCGCGCGCTCGACGTCCGCGGCCCGACGGACATGGGGGTCGCTCCGGTCCCGGACCACCATGCCCAGCCCGCCGAACCCGGAGGCCAGCAGGAGTACCACGACCAGGCCGAGCTTCTTCCGGGGCCAGACGGGCCGGTCGCGCAGCGCCGGCGGGTCCACGACCTGGACGTTGGCGTGGGTGAGCGCCTCCCGGAGCTCTTCCTGTCGGAGCCGCTGCTCGGTGAGGATGAGGACCTCGGAGAGGAGCCGGACCTCCCGCTGCCGGCGGCTCAGCTCGAGGGCGTCGCCCGGCAGCGAGGCCAGGCGCCGGTCCAGCTCCTGGACCCGGGGCTCCGTCGCCTCGATCTGATCGACCAGCCCGGCCCGGTACTCCCGGGCCATCTCCCGGAGCGACCGGTCCAGGTACTCGATGCGTTCATCGAGGAGCCGCAGCTCGGTGTTGTCCGGCGTCCGCCGCGTGGCCAGCGCCTCCCGCTGAGCATGCAGCTCGGTGAGCTGCAGGAGCATCGAGCCGAGCGTCTCGTTCTCGAGGAAGGTCGGGTAGCTGAGCAGCGCCGTCCATGACCGGGACGGGTCCTCGACGGCCCCCAGTCGATCCAGCATCTGGTCCAGCCCGTGGAGCGTGGCCCGGGCCTGCTCGAGCCCGGCGATCAGCTCCGCCTGCCGCTCGACCAGCGCCTCGCTCTGCGCCGTGGGCGCCACCATACGACGACTCCGCTGCAGCGCCTCCAGCGACTCCTCCGCCACCCGCAGCTCCCGCTCCGTCTCCCGGGCCACCGCCCGCAGCGAGTCCGCCGCCTGCGTGCTCTCCCGGTGATGCAGCTCGGTGCGCAGCCGGATGAACGACTCGACCGCCGCGCCGACCACGCCGTTCGCCACGCCCGGGTCCGGGTCGTCGTAGGCGATGGCCACGACGTTGGCCTCGCGACGGGGTCGCTCGAAGGCCAGGGCCGAGCGCGTCACCCGTGTCGCCTCCCGGAACGGCAGCGTGACCAGGGCGAAGCGCCGGGGCATGTCCTCCCGGGCCGGCTGGAAGGCCACGGTGATGCCGCCGAACGAGGCCGGTACACCCGGCGGCACCCGGCCGATCAGCGAGTCCCCGGGTGCGACCCGGCGGATCTCGACTGCGCCATCGTCCAGCCGCTCGACCTCGAAGCGGGCCTCCTCGGTGTCGTGACCGGCCTCGAGCTCGAGGAGCAGCGAGTCCCGGTGCCAGCCAGCGGGCGCGTCCAGCGACGCGTTCAGCGCCATCCGGTCGACCACGGCCTCGGCGAGCGATCGGCTGCCGAGGAGCTCGAGGTCGTTGGCGAACGGGTCGCCGCCGAGCTGGAAGAAGGAGAGCACGCCGGCGGACGGGTTCACGCCGCTCGAGGGCGGCGGCTCGCCGAGTCGGAGGGCGGCCTCCGAGCGGTAGACGGGTCGGGTCAGGAAGAGGAGGGCCAGGCCGACGGCCACGACCACGCCGAAGACGACGGCTCCGGTCCGCCAGCGTCGGCGAGCCAGCCGGATCCAGGGCTCGACGAATCGGGTCTCGTCGCTCATCGGTCGGCCAGGATCAGGCTGGTCACGATCGCGGCGAGCACCGATCCGCCGGTGGTGAGCACCACGTTCAGGTTCTCCCGCAGCCAGCTCCGGCGGCCCACCACGATCTGGTCACCGGAGAGGAGCGGCCTGCCGGCCGTCGAAGGTTCACCGAACGCGAGCGGGGTGGCGACGCCGTCCCGGACCAGCATGACCTTCCCCTCGTCGGCGGTCGGGGTCAGGCCGCCGGCGGACGCGATCACGTCGGCCATGGACATGGTCGGGTCCACCGGCAGCAGCCCCGGCTGACGGACCTCCCCGAGCACCGCGATCCGGAGCACGGGGACGACCACGACCTCCGGGTCGAGGAGCTCCCGGCCGAGTCCCTCCCGGATCTCGGAGCGGACCTCGGCGAAACGACGGCCCGCCACCTCCACGAGCCCGATGAGCGGGAGCAGCGCCACGCCCCCTTCCACGACCCGGTAGTCCCCGTTCAGGTGGGGCTCGCCCCCGACCTCGAGCCGCACCATGTCCCCCGGCTGGAGGCGAGTCTCGCCCGAGGCCGGGTCCTGTGCGGTCAGCCGTGCCGGGATCAGCAGCACGACGACGAGGAGGCCGAGGCGGAGGCCGCCGGCGCGGAGGTAGCTGCGGAGCCCGGCGGCGCGGAGGCCGTTGCGGGCCCCGGCGTCGGCGGTGTGGCCACGACGCGGGCGCGCCCCGGCCGCTTCTCGGAGCGCGTGCTCCGCGCTCATTCCGAAACGACGATGGTCCCGATCATTCCGGATGACTCGTGCGGGACGCAGAAGTAGCGGTACTCTCCCGGGACGTCGAACGTCCGGCCGTACTCCGCGCCGGCCGTCACGTCGCCGGAGTGCCAGGGGTCGGCGCCGGCCGGAAGCCGGACACTGTCCGGGTCCTCGGCCCGGTCCGGGTCGCACGTGGCCGTATGAACGAAGTCCGACGTGTTCCGCCATGTCACCCGGTCCCCGACCCGGATCTCGATCCGCTCCGGCGAGAAGACGAGCTGCTCGGTCATCTCCACGACCGTGCCCTCCCCGTCCGGACCGGTCGTGTCCTCCGGCCGATCCGAGAAGCAGGCGGCCAGCGCCGTGGCGCCCACCGCGAGAAGGGCTTCGCGACGGGTCAGCTTGCTATTCAGGTCCATGGTCCTCGTCCGATTGCGATTCCGATACTATCACCCAGCCGATCATCCCCGCCATCTCGTGCGGGATGCAGAAGTACTGGTACGTGCCGGGGGTGGTGAACGTGTGCTCGAACGTCGAGCCGGGCTCCAGGTTGCCCGAGTTGAACGTCCCGGCGCCCTCCGGGAGTGACACGCTGGACTCGTTCACGGCTGCCGCCGGGTCCGCAGTGACCGTGTGGATGAGGACCGACGAGTTCCGCCACCGGACCGTCTCCCCGACCGTGATCCGGACCGTATCGGGCGTGAACAGCAGCCGGTTCGTCATCCCGACCTCGACGACGTCGGCACCCGGCCCCGACCGGTTCGCGGTCTCGCCCTCACCGCCCGACCTGGCCGCCGATCCGGTGGAGCCCGAGCCGGCGCCGCTCCCGAAGTACCGGGACAGGGTGATGGGCACGGTGAACTCGAAACCGTAGCGGGTCCGGTCGCCCCCCACGGATGCGCCCTGGAGCGTCCGCGTCCGGGCATTCGACATGTGGAGCGAGAAGGTGTGCGGTGTATACGGGATCCCGAGCTGGAGCCCCACGCTCCACGCGGGCTCCCCTTCCGCCTCGGTCAGGTCGACGATTCCGCCGTAGTCGCCCGCCAGCGCCACGAAATCCGAGAACCGGATCGAGGCGCCACCAGCCAGAGCGAACCGCGCCTCTCCGGCGTCGAATGCGTTCGAGAAGACGCGACCGGCCGTCAGCAGACGCACCGGTCCCACTTCCTTCCCCAGCGCCAGCTGTCCATCCCAGCTCCGGGCCGCCTCGTTGTACCCCGCCTGAACGGACATCGCGAAGGGAGCACCCCCCACCTCCGAGAGCGGGCGGTACCGCGTGAAGAACTCCCACTCGTTCGGGATCCGGGGGACCAGCGTCGAGTTCGTGGCGTAGTGCGCCCCCACCAGCACGTTCAGCGGGAGCCCGAACCCCAACAGGAACGTCGGCGTCTGGATCACCTTCCGCGTCGGTGGACCGCTCGTCGTGAAGCGGTGCATGAAGTTGAAATAGACCATTCCGCTCCGGCCGGCCCAGGTGCCCTGGAGATTCGGCGGCCGATCCAGCACCGATTGTGAAATCGCCGGCGCGGGCCCGGCTGCGCTCAGCCCCAGAAGAAGAAGAGGGAGAACGAAAGAGCGAACAAGACGGGAACGGTCGGACATTGTACCATCCATAAGTTTTGCCGGAGTGGGGGATACATAGATAACGCCATGCAAGAATCGGACTTTTATCTCGAATCCGTGACGAATGAGTTTGGTTCCGGGTCCGGGACCCGGGTTCGTGGTGCGTCGTCAGGGTGGGCCGGAGCGATGGTGACTGCAGGAGGGGCGAATTCCCGTGACGGGTAGCCGGCCACTGTTCCGATACGTGCTCCGAAACCGACGGCAATCGGCCGTGCTCGTGGTGCTGCTGATCCTGTCCGGGGCGGCGGAGGGCTTCGGGATCCTGACCCTTCTTCCTCTGCTGGAGATCGTGGTGGAAGGGGGGCCGAGCAGCGGTCGGGCGGAGGATCTCGTGCTGGGCGTGCTCCGGGGGGTCGGGCTGCGGCCCACCGTGGCCAGCCTGCTGGTGGTGCTCGTGGCGGCGCTGTGGCTGAAGGGCGGGGCCCGGTGGCTGGCCATGCGCCAGGTCGGATTCGCGGTGGCGAGTGTGGCGCGGGACTTCCGCCTCCGACTCATCCGGGGACTGCTGCGCGCGCGGTGGCGTCATCACGCGAGCGAGCGGTCCGGGGAGATCGCGACGGCGTTGAGCCGGGACGCGTTCTGGGCGTCGTACGCCTACCGGCACCTGGTGGGCGCGGTGGCGGCGGGGATCCAGCTCGTGATCTACGCGATCGCGGTGGTCCTGATCTCGTGGCGGGTCGGGCTGCTGGCCCTCGTGGCGGCGGCGCTGCTGGCGGTGGTGCTCGGCGTGTTCATCCGGACCAGTCGTCGTGCGGGGGAGGACCAGACGCGTCTGGCCCGGTCGCTGGTCGCCCGGCTCCTGGACGTTGTTGGGGGCCTGAAGGCGATCAAGGCCATGGGCCGGGAGCGGTGGTACCTGCCGGTACTGGAGTGGGAGACGGAAGAACTGGAGCGTGCGGAGCGTCGGCAGGTGACGGCCGCCGAGTCGCTGCGGTCGCTCCAGGAACCGCTGCTGGCCCTGCTGCTGGCGCCCCTGGTGTTCCTCGCCCTGACGGCGGAGGTCCCCTTCGCCACGCTGCTGGTCGGGGTCTTCCTGTTCCACCGGCTCCTCGGCCGGGCCCACGAGGTCCAGTCGGAGTACCAGGGCGTGGCGGCCGCGGAGGCGGCGTTCCGGGCACTGACCCGTCAGAGTGAGGCGGCGGAGGCGGAGCGGGAGGTCGGTTCCCGGGGTGGCGGTCGGGTCCCGAGCCTTGAGGAAGGCGTGACGGTCCGGGACGTGGCGATGAGCTACGGGCGCCGAGCCGTGCTCCGGGGCGTATCGCTCACGATTCCGGCCGGACGAATGACCGCACTGGCCGGAGAGTCCGGGGCGGGCAAGACCACCCTCCTGGACCTGGTCGTCGGGCTCCGGCAGCCGGATTCCGGCGCGGTGCTGGTGGACGGGATCCCCGTGCCCGAGCTGGATCTGGGGGCGTGGCGGAGCAGGATCGGCTACGTGCCGCAGGAGCCGATCCTGCTGGACGACACGGTGGCCCGGAACGTGGCGCTGGGCGAGGAGGTGGCGGACGCGGCGATCGAACGGGCGCTGCGTCGGGCCGGGGCGTGGTCGTTCGTGGACTCCCTGGCCCGGGGCCCGGATACATTGGTGGGCGAGCGAGGCGCGTCGCTCTCGGGTGGCGAGCGGCAGCGAATTGCCGTGGCCCGTGCGCTTCTCCACGACCCGCTGCTGCTGATCCTGGACGAGCCCACCTCGGAGCTGGACGCGAAGACCGAAGCCGCGCTGTGCGCCATGCTCCGCTCGCTCCGCGACGAGGTGACGGTGCTGGCCGCATCGCACCGCAGCGCCATCGCCGACGCCGCCGATGTCCGGTACGAGCTGGCGGGGGGCCGGGTGCTGGATGGGAGGACCCGGTGAGACCCGGGTGCCCTTCGGTCGTGTCCCTC
>CAYMLW010000022.1:21818-23410 GCA_964391035.1 uncultured Gemmatimonadaceae bacterium
CGCCGGGACGACGCTCGGCGGGACGCGGGCCGCCGCCCAGGCCGGTGGACCGCTGCTCCCCGCCGACTACTGGGTCCGGCCCGTGCTCCACCGCCTGGACGCCCTCGGCGGGCTGCCGCCGGGTCTCGACCCCGCCGCCGATGGCTGGACCCGGGGCAGTGCCCTGGGGGCGTTGGAGGCGGCATCGGCCGGGGAGGACAGCACGGCGGTGGGAGGCCCCCCGGCCGTGGGAGACACCCCGGCCGTGGGGGACGCCCCGGCCGTCGGGGACACCCCGGCCACGGCCCGGAACGCCCCGGCCGCCCGCATCGCGGCGGCCGCGGCCCGTCGCCTGCGGCTGGAGTGGGGCGGCGTTCGGGCACCCGACGGGGGCGGGCCGCGTCGACTGCCGGGCTGGATCGAGCTCGCCGGTCGGAGAGCCGAGGGCGAGCTGCTGGCCTCCTTCGATACGACGGCGACGGGGCCGCGGGTGGCGGCGGGGGAGCGGACGGTGGGGCAGGCGACGCTGGCGGGCCGGGTCGCCGTGGCCCTGACGCAGGCGGTATGGGCCGAGGCGGACGTCGGGATCCGCGATGACGGGGCCCCGGCGCTGAGGTCGGCGCACGCCCACGCCGTCTGGGGGCCGGTGGGGTTCTGGGGCGGACGTCGGGCCATCCGGCTGGCGCCGGTGCCGGGGGCGCCGGGGCTGGTCCTGGCCGGTGGGCCGGCGGTGGACGGCGGGGGCGTGACGTTCGTGGAGCCCGTGAGGCCGCCGAAGCCGTTCCGCTGGCTCGGGCCGGTGAGCGGCGGCGTGAGCCTGGGACGGGTGGACCGTGCGGGACCCACCGCGGAGCCGTGGCTCTGGTCGTTCTACGGCTCGGCCCGGCCCCACCCGCGGCTGCGGATCGGGGTGGAGCGGGCGGCGCTCCTCGGCGGCGCGGGAAACCGACTCGAGCCCCGGGACGTGCTGGCGTTCCTCGCCGGGATGCACGGCGGCGACGCGAGCGAGGTGGACAACCAGGTCTTTGCGCTGGACCTCTGGTACCGGGTGCCGTGGCGGGCCGTGCCGCTGGCGGCCTACATGTCCTACGGCTTCGATGACAGCGCCGGCGCCTGGGCGAGCGTCCCGGCGTTCCTGTTCGGGCTCGAGCTGGCGGCCTTGCCGGGCGCGCCGGCCATCGCCGCGTCGCTGGAGCACACCCGCTTCGCCGGCTCCTGCTGCGGCAATCCGCCCTGGTATCGCCACCTCCAGCTCCCGTGGGTGAATGGCCGGACGTCGCTGGGGCACCCTCTCGGGGGCCACGGGAGGGAGTGGCGGCTACGGCTCCGGGCGGACGGAGTGGCCGGGACGTGGGGTCGCGTGGCCGCATACGCCCGGGATCGGCGATCCGAGAACCTGGCCTGGCCGCTGCGCACCGGGGGCAGCATCGGCGTCGACGGGGAGCTCACCGCGCGCCCGTCCGATCGCCGGGTCGAGCTGCTGCTGTCCGGGTCCGTCGAGAACGGCAGCGACTGGACGGCGTGGCACGCCGATGCCCGCCTGCGCTTCTGGTTCTAGCTAGTTCTCATCCGGAAAGTGGGGTATTGAGGCGGGTTACGAAATCCACCGGGGG
>CAYMLW010000023.1:0-22959 GCA_964391035.1 uncultured Gemmatimonadaceae bacterium
GCTGGGCGAGATGAACTCCGAGCAGCTCTGGCACACCACCATGGACCCGGACAGCCGGACCATCCTCCAGGTCACCCTCGAGGACGCCGTCGAGGCCGACCGCATCTTCTCCCAGCTCATGGGGGACGACGTCGAGCCTCGCCGCGCGTTCATCGAGAAGAACGCCGAGTTCGTCAAGAACCTGGACGTGTAGAGCCCGTATCGAAGCCGGGACGAGTCGCGTGACTTCTCAGTCGCCGGACGACCTGCTGCTCCGGGCCATCGAGCTGGCGGAGCGACACTCGGCGGATGGACTCCACGGCCCGTTCGGCGCGGTCGTGGCCCGGGACGGCGTGGTCCTCGGCGAGGGCTGGAACCAGGTGGTGTCGGGCCGGGACCCGACGGCCCATGCCGAGGTCATGGCCATCCGGAAGGCGGCGGCCAGGACGGGCAGCCACCACCTGGAGGGGTGCACCATCTACTGCTCGTGCGAGCCCTGTCCCATGTGCCTGGGCGCCATCTACTGGGCCCGGATCCGCCGGGTGGTCTACGCCTGCACGGCGGAGGACGCCCGGGAGGCCGGGTTCGACGACGCCGACCTGTACGAGGAGATGACCCTCGACCGGGGCGACCGCCGGGTGGAGAGTGAGCAGCGGCTCCGGGATCGGGGCGTCCGGGTGCTGCGGGCGTGGGCCTCGAACCCACACCACGTGGACTACTGAGTCGTGCGGGCTCCGCCCCGCCGGCTGAAGCCGCCGTCGAGGGGGTGGACAGGGGGCATCGGGTGCGACGCGCGCGGGCTTCCAGGTTCGGGAAGCCCACGCGCCCCGCACGTTCACCGATGCCAGTCGCCGTCGAAGAGGATGTCCAGGATCTCCAACGCGACGATTACCTTGGCAGCCGTCCGGATCGCGCTCCAGCCCCGGGCGTCGCACCGGTCGTAGAAGTACGCAACGCGACCGCAGCTGGCCCAGCGCCACTCGTCCTCGAGAGCCCACAGCAACCGGTCGTGCTCCTCCGCGTACCAATACTCGCCCCGGTAGCGGTCGTTGCGCCAGTGCCACTCGTCGTGGGCGTAGGCCAGCTCGTCGGCGAGGACCGAGCAGCGGACCGCCCGGGCGCCGTGCCGGAATCGGTCCGGACTCCGGATGTAGATCACCTCGATCCAGACGCCGTGCCGGCCCGGGTACCAGCGCGGCCCGGGCGCGTACCGCCACGTCCGATACCACGACCGGTCGTACCGATACCGATGGGAGTACCCCACTCGCCGGGAGTCCCAGCGCACCGCCACACGCCGGTACCGGTCCGGATTGTAGCGGTACTCGCGGGCCCGGGGCCGGGTCGGACGGGACAGGGGCGGCGGGCGCTCGACGGCCCTGGGCGGCGGGCTCGGGTTCGCCCTCGATCGGGTACGGGGCAGTGCCGAAGGCCGGGATTCACGCTCCGTACGCGACGGCGGCCTCACCTCCCGCTCCGTCCGGGTGGGACGCGTCACCACCTCTCGCTCCGTCCGGGTGGATGGCCGGGCCTCGGGCCGCGTCCGCGTCGGGGCCTGCGGACGCGCCTGCGGCGTCGACGGCCGTGGCGACGACGGCCGGGCCTCGGGCCGCGTCCGTGTCCGGGCCTGCGGACGCGCCTGCGGCGTCGACGGCCGTGGCGACGACGGCCGGGCCTCGGGCCGCGTCCGTGTCGGGGTCGACCGCCGCGTCTGGGGTCTCGGACGGGACGGCGTGGTCGGCCGGGCCTGGGGCTTCGGACGCGACGAGGTCGACGGCCGGGCCTGGGGCCTGGGTCGCGACTGCGGTCTGGCCTGCGGTCGGGGTCGCGAGGCGGGTTTCGGACGGGGCGCCGGCCTGGCGCTTGGCTTCGGCCTCTCGCCGGGGCGCGGAGACTGGGCCTCCACGGCGGTGGGGACGACGGTCGCGCCGACGGACGCGCCCAGGAGGATACACACGAGCGGTAGCATTCGGTACATGACAGCCCTCCGGGTCGATGTGTGTATCAGAAGGGCAGGGAACGCGCCGTCGGTGGACAGGCTCCTGGTCTGTCAGTGTAAGATGTTGCAGAGCAGTGTTTTAGCTTTCCGATCGAAAGCCAGTCGGGGAACCCGGTACCGTCATCATAATGGGACGACCGGGTGTCCTCCGGAGTGCACGGGTGGACGGCTGGACATCGGAGGCGCTACCCGGGAGCGCTGCCGGTGGGCGGTCTGAGGGTCAGCCGGCGCCGGGTCGCAGGCCGGCCTCGCCTTCGAGGTAGGTGTAGCCGGCGAGGCCGTCGATGTAGTCGGCGATGAAGGCATTGGCCTCGGACTTGGGGAGTCCGGCGTTGCGGACCTTTCGTCGGAAGGTAGCGACGAGGGCGCGGGTGTCGAACTGGACGTAGTCGAGGACTTCGGTCGTGGTGTCGCCGTGAACGAGGTCGGTGACCTCGTAGCCCTGTTCGGAGAGTCGTATGTGGACGGCGTTGGTATCGCCGAAGAGGTTGTGGAGGTCGCCGAGGATCTCCTGGTAGGCGCCGGAGAGGAGGATGCCGAGGATGTAGGGTTCGCCGGGCCGGATCTCGTGGAGCGGGAGGCTTCGGCGGGGCTCCCACTCGCCGGGGAAGTGGTCGATCTTGCCGTCGGAGTCACAGGTGACGTCCTGGAGGGTCCCTCGTCGGGTGGGCTCCTGGTGGAGGCGGTGGACGGGCATGATGGGGAAGATCTGGTCGATGGCCCAGGAGTCCGGGAGCGACTGGAAGAGGGAGAAGTTGCAGAAGTACCGATCGGTGAGGATGGTCTCGAGCTCGGGCAGGATGTCGGCGTACTCGTCGGGGTCGCGGAGGGCCCGGTCCTCGACCTGCCTCATGATGGCCAGGTAGAGGCCTTCGGCGCGGGCGCGATCGGCGAGACCGAGGACGCCGCTGTTGAAGCGGGTGAAGGTCAGGTTCTTGGCGTAGGTCGCGTCGTGGTAGATCTCCCGGAGGTCGCGGCTGTCGATCTCGCGCAGGGTGCCAGCGAGCTCGTGGACGAGGCGATCGGCGTCTTCGGGCACGTCGCCCGGCGACTCGACGATCTGGGTCTCGATGTCGATGACGTTGATCAGCAGGAGGGCGTGGTGCGCGGTGAGGGCGCGACCGGACTCGCTGATGATGTGGGGCATGGGCTCGTCCGCCGCGCGGCATGTTTCGGCCAGGGCGTAGACGATGTCATTGGCGTACTCCTGGATCGAGTAGTTGACGCTGGCCGCCGAGGTGGACCGGGTGCCGTCGTAGTCGACGCCGAGGCCTCCGCCGACGTCCACGTACTGGAGGTCGACACCCAGGCGCCGGAGCTCGATGTAGAAGCGGCCCACCTCCGTCATGGCGGCCTTCACGTTGTGGATGTCCGGGACCTGCGATCCGATGTGGAAGTGGACCATGCGGAGCGCCGCGAGACGGTCGGCGTCGCGGAGCAGGTCGACCACGCGCACGAGCTGGGCGGCGCTGAGTCCGAACTTGCTTCGCTCGCCGCCGGACTCATGCCAGCGGCCGGCGCCGGTGGACGACAGCTTGACCCGGACGCCGAGGCCGGGGAGGACGTCCATCTCGTCTGCCACGTGCAGGATCGTATCCACCTCGTTGATCTTCTCGATCACGATGAGGACGTCATGGCCGAGCTTCTGGGCCATGAGGGCGAGGCGCACGTACTCTTCGTCCTTGTAGCCGTTGCAGACGATGAGGTGGTCGGTCCGCTCGGAGAGGGCGAGGACGGCCATGAGCTCGGGCTTGGAGCCGACCTCGAGGCCGACGCCATGGTCTGCGCCGAAGGATAGGATCTCGTCGACCACGTGCCGCTGCTGGTTGACCTTGATCGGGTAGACCAGCGAGTAGTCGGCGTCGTACTGGAACTCGTCCATGGCGGTCCGGAAGCGGCGAGTGAGTGATTCGACCCGGTGGCGGAGGATGTCGGAGAAGCGGACGAGGAGGGGGAGGGTGACGCCCTGCTCCTCGAAGTCCATGGCCAGCTCGAAGAGATCGAGGCCCCGGTCGGGGTCCCGGCCCGGATGGACGGTCAGTCTGCCTTGCGGATCGATGCCGAAGAAGCCGATGCCCCACCCCTCGACGTTGTAGAGCTCCAGGGAATCCTCGATGCTCCAGCTCATGTTCTCTCGCCCGTGCATGGTCCATGGGCCCGGCCGCGCCGCCCGGCGCGTCGGCCATCGGAGGACCGGCTCGTCGGTGGCCATCGGTGTGCCCGGTCCAGTGCGAAAGTAACCCGGACGGACACTGGAACAAACGGGCCGAACCTCTCATAGTGAATGCGACCAGACCCCGTGCCAGCGGAGCCGGAGGCGCCGTGCCGATGCCGATCGTGCGGTTCGTGGTTGTTCCTGCCCTGGGGCGGTTGCCCGGGATCGCCCGTCCCGAGGCGGACCCGTCCGTTTTCCCGGACCCTGGCCCGGGGCGCTGCCGCTCGAGCGGACTTCGGTGACCTCGCAGTCCGTTGTCGGGACCCGGGACCTGACTCGCCACTACGGCGTCACGGTCGGCATCGAGGGCCTCGACCTGGCCATCGAGCCGGGTGAGGTGTTCGGGTTCCTGGGCCCCAACGGATCCGGCAAGACCACGACGATCCGGCTGCTCCTCGACCTGATCCGACCCGACCGGGGCGCCGCAGCGCTCTTTGGCCGCCCGGCACGGGACCCCGAGGTGCGCCGGCGAGTGGGCTACCTGCCCGGTGAGCTGGAGCTGGACGGTCGCATGACGGGCAGGGCGACGCTCCGGTTCCTGGCGGCCCTCGGCGATCACGACCCCGACGGGGTGCGGGGCCGGCGGGGTGAGCTGTGCGAGCGGCTGGGGTTGGGTGCGGCGGATCTGGCCCGACGGGTTCGTGAATACTCCCGGGGGATGAAGCAGAAGCTCGGGCTGGTGGCGGCGTTTCAGCACGACCCGGAGCTGTTGATCCTGGACGAGCCGACCACGGCCCTGGACCCGCTGGTCCGGGAGCGGGTGTTCGAGCTGCTGGCCGAGGCGAAGTCGTCGGGCCGGACGGTGTTTCACTCGTCGCACGTGCTGTCGGAGGTGGGCCGGACCTGCGACCGGGTCGGGATCCTGCGCGAGGGCCGGCTGGTGGCGCTGGAGCGGGTGGACGCGATCCGGCACGCCGCGGTCCGGCGGATGGAGCTGTACTTCGGGGGGGACGTGCCCCGGGAGGAGCTGGAGCTGCCGGGGGTGGCGCTCGAAGCGGTCGAGGGCCGGCGCGTCACCCTGAAGGTGGCGGGCGCCGTGGGTCCGGTGCTCCAGGTGCTGGCCCGCCACGATGTCCGGCACCTGGCGTTCCCGGAGCCGGGTCTCGAGGAAGCCTTCGCGGCGTTCTACCGACCGGGCGCCAGCGGCGGCGGGGGCGGTGGAGGTATGGGGAATCGGCACGGCGGAGAGGGGCCGGGGTCCGGGCTATGAACGAGCTCTTCCGGCGCAACGTGAAACACCATGCCGTGCTGATCGGCGCGATCGGGGCGGGCATGTTCCTGTTCGAGGTGTTCCTGGTCTGGGTGGCGGCCCAGCTCGACACGGGCACCGGGATCGAGGCGTTCCTGACGAGCCTGATCCCCCCGGAGATGCGGGACACGCTCTTCGAGCAGGTGGGGCTGGCCAGCTTCCCGGGGGCCATCGCGTTCGGCTTCCAGCACCCGTTCCCCCTCATTGCCGGGATGGCGGCGGTGATGGTGGTAGCCACGATCCCGGCGGCGGAGCGGGAGTCGGGGTTCCTCGACCTGGTGCTGGCGCGGCCGGTCGCCCGGTGGCGTTATCTGATGGCCACCGCCGTGTTGCTCGCGGCGAGCGCGCTGGTATTGTCGGCGACGGCGCTGGCCGGTGCGGCGGTCGGGATCCGGGTGGTCGAGGGCTACGACGACGTGGTGTGGACGGCCTACATCCCATCGGCCGGGGTCCTGGCGGCGCTGCTCCTGGCGGTCGGCGGGTACACGCTGCTTCTGGCCACGGACGCGCCCCGGCGCGGGCACGCGGCGGCCCGGGCCGTGGGACTGACGCTGGTGTTCTACTGGCTCGACTTCATGGGCGGGCTCTGGGACCTCCTCGACACGGCCCGGTGGCTGAGCCCGTTCAGCTACTACAACCCTGTCGATGGGGCGATAGGGGACGGGCTGCGGTGGCGGGATCCGGTCGTGCTCCTTACTGTCGCCGCGGTGACGGTTGCAGGCGCATTCGCCCACTTCCGCCGACAGGAGCTGTGACCATGCCGGACGACACCCCCGGGCTGCGCCCCAGGAGGCTCTCCGACCGATTCCTCGTGGCGTTCGCCAGGGCGGAGGAGGCGCTGGGCGACCTTCTGGGGACCCGGAACTCGTTCCGCTGGATGTTGCGCCAGGCGGCCAAGCGGGATCCGCGGGTCCGGTCGGTGGAAGAGGACCTGATCGAGATCGGCGAGCTGCGCAACGCAATCGTCCACGACCGGGGCGGCGGCTACGTCATCGCGGAGCCCCACCTCGAGGTCGTGGAGCGGTTGGAGAAGATCGTGGAATTGCTGGTGGACCCGCCGCGCATCGACGCGGTGATGTCGAAGCCGGTGATCACCTGCGGGCCGTCGGAGCCGGTGGCGGAGGCGGCCAAGCGGATGGTGGCCGGTGATTTCTCCCGGATGCCGATCTACGACGGCGACATGCTGATCGGCCTGCTCACCGCCAATGCGCTGGCCCGGTGGATCGCGAGCCGGCTGGCGGGGGAGCGAGGCACGCTGGAGGAGGAGCCGGTGGGCGCGATCCTCGGATACGGCGAGGCCGGCCGCAGGTACGAGGTCGTGGCCCGGAATCGCCAGGTGGCCGACGTGGTCGAGCTGTTCACCGAAGCAACGCGGTCCGGCCGTCGGGTGGAGGCGGTCCTGGTCTCGGCCACCGGATCGGAGCGCGAGCCGCCGGTCGGCATCGTCACGATCCAGGACCTCCCACGGCTGTACTCCCTCCTCAGTCCCTAGCCGACGGCGCCAGGGCCGACCCGTCCGCCCACCGCCACGTCTCGATGACCAGCCGCGCCCGGGGCATGAAGCCGTCACCGAACTCGGGGTTGCAGGCACGGCTCTGGCATCAGTGAGAATCGGAGCTACTACCAACGAATGCAGGAGCCGGACCCGAGCCCATGGACCGAATCTACGAGACCGAAGGCGACACCTGGCGCGTTTACCTGGGCGAGGACCGCCCGCACCCGGACGTGCTGCCACTGATCTTCTACTGCACGTCGAACTCGTCGAATGGCTGGCGAGTGGTCGAGGTGCCGGCGGGTGAGTACGCGGGGGACGATCCGGTGGCCGAGCTCTCGGACCCGGAACTCGAGGACCTCTTCGACCGGGCCCAGCCCTTCGACTTCACCCATGACCCCAAATCGGCGGAGAACAGCGTGGGGGACTCCCCGCTGCGGTAGCCCCGTCCTGGATTCCGTCCCTGGACCGCGACGAGCGGACGTCCGTCGCGTCGCGGACGTCCGCGGGCCCGCGTCAGAGCAGGTGCTCGTACTGGGGGTTGGCGATCAGCTCGCCGGAGTCGGCCACCACCTGTCGGTCCCATGGGAAGATGATCGTGGCGTCGGTCTCGACGGCGTAATAGTCGGGCTTGTAGTGGCCGGACTTCACGAAGCTGGTGGCCGTGCGGACCTCCGCGGGCCCGGTGGCCCGTACGGCGGCGAGGGCCAGGCGCAGCGTCTCGCCGGAAGTGCATATCTCGTCGACGATCAGGACCCGCTTGCCCCGGGCCTGGCTGGGGGCCGACGTGAGCACCTGCGGCTGGTCGTGGACCCGCTCGAAGCCGGAGCGTCGCGAGATCTTCATGGCGAAGAAGTCGGTCCGGAGGATGGACGCGATGACGGCGCCGGGGATGACGCCGGCGGTCGCGATGCCGAGAATCAACTCGGGATCGTAGTCGCGGGCCACATTGACGGCCAGGGCGCGGGACAGCTCGCCGAAGACGTCCCACGTGAGCTCGATCACGCCCATGTCCTGCAGGGAGCCCTGGGGCGTATCTACGAGGTCGGACAGGGGATCCTGGAAAGCCATGGCTACCTCCGGCATCGAGACAAGGGATGACCAAGGTAGTGTTGCCGGTCGAGGAGTGGAAGCGGGTTGACCCCGACCGCTGGTCCGGGCATTCTCCGGCCATGGCCGAATCCGAACGGAAGCGGGCGGACGCCCGTCTCGAAGCAGCGCTCCAGGGCGCCGATCAGACCGACCCTCGGCCCCACTACCGGCCCGCGCTCCGCTACCTGAAGCACACCGACGACGCGGCGTTCCGGCGGGTCCTCGGCTACTACGAAGACACGCTGGTCCCGACCGTGGCCGGCGAGGCCGATCCACTTGCCGCGTGGCGCGAGTACGGCGGCGTGCTGACCGAGGAGCTCGGCCCGGGTCGCCTGCTGGAGCTGGACTCGACCGGCCGGGCCCGGGGCACCGCGTCGGTAGACGGCGCCCGCGGAATGGTGGTCTACGTCCCGGACTCTCCGACCGCGCCTGTGCTCATCCTCCGGGAGCCGAAAGACGCCACCCCTGCCCAGACCGCGGCGAAGGAGCTGCTCGTGGATGGCCGCCAGACGGCGTCGCGGTACCAGGGCTAGGGGCGGGTCTCGGTACAGGCGTCGAAGGACACGCGTCCGTGGGTTCCACGCTGACATGGGGGACGGATCCGGGCGGGGCCGCGCTCGCGGTGGATCCGCCGGCTTCGTCGCGGGGCCGACGTGGGGGACGTGGGAGTGGGCGGCGAGGCTGCGTTCGCGGCGTGACGGCGGCTCGTCGCGCGGCGGGGTCGAGGCTGGCCGGAGACGTGCTTCCGCCAGCCGCCAGTCTCCCACGTCGCGGCGGCCGGTGAGGTGGGGATCCGCCGGCAGGGTGCGGCCGCCGGAATCCGCCCCCACGGCCGCTGTTCGGCGGGAGGACGGGTAGGATGGGGCCGGTCCGACCGGCGGCCGGGGGCGGCTGTCCTTAGCCTACTCCCCCTTGGCCATGCTGTCGAGGAACTCCCTGTTGGTATCCGTCCGCTTCATGCGTTCGAGGAGGAAATCGAGGGCCTCGGCGGGCGGCATGTCGGAGAGGAAGTTCCGGAGCAGGTAGACGCGGTTCAGCTCGTCGTCGCTGAGGAGGAGCTCTTCCTTCCGGGTGCTGGACCGGTTGATGTCGATGGCGGGGAAGATGCGCTTGTCGGCGATGTGGCGGTCGAGGACGACCTCCATGTTGCCGGTCCCCTTGAATTCCTCGAAGATCACCTCGTCCATGCGGGAGCCGGTCTCGATGAGGGCGGTGGCGATGATGGTGAGGGAGCCGCCCTGGTCGATGTTGCGGGCCGCGCCGAAGAACCGCTTGGGCTTGTGCAGCGCATTGGCGTCCACGCCACCGGAGAGGATCTTCCCCGAGTGCGGGACGGTCACGTTGTACGCGCGGGCCAGGCGGGTGATGGAGTCGAGGAGGATGACCACGTCCTTGCCCGCTTCGACGAGTCGCTTGGCCTTGTCGAGCACCATCTCGGCCACCTGGGTGTGCCGGTCGGCCGGCTCGTCGAAGGTGGAGGAGATGATCTCGGCGGGGACGTGCTCCTCCATATCGGTCACCTCTTCGGGCCGCTCGTCGATGAGCAGCACGATGAGGTGGACGTCGGGCTGATTCTCGATGATGGCATTGGCGATCTTCTGGAGCAGGATGGTCTTCCCTGCCTTGGGTGGCGAGGTGATGAGACCTCGCTGGCCCCTGCCGATGGGCGTGAGGAGGTCCAGCAGCCGCATGGAGAGATCCCCGTCCTCGGTCTCCAGCCGGAGCCGCCCCTCGGGGTAGCGGGGTCGGAGGTTGTCGAAGGCGATGCGATGCTTCGCCGACTCCGGGTCGGCGTGGTTGACCTCCTCGACCTTGAGCAGGGCGAGATAGCGCTCGCCCTCCTTCGGGGGTCGGACCTGGCCGAGGATCGTGTCGCCGGTACGCAGGTCGAACCGCTTGATCTGCGACGGCGAGACGTAGATGTCGTCGGGGCCGTACAGGTAATTCCAGTCCTGTGACCGGAGGAAGCCGTAGCCCTCCGGCAGCACCTCGAGGACGCCTTCGCCCCGGAGGACGACATCGCTGTCCAGCAGGTTCTGCTCGATCCGAAAGATCAGGTCCTGCTTGCGCAGGCCCGAGTAGTTGGAGATCTGGAGCTCCTCCGCCATCTGGTGGAGCTCCGCGATGGTCTTGCTCTTCAGTTCTGTGATGTCCACGGGACTCTCCATGTCACGGCCTGGCCTGGGGGGCCGAACGGTCGACGGGTCCGTAGAGGACCGGGCCGCAGGCCGAAACGGATGTCTATCTGATCGCTAGATTCGGAAGCTGGTGGCAGCGTGACGGCAGTGTCGCCCCGCTACACGGGCTGGTAGGTACTGTATGAGGGTGATGTGGCAAGATTATCAGAGATGGCAGCGGCGGTCAAGGCCGGGGCACGGGTCCTCGGGCACGGCCCCATCGGCGCTGCCGGTCTGTTCTCCCGGCTTGACACGAGGGACGGGGCGGAGAACCTTACGCGACCGAGCGACCGGAGTCGGCATGGCGCGTCATAATCGAGAGGGCAACGGGTCGGACCAGCGCGGGTTCGGGTACACCATCAGTTATCAGCCGGACTGGCTGAAGCAGGTGAAGGTGACCCGCATGCTCCCGACCGGCCGGCAGTCGACCAAGACGCTCTTCAGCCGACCGGAGCCGCCGGAGCGTGAACCGGGTCGCCTGATCCGGACGGCGATCCGATCCCCCGACCAGGACCTCTTCTTCGAGATCGCCCTGACTGACCCGGACCGTGTCGTGCGTCGGGTCATCGTGGAGACGGGCCCCGAGCGCGGTCACCCCGATCGGGACCAGGCGGAGGTCCAGTTCACCATCGAGCACCGGCCCTGACCCACGCCGGGCAGGCACCGACCGGTCTCACGGCGCGAACATCCGGAGCGCGAAGCCCAGCCCCTCCGCGTATCGGACCCGGTCCTCGAGCGCTTCCAGCCGGGCCCCGGCCCGTCGGGCTCGAGACCCCAGCCGTGCGGCTTCCTGGCGCAGCGCGCCGTCGCCGGCATACCCCTCGAGGTCTGCCGCCGCCCCGCCCAGCCCGGCGACGCGTTCCCGGAGCGTCCCCAGCCTGGCGGTGAGCTCGGGGCCGGCCTCGGGGAGTCCGCCGCGGGCCAGGACGGCGCGCAGCTCGTCCGCCTCGTCCGTCAAGGCCGGCGCGTCGGCGGGCCCGTGCGACAGCCGGACCACGGGCTGACCGATGAAGCGGCGCCGGATGGTGCGAGCGCGGCTGCCGCGTCGGACGAGCGGGGTGGCGTCCGGGTCGAGGCGTAGCCGGAGACCCACGGCGTCTGGTGTCGTTGCCACACCGACGTCGAGGACGCGGCCGACCTCGACACCGCCCGCGACCACGGGCGAGCCCGGCCGTACGCCACTGGTCCCGGAGACGAAGGCGATGACCTCGACGTGGTCGCGGAACAGGTCGGCGGTATCGAGATTGAAGATCGCCAGGGCCACAACGGCGGCCGCCGCGATCAGCGGGTAGCCGCGTCGGACGCGCTGGTGTGGGGGATCGTGTCTCACGATCGTTCCACGCGTGCAAAGGCCGGGCCGGGCCGGGGAGGGTGGCCGGCCCACGGCTTCGCTTCTATTATCGGGCCATGAACGGGGCATGGAGTGCACCCGCGGCCTGGATCGGCCGCTCGACCATGGACGCGGCGGCCGGGCTCGGCCAGTACGGCCGCTTCTTGAGTCGAGCCGCACGGGCGAGCCTGGATACCGGGACGTGGGGTCGTGAGCTACTGAAGCAGATGGCGCGTGTGGGGGTGGACTCGCTGCCCATCGCGCTGTTCATCGCGGCGTTCACGGGGATCGTCCTGTCGCTGCAGGCGTCCTACACGTTCACGGGTGCCGTCCCCCTCTACTTCGTGGGCGTCCTGGTCGGCAAGACCATGCTGCTGGAGCTGGGCCCGGTCCTGACCGGGCTGGCGCTGGCCGGTCGAGTCGGCGCCAATGTGGCCGCGGAGCTCGGGACCATGCGGGTGACCGAGCAGATCGACGCGCTGGAGACGCTGGCGTACAACCCCGTGTCGTATCTCGTGGTCCCCCGGATCCTGGCCGGGCTCCTGATGTTCCCGGTGGTGGTGGCCTTCGCCAATGCCATGGGGATCACGGCGGGGTGGATCACGGCGATCAACCTCCTCGACCTGTCGACGCCCGAGTTCATCCGCGGCCTGCGCATCTACTTCCTCCCGTTCGACGTCACGTACTCGATGATCAAGGCGGCATCGTTCGGTTTCGCCGTGACGTCGATCGGCACGTACTACGGCTTCACCACCTGGGGTGGCGCGGAGGCGGTGGGCCGCTCGACGACGCAGGCGGTGGTCATTTCCAGCATGCTGATCCTGGTGCTGGACGCTTTCTGGGCGGTGACGCTGCTGTGAGCATCGTCCTGGAGCAGGTGTCGAAGGGTTTCGAGGACAAGAACGTCCTCGATAGCGTCTCGCTGAAGGTGGACGAGGGCGAGACGGTGGCCGTGATCGGGGCGTCGGGAGTGGGCAAGTCGGTGCTGCTAAAGACCATCGTGCGTCTGCTGGATACGGACGAAGGCCGGGTGACGGTGGACGGCGAGGACGTCAACGCGCTGTCGCGGGAAGCGCTGTACGAGCTGCGTCGCCGGGTGGGCTATGTCTTCCAGTTCGCCGCGCTCTTCGACTCGATGACAGTGGAGGAGAACCTGACCATGGGACTGCGACGGATGGGGATGCCGCCGGCGAACCGGCGAGGCCGGGTGGCCGAGTCGCTGGAGCTCGTGGAGATGGCGGGGTACGAGGACCGCATGCCCGGCCAGCTGTCGGGCGGTCAGCGGAAGCGGGTCGGTCTGGCCCGGGCCATTGCGACCCACCCGAAGTACCTGCTGTACGACGAGCCCACGACCGGGCTCGACCCCGTCACGACGGCGGTGATCGACAAGCTGATCCTGCGAATGGACGAGGAGCTCGGCGTGACCAGCATCGTGGTCACGCACGACATGACCAGCGCCTACCGTGTCGCCGATCGGATCGCCATGCTGTACCAGGGCCGGATCCGGTTCGTCGGGACCCCCGAGGGGATCCAGGCGACGGAAGACCCGATCGTGAAAGGATTCATAGAGGGGCGACCGGAGTTGATGGAGGTGGCCGAGTGAGGAACGACGTTCGGGTCGGATTGGTCGTGCTCGCGGGACTCGCCGTGCTCCTGTTCGGCACGCTGTGGCTCCAGGACTGGAGCTTCATGCAGGACCGGCAGGACCTCGAGGCCTGGTTCCGGGAGGTCGGGCAGCTCCAGGACGGGAACGCCGTCAAGCTTCGGGGCGTGCCCATCGGAGAGGTCACCGGCATCGTGCTGGACCAAACGTCGACCGGGGTGATCGTCCAGATGAGCGTCAATTCCGATATCCGGCTGCCCGAGGACCCGGTGGTCCTGCTCGCCCCCGAGTCCCTGTTCGGCGACTGGCAGGCCGAGATCTTCCCCCGCTCCCGGTACCCGTTCTACAACTACGCCATCTCCCCCGAGCCGGGCGTCCTGCCAGGCTACTCGCTCCCCGATGTATCCCGGCTGACCGCCGTGGCCGACCGGATCGCCGAGAACCTCGCCGTCCTCACCGATCGGGTCGAGATCGCCTTCACCGAGGAGACGGCGGTCAACGTCCGTGAGGCCATCAACAACGTCCAGGAGGTGACGGCCGAGCTGGCATCGCTCATGGAGACGCAGGGGCAGACGGTCCGGGAGCTCGCGGTCGGGCTGGAAGCCACGAATCAGACGTTCCAGGAGGCGGCGGAAACGGCGCAACGAGCGCTTACGGAGCTCGAGACCGCGCTGACCGCCGGGGACCTGACCTCGACCATGAGGAACGTCGCGGCGGTGACGGCCCGGATGGACACGCTGACGCAGACGCTGGCGGCGATGTCCGACGAGATCACCGGTACGGTGGCTTCGGCCGACACGTCGTTCGCTTCGCTCCAGACGCTGATGCAGCAGGTCGAGCGCGGCGAGGGGACGCTCGGCCTCCTGCTCCAGGACACCGCCCTGTACCGGGACCTGCTGCTCACGTCCACGCTGATCCAGGACCTGCTCAAGGACTTCCAGCGCAACCCCCAGAAGTACATCAACCTGCGCGTGTTCTAGCGTCGGCGTCCCGGTCCGCGTCCTCTCCTCGTTCTCGGACGACGAGGCCGGCGGCACACTGATCGCGGCGAACGAGCGCTCCATGGAAGATCCCGTACTCACCGGCGTGGCCTCCGAGTCGGGCTATGTCCGGCTCGTGCTCCGGGGCCTGTCCCCGGCCATGACGAGCATGACGACCACGTGTGTGTGGGTCCCGGTCGAGATCGGCCATGCGGTCACCGTGGCCGTGCGGACGACGCGGCCGCTTTCCCCGGGGGCCGCCGCGGAGGCGCTGGCGGCGATGCCCGGCGTGCGGGTCTACGGCGCCACTGGCGGCGACCCGCTGCCCCGTTCCCTCGCGGGAACCGACGAGATCGGGGTCGGCCGATTGCGGCGCGATCCCGACCGCGCCAACGTTCTGCACATGTGGATCGTTACGGACAACCTGAAGAAAGGGGCGGCGACCAGTGCCGTCCAGATCGCGGACATGGTCCGGCGTGAGTAGAGGGTTCGGCTCCCGGAGCCGGCGGCGGGCCCGTCGTCCGGTGCGGATCGAGACCAGCGCCGGCGGTGTGGTGTACCGCCGCAATGCCGGCACGACGTACTTCCTGCTGATCCGGGACCCGTACGAGAACTGGGGTCTACCGAAGGGGCACGTGGAGCGTGGCGAGACCCCGGAACAGACGGCCGTCCGGGAAGTGACGGAGGAGACCGGGCTCAGCGAGCTCGAGGTGCGCGACCCCCTGGACACCATCGACTGGTTCTTCCGGGAGGGGCCCGACCTGATCCACAAGTACTGCCACTTCTTCCTCATGGAGACCACGGTCGCCGATACCGCTCCCCAGGTCGACGAGGGCATCACCGAGTGTATCTGGCTCCCCCTCGACCAGGCCCTGCGCACCCTCACGTACGACAATGCCCGCACCGTCCTGGAGACCGCGGGTCGGCGGGTCCGGGCGTCGGGCTGAGGCGAACCCCAGCGAGCCACAATGAAGCCACTGACGGCGGTGCGTGACTGGAGGCTGGTCCACGGCGGTGCCGTGGTCCTGGTCCTGGCGCTCTTCCTCTGGGAGCTGAACGGCGTCCTGTCGCCCCTCGTGCTGTTCCTGGCGCTCCTCGTCCTGCTGCTGCCGTACTCCGGCAGCCCGTTCCATCGCCTGCTGATCCTCACGGCCGGCGTCCTCGTGGGACTCTGGCTGCTGGCCGATCTCGGGACACTGCTCGCTCCGTTCATCCTGGCCTTCGGCCTGGCCTACGTCCTGGACCCCCTGGTCGACCGGCTCGAAGCCGCGCGCCTGCCGCGCTCCCTGGCCATCCTGGTCCTCACGCTGCCGGTCCTCGTGGCCCTCGGGCTCCTGATCTTCCTCGGGATCCCGGCCCTGGCGCAGCAGATCCAGAGCCTGATCGAGCGCACGCCGGAGCTGGTGGACCGGCTGGCCGGGTGGATCGAGGGGTTGCAGGCCGGGATCCTCGGCCTCGACCTGCCCTTCGTCGACGAGGAGAAGATCGCTCGCCGGCTGCGAGAGCTGTCTCCCGCGGCGGTCATCGACTTCTTCCAGGAGAAGCAGCGGGCGGTCGCGGCGGCCGCCTGGGAAGGTGCCCTGGGCCTGGGCCGGGGGCTCGGCACGGTCTTCACCATCCTCGGCTATGTGCTGCTCACGCCCGTCCTGACTTTCTACCTGCTCCGGGACTGGGACGATATCGTGGACCGGATCGGCAGCTATGTGCCGCGCCCGCGCTACGACGACTGGGCCGCGTTCGCCCGGGAGTACGACCGGCTCCTGTCGCGCTACCTGCGGGGCCAGGTGCTGGCGGCGACCATCGTCGGCGTCCTCACGTGGATCGGACTGTGGATCGCCGGCTTCCCGTATTCCGGGCTCGTGGGTGCGGTGGCCGGCGTGTTCAACCTCGTGCCGTACCTCGGCCTGATCGTGAGCCTGGTCCCGGCGGTCATCATCTCGATCCTGAGCGGTGCGTTCCTGGCCAGTGTCGCCAAGGTGGCCGTGGTGTTCCTGATCGTCCAGTTCCTCGACGGCAACATCATCGGACCTCGGATCGTCGGCGAGTCCGTAGGGCTACACCCGGTATGGGTCATCCTCGCCATTGCCGTCGGGGGGTTCTTCCTCGGGTTCGTCGGGCTACTGCTGGCCCTGCCCGGCGCGATCCTCGTGAAGCTGCTCCTCGCGGTGGGCCTGGAACGGTACCGGGAGTCGGCGGTGTACCTGGGGGAGTAGCTGGTGTGCCGCTTGCATACGGGCGTCCGGACGGGGTAGCATCCGGCGCACTCATGGCAGGAATCTTCACGGACGGATAGACGGTGGCGGAAGCAGAGCGTCGCGATATCAACATCATCGGGGGCGGACCCACGGGTCTGTTCGCGGCCTTCTACGCGGGCATGCGGGGGGCCAGTGTCCGGATCATCGACTCGCTGCCGGAGCTCGGCGGCCAGCTGATGGCGCTGTACCCGGAGAAGTACATCTACGATGTAGGCGGCTTCCCCCGGATCACGGGCAAGGCGCTGGCGGAGAACCTGATCGAGCAGGGCACGCAGTTCGATCCCGAGATCCGGCTCGAGGAGCAGGTCCGGGACCTGATCCGGGACGACGACGGCTTCGTCCTCGAGACCACCGGCGGCCGGTATCCGTCGCGGACCGTCCTCATCGCGGCCGGCAAGGGAGCCTTTGCGCCCCGCACCCTCGACTGTCCCGGCTACGACGAGCTCCTGGGCAAGGGCGTCGAGTACCACGTCCGCGACCCGACCTCGTACGACGGGAATCGAGTCCTGATCGTCGGGGGCGGGGACTCCGCAGTGGACTGGGCCCTGGACCTCAAGGACCGGACCGACGCCCTGACGCTGATCCACCGCCGCAAGGGGTTTCGGGCCCATGCCCAGTCGATGCAGCAGCTCGACGAGGCCGTGGCGGCCGGCCGGGTGAACCTGCTGACCTTCCACGAGGTCCGGGCCATACACGGGGATGACCGGGTCACCGGCGCGACGATCTTCGACAACCGGAGCGACGAAGATACGCCCCTGGACGTGGACGCGGTACTCGCGCTGATCGGGTTCCGACCCGACCTGGGACCCCTGGCCGAGTGGGGCCTGGACCTGGAACGGAACACGATTCGCGTGAGCGCCTCGATGGAGACCAGTGTCCCTGGCGTGTTCGCGGCGGGCGACATCGTCACATACGAGGGCAAGCTGGAGCTGATCGCCACCGGGTTCGGAGAGGCGGCCGTGGCCGTGAATCACGCGGTGCACCACATCGACCCGCAGGCCAGGGTGAACCCCGGCCACTCGACCAATCTGAAGGTGTTCAAAGACCGCGAGGAGTCGTAGGCGCGATGACCGACCCGGCCAGGACCATTCTGCTGGTGGAAGACAATGAGGACAACCTCGTGGTCTATCGCACGATCCTGGAGCACGTGGGCTATCGGGTGATCGAGGCCCGGGACGGCGAGGAGGGCGTGGCCCGGGCACTGGAGGAGCGGCCGGCCATCGTACTCATGGACATCTCCATTCCGAGGTTGGACGGGTGGGAGGCGACGCGCCGGTTGAAGGCCGAGGCAGGCACGGCCGAGATCCCGGTCGTCGCGCTGACCGCGCATGCCCTCGAGGAGGACCGGGCCAAGGCGATGCGCGCTGGCTGTGACGGCTACCTGGCGAAGCCGGTCGAGCCGCGCCGGGTGGTGGAAGAGGTCGAGCGACACATCGGGCCGCCGACGGACGGGGCGTAGGGCCCTCGGCGGGCCCGACCGCCCTCAGGCCTTCCAGCTCCGCAACGCGGCCACCGCTGCCCGGGCCGCCGACTCCTCGATGGACCGATCCACGAGGACCAGCCCGGGCAGCCGGGCGCTCGCCCGACCCACCGCCGCCTCGATCATCACGGCCAGCGCATGGTGTCCGAAGAGGTCCAGCTCGCGGGTGCCGTGGAGCCCCAGGCGCAGGTCCGGGTCGATGCTCTCCGCAGCGCCGAGCACCGCCAGCGCCGCCGCCCGCGACCGTCCCAGCGCCGTGTCCGGCTCCCGGGCTCGGCCCCCGTAGCTCCGCTCCTCCGCCCGGAGATGGACCGTGCACTCGATCCGCCCGTCCGCGCGGTGCACTTCGAGGGAGTCGAAGGAGATCTCCGGGAGCGGGCTCGTCGCCCGGTGGAGCCGGGGGACGGCCCCGATATGCACGCGGTCGGGCGCGACCGTGAACCCCCGGTCCCGGAGAAGCGTCTGGACCACGGTGCGCAGGGCCCCCCGGTCCACACCGCCCCGGGTGGCCAAATACACGATCGGGCCCCGGTCGGAGTCGTCGAATACGGTGGCGGCCAGGACCCCCGGCAGCCGCTCGAGGTCGGTCCCCAGGCCGCCTGCCACCGGCTCAGCCGCTCCAGCGATTGGAAGCCTGGAGCGAGGCAAGGATGGCCGCCTCCTCCGGCGAATCCTGAAGCGGTGCCGCACCGGCGAGTGCGACGGTCGACCGGTCCTGGAGCGCCCGCGCCGACACGATCACGAACTGCCGCCCGCGCGCGGTCGTGATCACCGCGCCCTCCAGCCCGAGATCGAGCCCGGGGCGCAGCTCCGAGATGGCATCGAGGACCGCGCTGGCCGCGGCCGCCACCCGGCCCTCGGGCGTATCCGGCCCGGACCCGGTTCCCACCACTTCCCGATCGGGACTGCGCAGCACGACCTCGCAGGTGCACCGGTCATCGGACCGCCGGGCCTCGTACCGCACGTACTCCAGCCGCGGGGTCGCCTCCGACTCGGACACGTCAACGCCGCCATCCCGACTCTGCGGTGAGGGCGCGTGGGATTGCGGGGACGCCTGCGATTGCGGGTCCGAGGACGGGTCCGGCACCACCGGCAGTGACTGAGCGTCGTCGCGGCTCCTGCCACTGCCATTGGTCTCCGCCCGGATCTGGGCGACACTGACGATCCGCCGGTCCACATGGATCCGCATGCCGGCCGACAGCGCCGACTCGATGTTGCGGACCACCTGCTTGGGATGGAGCTCGGCCGTCGCCAGGACGTGGATCTCGACCAGCGCCCCGGTGTCGTCGGTCACGATGTGGGCGGAGACGATCCCCGCCAGCGACATCAGCAGCCGCTCTGCGTCGTCCCGGTTGAAAGGCGCGTGCTGGATCGGTGTCATCGGCGGCAGGGGTGGCGAGAGGTCGGTGCAGTTTAGCACCCGGTGGATGCCCCCTGCAACCGGCCCTCCGGTCGCCGCAGGGCCGTCGGACCCGGGGACGGGGGGCATGGGTGGCCAGGGCGAACGGCCGCGGCGGAGTCGGGCGGACCGGGAGGCGGGGCCCGGGGTCGCTGGCCCGGGGGTTGCCCCGACTCTTACATTTCGGCAGCCGAGCGAAGGAAACGCTCACTCAAGCAGATGCGGAAGAGACAATGCAAGACACAGAGAACGTTCTGATCATCGGGTCCGGTCCCGCAGCGTGGACCGCGGCTCTCTATGCCGCGCGGGCGGACCTGAACCCGCTGCTCCTGGAGGGCGAGCCGGAGGGCATCATGCTGCCGGGCGGTCAGCTGATGATCACCACGGAGGTCGAGAACTACCCGGGGTTCCCGGAAGGCGTGACGGGGCCCGAGCTCATGCAGAAGATGAAGGAGCAGGCCACGCGGTTCGGGACCCGCTCCAAGATGGAGATGGTGGAGAAGGTCGAGCTGTCGGAGCGGCCGTTCACGGCCACGACCCGGGGCGGCGCCGAGTACCGGGCCCACGCGCTGATCGTGTCGACCGGCGCCAACGCGAAGTGGTTGGGCCTGCCGAACGAGGAGCGGCTGGCGCAGAGCGGGGGCGGCGTGTCGGCGTGCGCGGTATGCGACGCGGCCCTGCCGATCTTCCGGGACCAGGTCCTGGCCGTGGTCGGGGGCGGCGACTCGGCCATGGAGGAGGCGCTCTACGCCAGCAAGTTCGCCAGCAAGGTGTACATCATCCACCGCCGGGACGAGCTGCGGGCGTCGCAGGTCATGGCCAAGCGCGCGCTGGAGCATTCCAAGATCGAAGTCCTGTGGAACTCGGTGGTCGACGAGATCCTGGGCTACGACCAGATCGAGGGGCTGCGGCTGAAGGACACCCAGACCGGAGAGACCCGGGAGCTGGAGGTCGGCGGCCTGTTCGTCGCCATCGGGCACACCCCGAACACGGGGTTCCTGGACGGTCAGCTCGACCTGACCGAGCACGGCTACATCAAGACCAAGAACTGGCGGACGGCGACCGACATCGAGGGCGTGTTCGCGGCCGGAGACGTGATGGATGACTTCTACCGCCAGGCCGTCACGGCGGCGGGCACGGGGTGCATGGCCGCCCTCGAGGCCGAACGCTGGCTGAGCCACCAGGGCATCGGCGAGTCGCCGGTCCTGGAGGCCGCCGAAGCGCCGTAGTGGCCGACGGTCGGGGACCGGTCCGGTGCAGGGCCTCCGCCTCGCGAAGGGGCGGAGGATCGGGATTCTTCGCGGGGCCGCGCTCCCGGTGCGAGGTCCGGCTTCGTCGCGGGTACCCGAACGTGGAGGGTGGAGGGGCTCGCGGCAGGGCATGCCCCGCCGGGGCATGACGCTCCACCCTAGGGAGCGAGCCGGTTGAGCCGGCGGAAGTGTCCGGCTCCGGTTTCCGCCGCGAACGCCGCTCTCGTGGAAGACCGGTGAGCGGCCGACTCCGGGCCCCGAAAGGTCTGAGGGCCTAGAAGATCTTCCGGAGCCGGCGCCAGAAGCCGTCGATCATCCGTTCCATCCCGCTCTCGGGGTGGAACGGGCAGTACGACCGTGGCTCGGTCCCGATCAGGAAGTATTCGATCCGGATGTCCTCGCCCGGGCACGATCCGGTGGCCAGGTACCCGGTGGCCTGGTCGACCTGGGCGCTCACCACGTTGGCGGGCTGTGCCCAGGGCGCCGGGGCGGGGCGCTTCTCGTAGGTCTTCTCCATCATCTCGGCCCAGACGGGGGCCGCCAGGCGGCCGCCACTGGCGCCGGGCATGATGGGACGTGGCTGGTCGAAGCCGAGCCACACGCTGGCCACCAGGTCCGGCGTGAGTCCGACGAACCAGACGTCCTTGCCGTCGTTGGTCGTGCCGGTCTTGCCGGCGGCCGGGAGCCAGAAGCCGTGCTGCCGGATCGACTCGGCCGTGCCGCCGTTCACGACGTCCTCGAGGAGCGTCAGGGTCAGGAACGCGACCCCCGGGTCGAGGGCCTGGTGCGATGGCGGTCGGGCGCGCCAGAGCACGACGCCATCCCGATCCTCCACCCGGTGGGTGAGCCGCGGCTCGATCCGGTACCCGCCATTGCCGAACGTGGCGAAAGCCGCCGCCAGCTCGGCCGGGATGACCTCCGCGGAGCCGAGGAATATGGACGGGAAGGGGGGCACGTCGGTGGTGATACCGAGTCGCCGCGCCATGGCCGCCACCTTGTCCTCGCCCACCCACTGCCCGAGGCGCACGGCCGCGTTGTTCGAGGAGACCGTGAGGGCGTGGCGGACGGACAGGGTCTCGACGGTGTCGGCCACGTGGTCGCCGGGACGCCAGGTCCCGGAGCCCGCCTCGATGGAGACGGGCCCGGTGCGCAGGCGGGCGGTGGCCGGGAGCCCGGCCTCGAGGGCCGTCGCGTAGAGCACCGGCTTGAAGGCCGAGCCGGGCTGCCGGTGGGCCTGGAGCCCCCGGTCGAACTGGGACGTGGCGAAGTCCCGCCCGCCGACGAGCGCCCGGATGTCGCCGGTGTGGGGGTCGAGGACGACGACCGAGCCCTGGAGCACGGGTGCGTCGGCTGCCGGGCCCGTCGGGTGGGAATACTGGCCGTAGCGGCCTTCCTCGATCCGCCGGATCTGGGCCGTCAGGCTGGAGTCCGCGGCCCGCTGGATGTGAGGGTCGAGGCCCGTGTAGACCCGGAGCCCCTGGACGTCCGCGTCCGGGCCGAACCGATCCCGCAGGGCGCTCCGAACGGCCGCGACGAAGTACGGGGCCGGACCCGCGGCGTCCACCGGCGGCGCGAGGTCGAGGGAGCGTCGTCGAGCGGCATCGGCCTCCGCAGGGTCGAGCACCTCCGCGGCAGCCAGGATCCCCAGCACGAGGTTGCGGCGTTCCCGTGCCAGCTCCGGGCTCCTGCGGGGATTGTACCCCTCCGGGCTGCGGACCAGGGCGATGAGCAGCGCGGTCTCGGCGGGCGAGAGCTCGGTGCTCGACTTGTCGAAATAGCCCTCCGCCGCGGCCTCGACGCCGTAGAGCCCGGCGCCCAGGTAGATCTGGTTCAGGTAGAGCTCCAGGATCTCTCGTTTCCGGAACTCTGCCTCGATCCGGTAGGCGAGGTACACCTCGCAGACCTTCCGGGTCATCATCTCCGACATCGGCAGCTCGTCGGGGAAGATGGTCCGGGCAAGCTGCATGGTGATGGTGCTGAAGCCCTCTTCGAAGGACAGGCTCGCGATGTTGCGCACCGCGGCCCGGGCGAAGCTCCGGAAGTCCACCCCTCCGTGGTCCCAGAAGCGGCGGTCCTCCACCGCGACCATCCCTTCCCGGAGGAGCGGTGGGAGGTCCTCGATTTCCATGACGACCCGTCGCTGGGGCGACAGGTCGGCCACCACGGAGCCATCGCTGGCGAACACGCGGGTCGCCTCGGGCGGACGGTACATCCTCAGGTCCGCGATGGACGGACACTTCTCGCCCGTGGCGCCGCTGATCGTGAGCGTGGCCCAGAGGGTGCCGCCCAGGAAGAGCGCGACCGCCAGGGTCGACGCTACGAAGAGGGCGCGTTTCCAGCGCCCCCAATCCCGCCACCGCAGTACCATGCGCCTCATGGGGCCTTCCATCCCCCTACTTCAGCATCCGCCCGCCATCGACCACCACCGTCTCCCCGGTGGTGAAGTCCGATCGCACCAGGAA
>CAYMLW010000024.1:0-22783 GCA_964391035.1 uncultured Gemmatimonadaceae bacterium
GACGCCCGCTTCCGTTTCTTCGCCTGGACGGTGTCGTGTCTTCCCCTGCCGGAGGGCTGGCGATCCCATCCGTCTGCGGCCGCGGTCCGTCGTATCTCGACGCGGGCCCACGCGGCCGGCGGCATCACACGGCAAGACCAACGGGATCTCGACATTGCAGTCGGTGAGCTGTACGCCCTGGACGGTCAGCAGCTCGACGCTCTGGCCCGATTCTGCGCCTGGCTCGATGGCGCGACGCCCGGACCCCGGGAAACGCCATGACCACCCGTGTGCTCGACGAGAACACGTCACCCACGCTCCGGCGCCTGATCGGCCGGCTGCTCCAGGAATCCGAGACCGTGGACCTGGCACTGACGCGGATCCGCCTGGCCGCCCTCGACCTCACCGCTGAGGAGATCGCCGGGCCCCGGCAGTGCCGCGTCCTCATCGGCCGCCTCGATGCCTCGACGCTCCTGGACGCGGCCACTCCCGGGGGGGCGCTCACCCCGTCCGCGAGATCGCACCCGGCCACGGAGTCAGCCGCGCCGGAGGCCGGCAGCGGCACGGTCGCGGGGGATGCCGGCCGGTCCCGGCTCGACGCGCTCAAGCGGCTCGAACACTGGATCGGGAGCGACCGCCTCCTCGTCCGGTCCGCCGGGATCGGCGCGTGGACACCCGACTTCTCGATCTTCAGCCGGCGGCGGGGCGCCACGTGCCTCCTCGGCGCCCACTACTTCGGGCACCCGCAACTCACTGTCGGACCGTCGATTACGGTGGTCACGGATGCCGGAGCGGCGAGGGCGCTGCTGGCCGAGAGGTTCCAGGAGCTCTGGGGCCGGGCCCACGATGTCGCGCCGGCGATCGAGGAGGTCCTGCGACGGGCCATGGCGGAAGCCGGCGGGCTCCGGGGCCCGCATTGATCCGTGGCGGACGACGGCATCGGCTGGCTGAGGGACGCGAGTGCGCGGGGGCTGGAAGTGGGAGTGCCACCGGGGGGGGCGGCGGTCCGGCTGTTGGACGCGTATTTCGGAAGCGCGCCGGGGGACCCGTGGCCCGGCCCGGCGCGCGACCCCGTGCCGCTGTGGTCGTTCCAGGCGGAAGGGCTGGTGCGGCTCCGGCGGATCATCGAGCGGCGGGGTGGCGCGATCCTGGCGGACAGCGTGGGGCTGGGCAAGACGCACATCGCCCTGGCCCTCGTGGCGGAGCAGGCAGGGCGGGACGGTGACAGCGTGATCGTGGTGCCCGCGTCGCTGCGGGCGTTCTGGCGCAGGAAGCTGCGGCTGCTGGCGGCGCCGCGTCCGCGGGTGGTATCGCACACGCAACTCGCCCGGGGAGCCCCGGTCGCCCCGCCGTCGGGAAGGCGCCTGGTGGTGGTGGACGAGGCGCACCGGTTCCGGAACCCGCGGACGCTACGGTATGCGGCGCTTTCGCGGCTGATGGAGCCCGGCGTGCGGCTGCTCCTGGTCACGGCGACGCCGATCAACAACGGACTCCGGGACCTGCTCCACCTGCTCAGGTTGTTCGCGACGGACGACGGCTTCCGGGATCTCGGCGTGGCGAGCCTGGCCGGCGCGTTCGAGTCGGCCGATCCGATGTCGTGGGACGAAGCAGGACCCGGCGACGGCGACACGCCGCTGGCTCGGATTGTACGGGCCGTGGTGGTACGACGCACCCGGGCCATGGTCCGTGCCCGGTTCGGCGAGCCAGCGGCGTTCCCCCGCCGGACGGCGCCCCGGATCGTGCCGTACGCGGACCCGCTCGTGCCCGGGCGGGCCGGGCAGGTGGGGGAGCTGGAGCTGCCGCTGTACGACGGGTCGAGAGGCGGACCCAGCGGTGGCAAGGATGGCCGAGGCGGCGCTGCCGGGGCGCTCGTTCGATTCGGTCTCCTCAAGCGACTGGACTCCTCCCGTCTCGCCTTCGACTCGAGCGTGGCCCGGCTCCGGAGCCAGACCCGGATCGCCCTCGAGGCCGTCGCGGCGGGGCGACTGCCGGATCTCGCGACCCACCGACACGGCGATCGCGATGTCGATCCGCTCCAGCTCGTTCTCGTTGAAGTCGTGTCCCGGCCCGCCCCGCCGGGCGTCGACCTGGCGCCCCTGGCCCGCTCGCTCCGCAGGGACCTGGACCGCCTCGACGACCTCGTGCGGGACCCGGCACGCGACGAGGCGGGGACCCTCGATCCCGGCGTCGCAGACCACCCGCATCCCGATCCGAAGCTCCTGGCGCTGATCCGGCTCCTGGAGCACACCCGCGGGGAACGGACTCTGGTGTTCACCGAGTATCGTGACACGGCCCGGGCCGTGTGGCACGGACTCGCGGACCGGTTCCGGGTGGGCCGGGTCGACGGAGGCGGCGCGTGGCTCGGCCGGCGGTCGGCGGGTCGCCGGGTCGTCGTCGAGCGGTTCGCCCCGCACGCGAATGGCCGGGGCCGACTCCCGTCGCGGGAGCGCGTCGACGTCCTGATCGCCACCGACGTGCTGGCCGAAGGACTCAATCTCCAGGACGCGAGGCGCGTGGTGAGCTACGACCTGCCGTGGAACCCGGTCCGCCTGCTGCAGCGGATCGGGCGAATCGATCGGGCGGGCAGCCCCCACGACGAGGTCGTCCCCTACCTGTTCGCGCCGGCCGCCGGCCTCGACGAGCACCTGGGACTCACACGGCGGCTCCATGCCAAGCTGACCAGCATCACGGCCACGGTAGGCGCCGAACACGCCGCTGCGCTCCTCGACGGGCTCAGCGGGTGGGACGCCGCCCTGGACGACGGCTCGGGCATCCCGTCGCTGCGAGTCGATGGCGCACTGGGCCGGGTCGAGGCCGGAGAAGACGAGGCGGACCCGGTCGAGCGGCTCCGGACACTCTGGATGAACCACAGAGACGAGCGTCCGACCCGGGTCGAGCCGACCACGCCGGCGTCCGATCCGGCTCCGGACCGCCCCGGGCGAGGCCGGGCCTTCGCCACCATGCGGATCACCGAAGACTCGCCCGCGGTCGACCTCGCCTGGGTGATCTGCGTCCGGACGGGCCGGGGTCCGGGATCCGATCCGAGGAAGCCGGAAGGCGCATCCGCCGCGTCGGCTCTTCTGCTCGAAGTCGACCGGCACGGCCGCGCTCGCCGGGCCGGCGGCCGGGCGGTGCACGTGTTCGAAGCGGCGCTGTCGCGGGGAGCCGACGATCAGGTGGCCCCGCACCCCGAACCCGGGCTTCCGGATGACTTCCCGTGGCGGCCGCTCCGGGAGCTCGTTCGCCAGATCGGGACGACTGCCAGTGCCCCTGCCCCGCTGTCGGTCCACGACCCGGCCGGCCGACTCGCCCGACGGCTCCGTCGCGCCCTGGCCCTCGCCCCGGGCCTCGATCCCGAACTGCTCGCCGACGCCGACCACCTACTCACCGTCCTCGCCAGGCCCCTCCCGCCTCAGACCGTGCAACGACTGGGCGACTCCCTCGCCCGGCTGGACGAGATGCCGGACCCGGAGATGAGTGGTACGGAGGCTCGCCGCCTGATCGCGACGAGTCGGATGGCGCTGGCCGGGAGCGGGGCAGTTCCACGACGGGACAGCCATGACGGGCAGCCGATCGAGGGCTCCGGGGCACGGGTCGACGGGGACGCGGCACGGATCGGCGAGGACGCGGACGCGGCACCCGTCGAGGGCAGCGACGGAATCCGGATCGACGTCATCGGTGGACTCCGCATCCTGGTCGTTCCCGGGGCACGGGCGGGCCCCTCCGGCGCGGCCTTCGATACGCCCGCCGATGAGCCCGCCGATGCGGTTGACGCCTCCCCGGCCAGTCATTAGCTTTTTCGTCTATTCCCGCGTAGCTCAGCTGGTAGAGCAGGTGGCTGTTAACCACCGAGTCGCAGGTTCGAGTCCTGCCGCGGGAGCTGAGCCGCCGCCGAGATCCCTCTGTGTCACAACGGGTTTCGGCGGCGTTCCCGTGTCAGGCCGCCCCTGTCCGGCCGGCCGGAGCATGGCCCAGGTCATGAACGCCGAGCCGACGTCGGCGCTTCCCGGGATTCGATACCCGGAACGGCGATACAGCGGCACGTTGGATTCCACCTCGGTGGTCAGGGAGACGCCGGTCGAGATCGGGTCCGCGGCGGACCGGGCGTGGACGACGTCGAGGAGTCGTCGTCCGAGGCCCCGTTCCTGCTCGGATGGCCGTACGCCGATCATGTTCAGGTGGAGGTGCTTGTCCGCCGCGGTGAACCGACCGGCCACGGCGCCGAAGGCTTCGTAGCGCGAGCGGGCGTCGGCGCACAGGGTTGCCCACGTCCGGTCCCGGAGCGCAGCCGACGGCGCGGGCAGGGCGCCGGCGAACCTGGCGGGGTGTTACCGCACCGGGCCCTGGTTCGTTATCGTGTTGACCGAGCGAAGCTGTGCCCTACCCCCTCGCAGGAGATCCAACGATGCGCAGGACGACCTTCGGTATCGCCCTGCTCCTTGCTTTCGTGGCCGTGCCAGCCGCGGCGCAGGAGCACGACATGGAGATGGACCACGAGATGCACCACGCGGAGCCGCCGTCGGAGGGGCTGCGAGCGGAGCTGATCGCGGACGTGGAGCAGCTCGAGGCCAAGATGGTGGGCCTGGCCCGGGCCATGGAGGGCCACTACGACTGGCGGCCGATGGAGGGCGTGCGGTCGGCTGGCGAGGTGTTCGGCCACGTGGCGAACGCGAACTTCATGATCCCGTCCATGGCGGGGCTCGAGCGGGAGATGGCGGACACGAACTTCGAGCAGGCCGACCCGGCGGCGCTGCTGGAGGGCCTCGAGCACTCGTTCCGGCACGCCAGGCACTCGATCGCCGACATCCCCGACTCGGAGCTGGATGACGAGGTCACCATGTTCGGCCGGCCGGCCACGAAGCGGCAGGTCCTGACGCTGCTGGTGGCCCACATGCACGAGCACCTGGGCCAGTCGATCGCGTACGCCCGGGCGAACGGCGTGACCCCGCCCTGGAGCATGTAGCCCGGGAGGCCGACTACTCGGCGTAGAGGCTCCGGCGCTGGAGGCCGATGGCGATGGCGTCGATGGCGAGGACGAGGACCCGGGCCGCGACGATGCCGACGGCGACCCAGGCGATCATGCGCAGCTCTCTGGACATGTATTCGCGGGTTCCCGGTTGTCGGTTGGTTCGGTACGGCCGTCTCGCTGCCAGATCCAGGCCACCGCCCTCGAGTGGAACGAAGCGGACGCCGCCGCGTACGCAGGAGGGGAGCCGTCCGGTGGACGGTAAGCAAGAACAGAAGCGGGACGCCATGTCCGAACAGACATCCCGCGCCGTGATCCTGCTGGTACTGCTGGTGGGGATGGGCGCGTACAAGATCCGGGCCCCGGGGTCCGCCGAGGCCGCCGTCGGAGACCGGGCGGCGGGCGACGCTTCATGGCTGCCCGCGCCGGCGACGCTGGCCGTCATGACGGCCGAGCACTATGTCGGCACGCCCTACCGCTGGGCCGGCGATTCGCCGGCCGAGGGCTTCGACTGCTCGGGGTTCGTCCAGCACGTGTACGGGCTGAACGGGATCGGGCTGCCTCGCGTCTCGAGGGACCAGGCGCTGGCGGGCCGCGCGATCCCGACGGACCCGGGCGGACTCCGGATGGGTGACCTGCTGTTCTTCGGCGATGGCGGTGTGGTCGATCACGTGGCCATCTACGCCGGCGATGGCGCGATCATCCACGCGGACTCCGAGCGGGGCGTGGTGGCCTTCGCGCGACTCGCCGACCGGACGAGGCAGGGCCGCCCGATGCTGGCGGCTCGCCGCGTCGTTCCCCGGGCCGCGGCGACCTGGTAGCGAGGCCGCCACGGGCCGGCGGCGGGGCTCCGTTTCCGGCAAGGCCTCCGCGGCTTCGGGCGCCGCGGTCAGTCCCTTTCGATGGTGACCGTCTCCATGACGACCGGCTCGGTGGGTCGATCGGCCCGGTCGGTGTCGATGCCGCCGATGGTCTCGACCACGTCCATCCCCTCGACCACCCGGCCGAAGACGGCATGGCGGTCATCGAGCCAGGGCGTCGCGGCCAGCGTGATGAAGAACTGGGAGCCGCCCGTGTTCGGCCCGGCATTGGCCATGGACAGGACGCCCTTCCCTTCGTGGCGGAGCTCGGGGTGGAACTCGTCGTCGATGGTGTAGCCAGGCCCGCCGCGGCCGGTGCCCTCGGGGTCACCGCCCTGGATCATGAAGTCCTGGATGACACGGTGGAAGGCCACGCCGTCGTAGAAGCCCTTCTCCGCCAGCTCGATGAAGTTGCCGGCGGTCTTCGGGGCCCGCTCCTCGAAGAGCTCCGCTCGGATGGTGCCGTGGTTCGTCTCGATGGTCGCAGTCGGGTTGGCCATGGGCACTCGCTCGCTGAAATTCGCGTCCGTGGGGCGGCCTGCCACCCCGCCCGGGTTCTCCTGGCAAATGTCCGGCCGTCGGGCCATTCGCGCCAGCGCGAGGGCCGCGGACGCGTTAGATTTCGGCCGTTCTGGCTCCGACAGGCCTGCTTCGAGGATGAACCCCCAATGCGTTGTGCCATCCACGGAGGCGCGTCGTGCGGCTGCTGATCCTGACGGCCGATGACCTGGGGAGCACGCTGCCGGCCGTACTCCCGGAGGCGGAGATCCTGACCGCCGTCGACGAGGCCCACGGGGCCCTGACGGCCGCCGTGGTCGATCCCGAAATGGCCGACCAGCTCGACGCGCTCCACGTCCCGCCACAGACACAGGTGGTCTGGTGGGTGCCGCCGGATGTCGAGCCGGCCGAGCTCCTGGCCATGACCGACGCCCACCCCGGCACGGTGCTCTTCCAGGGGGCCGCCGCCGATGTCGCTCGCACGATCCGGCTCCTGTCGGAGGGCACGTCGGGGCCCGCGGTGTACGACGTCGGGACCATGGACGAGCTGTGGGGGCGATTCCGGGACACGATGCTGGAACGGCTGGTGGACATCGACCTGGTCGCGGTCGACGCGGTGGAGGGGGCCGTGGATCCCGACGCGGCGGAGGCGGCGCTCCTGGCCGCCCACAACCTGCACGGGTCGCTCGGCACGTTCGGGCTGGACCGTGGCTCGCGGTTGGCGGCCGAGCTGGAAACCCTCCTCGGGCCCCCGGGCGGCGACATCGGCGAGGACGCCGGTCTCCGGATCGCCGAGCTGACCGTGGAGATCCGGCGCGAGATCGAGGAGCGGGAGCCCGTCACGGGAGAAGGCGCCATCTCCCAGGCGCCCCGGGGCCCTCGCCTCCTGATCGTCGAGCCGGACCGGCGCCGGTCCGAGGCGATGGTCGCGGGCGCCGCCGCCCGAGGCCTGCGGCCGCTGGTGGCCCGGGACCTGGCGGAAGCGGGCGAGCTGTTCGAGGCCGACCGTCCCGCCGCGCTGATCGTCGATCCCGACGCGGGGCCGGGCGAGTTCGAGACGTTGATGAAGGCCGCGGCACTGGGTCGGCCCCGTGTGCCGGTGATGGTGCACAGCCGGTCCGGGGACATGGGGACCCGGGCCAGGGCGGCACGGCTCGGCGCCCGCGGTTTCGTGGAGAAGGCCACGCATCCCGATCTGGTGGTGGAGGGGGCCGCGAACCTGATCGCGCGCTCCTCGGGCCGGAACGCCACGGTCCTGGTCGTGGACGATGACGCGGCGATGCTCGAGCTGGTGGCGACCGGTCTCCGGGACGCGGGGTTCCGGGTCCGAGCCCTGGATCAACCGTCCGAGTTCTGGCAGACGCTCGAGACCGTCCGTCCGGACCTGGTGGTCCTCGATATCGACATGCCGGAGTACACCGGGCTCCAGCTCTGCCGGATGGTACGCGCCGATACCACCTGGGCGGACCTGCCGATCGTCCTGCTCACCGCGCGGACCGACCTCGAGAGCTTCCGGCGCGGGTACCGGGCCGGGGCCGACGACTTCATCCCCAAGCCCCTCCAGCGGGACGAGTTCGTCGCCCGGGTGGCGCACCGTCTCGACCGGACCGGGCTGTCGGACGGTCGCGACCCCCTGACGGGCGTGCCCCGGAGCCGCCTGTTCCGCTCCCTGCTCGGGCTCCAGCTCGCCCTCGCGAAGCGACACGACGAGCCCGTGCTGCTGACCCGCCTCGGCCTGCGGAGCGCCCGCCGGCTGCCGGACTTCGTGGAGAGCCTGCGGGACTCGCTGGGGCCCGAGGACCTGATCGGACGGTGGGGCACCGTCGACGTGGTCGTGGCCCGCTACGCCTGGGACGGCTCGCCTCCGGAGGAATGGCTCGGCGACCTCGCCGGAGCCGTGGCCCACATCGGCACCGCCGAGTACCCCGACCTCGGGCACCCCGAGGCGCTGCTGGATGCGGCCGAGCGGAACCTGCGGCCGGCCGGCCAGGGGCAGGAGGGTCAGGAACCTGACGGGGACGGGAGCCGCGCCGTCGGATGAGCGAGGCCGCGGGCACCGCCATCGGGGTCGATGGGGGCGGCACCTGGACCCGCCTGGCCATGGCCGGAGCCGGCGAGCCGGTCCGGCGTCGGGGCGGCGCCACACTGGTCGACCCCGCCGACCCCGGCGCGGCGACCGATCGGCTCCTGGACCTGATCCGCCGGACGGCGGACGGGGCGGGGCTCCCCCTCCCGGCCGCCGGGCTCTGTGCGGGCCTCGCCGGCACGGGCGACCCGGGCGTCCGCGCCGCGGTCCGGGAGCGGCTGGCCGCCGGCGGCGTGGCGGAGCGAGTCGAGGTCGTGACGGACGGCGAGCTGGCGCTCGAGGCCGCGCTGCGCGGCGAGCCCGGCGTCGTCCTGGTGGCCGGGACGGGCTCCGTCGCCTACGGGCGCTCCCCCCGGGGCGACACCGCCCGGTGCGGCGGCTGGGGTCTGGTCCTCGGCGATGAGGGCAGCGGCTACGCCATCGCCCGGGCGGGGCTGCACGCCGTGCTGCGGGCGCTGGACGGACGCGGGGAGCCGACCGCCCTCGTGGCACGGCTGCTGGACGCCACCGGCCTGGACCGGGCGGAGCAGGTCCCGGCCTGGGCCGGCCGCTCGACCAAGGCCGACATCGCCGGCCTCGCGCCGCTCATCGTGGAGCTCGCCGACGACGATGCGGTGGCCCACCGCATCGTCGAGGGTGCCGGCGGCGACCTCGCCCGGCACGTGGAAGCGCTCCTGGAGCGGCTCGGACCCTGGGACGGCCCGGCCCGGGTCGTCTTCCTGGGGAGCGTCCTCGAGCAGGCCGGCCTGGCCCGCCGCGTAGAGGAACGCCTCCGGTCCGCGCCGCACCCGGTGGCCCGGGCCCATGCGCAGGAGGAGCCCGTCGACGCCGCGCTGCGGCGGGCCCGCACGCTGCGGTAGCCGCCCGCGCCCGACGCGTCAACCGCCCCCGATCTCGATCGCCTCGCCCCGGATCAGCGTCCGCTCGAAGAAGTCGTCCGTGGCCCGGAACGCCTCGATCCACCGTTCGAAGACCAGGAAGTCGTGGACCTCGTCGGGGAACACCATCAGCTCGTACGGCACGCGGTGGGCCCGGAGGAGCTGGACGAGGCCGACGGTCTGGGAGAAATCGACATTGCGGTCGTCGTCGCCGTGGATCAGCAGGACGGGCGAGCTCCACGTGTCGATGGCCGCCACCGCCGACGACTGGAAGATCGTGCTCTCCGGCTCGTCGGCGCCGCCGTAGAGGTGGACGCCGGCCATGTCCACCCCCGCCCGGAACACGTTCGAGTTCCGGGCCAGTCCCTGGGCCGTGAGGATGCCGCCGTAGGAGAGCCCCCAGAGCCCGACCTGCTCCCGGTCCACGTCCGGCCGGGACCGGAGGTAGAGCCCGGCGGCGAGGATGTCCTGGTACTCGGAGTTGCCGCGTCGCCCGTAGTCCGGGACGTCGCGGAAGGCGGTGCCGTAGCCGATCCCGCTCCGGTAGTTCACCGACATCGTCACATAGCCCCGGCTCGCGAAGTACTGATTCATCGCGTAGGCCATGTGGTAAAAGTGCATGTAGTGGTAGCCGAGGAGCATCTGGCGCCGGGGCCCGCCGTGGATGAAGAGAAGCGCGGGCCGCTTCTCGCCGGGCTCGAGGTCCGGGGGCAGGAACAGCTGGGCGTGGACCTCGAGCCCGTCCCCGGCGGTCAGGACCACGGGCTCCGGCTCGACATGGGCCCGTCCCGGGAACGCCGGCGGGAGCGCCGTGATCAACCGGGGCTCACCGCCGGCGGCCCCCACCCCGGCCACGCTCTGGGGCAGCCCGGTCCCGGCCTGGAGCAGTGCGACGCGCGGACCCGCCGGGACGGCCGGGTACGTCTCGATGCGGGCGTCCGTCAGCCGCTCCGGCTCCCCACCGGCCACCCGTACCCGCCAGAGGTGCCGCCGATCGATGTCGCTGACATTGCTGTCGTAGTAGAGCCACTCCCCGTCCGGCGAGACCACCACGTGCTCGACGATCCCGGCGCCGACCGTCACCTCCCGTGGCTCCAGCCCGGGGGCCGTGCGGGTCGCGACGTCCTGGGCCGCGCGGCCCAGGATCGGGGCATCCCCGCCCGCGCCGACGCCGGCGGGCCCCACCGGGAGCGCGTACCAGTGCCCCTCCCAATCGCCGGGTTCCGACTCGAAGACCAGGTGATCGCCGGCCCAGGCAACCGACCGGATGTCGGTGAAGTCATGGCTGCCGGCCGCCGAGTGCCAGAGCCGACGGCCTTCTCCGGTTCCGGCATCCGCGACCCAGATCTCCAGCAGGTGCCCGCCGGCGAACCCCGCGCGCTCCAGCCCGTCCGGCAGCGTGGTGTCCGGCTCCAGACTCCGCTGCCACCACGGCTGCCGGTCCGGCGGGTCGAAGGGATCGCCCGGCCGTCGGATGAATGCGACCCGGCCTCCGTCCGGCGACCAGGCGGGCGCCGCGTCCCGGTCCACTCCCGGCACCAGGTACGTCACCGTCCCGGACTGGGTGTCGTAGACGCCGATGAACGCGTGGTCGTCCCGTTCGCTCTCGAAGGCGATCCGGCGGGAGTCGGGCGACCAGGCCGGATCGTCGCCCTCGCCGAACACCGAGACCAGCGGCGGCAGCGTGTCCGGGTCCAGCCCCGCCAGGGCGTCCCGGGCGACGGGTGCCCGGAGGATCGCGCCGTCCCGGGCCCAGGCGATCCAGCGGCCATCCGGCGACAGCACCGGCTCCCACGCCTCGGCGACCCGCCACGGCTCCCCGCCCGCCGTCGACACCGCCCAGGCCTCCCGCCGGGCGCCTCGCGGGTCGCTCGCCGGGTTCGCGATCCAGCCCGCCCGGCTGGGATCGTGCCCCTGGACGAAGAGGAGGACCGAGCCGTCGTCCGAGATCTGGAGACCCGACAGGTCCCGGCCGTCGTCCCGGTCCCACGAGGTGAGACGGCGGGGGCGGTAGTCGGGGCCCTCGGCCGTGTAGACGTTCCGCATGCCCCTCTCGTACGCCAGCCACGCGATCCGATCGGCCGACCGCGCCGCCACCAGCGCGTAGGGAAAGGCCGGCGACAGGATGTCCTCGATCGTGAACGGCGTCTGGGCCCTGGCTTCTCCACCCTGCAACAGCGCCATCCCGAGGGGAAGGAGGGTGAGAAAGGCCCGGGCAGGGGACGAGGAACGTGGCTTCATGGTTCGCCTCGCAGTGGATTGGACGGCAACACCGCCGGTTCCGACCAGTCTGGCATGGGGCCGGATCCCGGGCAATACGCCGGAGCCTGAGTCCGCCGGATGTTGCGCGCGTGGGAGAAAGGGGATATCCTGCGCCGATTCGGGTCATCAACCCCCGTAAATAGAGTCAATGCCATCGGGACCCTCCCGATCTGCCGTAGTGACCGCGGCCGTACCGACCTCCCCCCACCGGAGCACCGCAGTCCAGTCGTGCGAGGTCGATCCTCGCGACGCCGTTGTGCTGGACGGCACCGGCGTGTGGCACGCCCCCGGCCGCCACGGCGGCCACTCCATCCCATGTCCTCTTGCTGGAGGAGCCATGAACAGAGCATCAACAGACCGGAGGTCGGTATCCATCCGTGGCGCACTGGTCGTGCTCGTCGCCGTGTTGGCCTGTGTGGCCGGCGCGAGTGAGGCGAGTGCGCAGGCGGGGATCATCGCCGGTCAGGTCATAGACGCCCAGACGGGCTTCCCGATGGAGAACGTGCAGATCTCGGTGGTAGGCGCCGACATTGGCACGATCACCGACGGGTCGGGCAACTACCGGATCGCGGGCGTCCCGGCGGGCGAGATCCAGGTCCGGGCGCAGTCCATCGGCTTCAGGCCGGTCACGGAGACGGTGACCGTGGTGGCCGGTGAGCTGACCCGGGTGGACTTCACGCTGGCGGAGACAGCGGTCGCGCTGGAGGGGATCGTGGTGACGGCGCTGGGGATCGAGCGTGCGGAACGGGAGCTGACCACGTCGGTCCAGGCGTTGAGTGGTGAGGATCTGGTGCAGGCGCCGGAGGCGAACCTGGTGAGCTCGCTGTCGGGGAAGGTCTCGGGTGTGCAGATCCTGAGCTCGAACACGCCGGGCGGGTCCGCGCGGATGGTGATCCGGGGCGTGAGCTCGTTGACGGGGAACAACCAGCCGCTGTTCGTGCTGGACGGGATCCCGGTGAGCAACGCGGCGTCGACGGCAGGCACGCGGGGCTACAATGCCATCGACTACGGCAACCTGATCCAGGACCTGAACCCGAACGACATCCAGTCGATCACGGTATTGAAGGGTCCCAATGCCGCGGCGCTGTACGGGTCCCGTGCGGCGAACGGTGCGGTGATCATCACCACCAAGAAGGGCTCGACGGCGCAGGGTCTGGGGATCACGGCCCGAATGGACGTGACGTCCGAGTCGCCGCTGCGGCTGCCCGAGTACCAGAACATGTACGGGCAGGGCACGAGCGGGCGGTTCTACACCAGCTACGACGAGAGCTGGGGGCCGCGGATGGACGCGGGCGAGATGATCGAGCAGCCGCTCTACGGCGATGAGCCGGCCCCGTTCAACTCGCACCCGAACAACGTCCGGGACTTCTTCGAGTTGGGGCAGAACGTGAACACGAGCGTGTCCATGGCGGCGGGCAACGAGAACGCGAACGTGCGGCTGTCGTTGGGCCGGGTGGACGCCGATGGCATGCTCCCGGGCTTCGCGCAGCAGCGGACCACGGTGTCGCTGGCGGGCGGTGCGGCGTTCACGGACCGGCTGCGGGCGGACGCGTCGTTCCAGTACCTCGCGTCGGACACCGACAACCGGCCCTCGCAGGGATACGGCGAGGACAACGTGATGTGGCAGTTCCTGTGGTTCGGCCGGCAGGTCGACACGAAGATCCTCCAGCAGCGCCGCTTGAACGAGGACGGCACGCAGTTCAACTGGAACACGCGCTGGAACAACAACCCGTACTGGACGCAGTTCGAGGACTGGAACCGGGACGGCCGGGACCGGTTCATCGGCAGCGGCTCGCTGACGTACGGGTTCATGCCGTGGCTCGACCTGATGGTGCGGGCCGGCACGGACGTGGTGAGCGAGAACCGCAAGGACGTCTACCGGGGCGGCAGCAAGTCGATCTCCTCGTCGACCGGGGCGTATCAGGAGACGTCGATCGCCCGGGAGGAGACGAACCTCGACTTCATGGCCAGCGCGCGGTGGCCGGGGCTCGAAGGGATGACGCTGGGCGGCAGCATCGGCGGCAGCCGGCGGGACAACTCGTACACCTCGCTGGGCGTGTGGATCAACGACCTGGTGATCCCGCTGCTGTACGACGCCGGGAACGCGGCGGTCACCCCCAGCATGTCCGACTACCGCGAGGAGCGACGGGTCAACAGCCTGTACGGCACGGCCAACTTCGGCTTCCGGGACGTCTGGTTCGTGGATGCCACGGCGCGGAACGACTGGTCGTCCACGCTGCCTGAGGACAACAACTCGTACTTCTACCCGTCGGTCTCCACGAGCGTGATCGTGAGCGACCTGTTCGAGCTGCCCGGCGTCTCCTACGCCAAGGCGCGGCTGGGGTGGGCGCAGGTCGGGAACGATGCGGCGGCCTACCAGCTGGTGGACCCGTACATCGCGGACCTGCCGTTCGGCAGCGTCCCCCGGTTCACCGCCAGCAACCGGCTCCGGAACGCGAACCTGAAGCCGGAGCAGACGGAGTCGTGGGAGCTGGGCGCGGAGCTGCGGTTCCTGCAGGACCGCCTCGGCTTCGACCTGACCTACTACAGCTCGGAGACGTCGAACCAGATCGTGCCGGTGGACGTGACCCCGCTGACGGGCTTCACCACCAAGATGATGAACGCGGGCACCATCGCGAACCGGGGCATCGAGCTGCTGGTGGACGCGGTGCCGGTGGAGCTGGACAACGGCTTCCGCTGGGAGACCAGCGGCACGTTCAGCAAGAACGACAACGAGGTGGTCGAGCTGGCGGAGGGCCTCGAGACCCTGGTCCTCGACACCTACTACGGGGTCCGCGTCGAGGCGCGGGTGGGCGAGCCCTACGGCGAGATGTACGGGCGGCTGTACGTCCGGGACAGCGAGGGCAACATCGTGGTGGGGAGCAACGGGCGCCCGCTCAACTCGTCGGCGAACCCGAACGGGTCGCTGGGGAACTACAACCCGGACTGGAACTGGGGCTTCCGCAACCGGTTCGAGTACGGCCCCTTCTCGGCGCACGTGCTGATCGATGGTCAGAAGGGCGGCACGATCTACTCGATGACGAACCGCTACGGCCAGCGCTCGGGCGTGTTGATCGAGACGCTGGAAGGCCGCGAGAACGGCCGCACCATCGAGGAGGGCGGCGGCCTCATCGTCGAGGGCGTCAAGGTGGTGAACGGCGACACGGTGCCGAACGACATCGTGGTCGACGCGCAGGCCTACTGGCGCGGACTGGGCGGGATCAACGAAGCGCACACCTACAACGCCACGTACGTCAAGCTCCGGGAGATCCGGGTCGGGTTCCGGGTCCCACAGGCGTGGATGAACCGGCTCGGCATGGCCGCCGCGGAGGTGGCGCTGGTCGGGCGCAACCTGGCCCTGTGGACGGATGTCCCGCACATCGACCCGGAGACGGCGTTCAATGCGGGCAACGTGCAGGGCTTCGAGTACTCCCAGATGCCCACGGCACGGACGTTCGGCTTCTCCCTCGTCCTGACGCCCTGACCTGAACCCCACAATGACCATGAAGACAATGATGAAGCGAATGAGAGGGTGGGGCGCGGTCGGGCTGATGGCGCTGACCGCCGTCGCCTGTGACGAAGGCCTCGCCGACCTGAACGTGAACCCGAACGACCCGGTGGAGGTGGATGCCGCGTACCTGTTCCCGAACGCGGTGGAGGCCGCCGTGTACCGGGTCACGGCCCATGCCTATGGCGTGAACTTCGACATGGCCGGCCTGTGGGTGCAGCACTACGCGGAGCACGAGTACGCGATCGAGGACCGGTACGAGATCGAGGACCCGCGGGTCTCGGGACTGTGGTCCGGCTTCTATTCCGGACCGCTGCAGGACCTGGAGGAGGTGATCGAGCTCGGGACAGAGAACGGCCGACCGAACACCACGGCCATGGGGCTCGTGATGAAGGTGTGGACGGCGCAGGCCGTCACGGACATCTGGGGCGACATCGGGTATTCCGAGGCGCTCCGGGGCCGGGACCCGGAAGCTCTGCTGACCGTGGCCTACGATACGCAGGAGGAGGTGTACAACACGCTCCTGGAGGAGACCGCCGCGGCCGCAGCGCTGGTCGACCCCGATGGCCTGACGATCGGCAGCGCCGACCTCATCTACGACGGTGACATGGCGCAGTGGCGGCGCTTCGCCAACTCGCTCCGGATGCGGCTGGCCATGCGGCTGTCGAATGTGGCGCCCGCACTGGGCCGGGCGGAGTTCGCCGACGCCTACGCGGCCGGCGGGTTCCAGTCCAACGACGACAGCGCGATCCTCTGGTACCTGGACGACGGGGTGAACCGGCACCCGATCCACGAGTACATGCTGGGGCGGGACGACCACTCCGTGAGCGGCACGATGATCGATACGCTCAAGAGCCTGAACGATCCGCGCCTGCCGGTCTACGCCCAACCGAACGCCTCGGGCAACTACTGGGGTGCGCCGAACGGGAACCGGGACCTGCCTCACCTCGACTCGATCTCCCGGATCGGCACCTTCTACAGCCGCGCCGACGCGCCGGCGGTCCTCATGAGCTACTCCGAGCTCCTGCTCCTGCAGGCGGAGGCGGCGGAGCGAGGCTGGATCGGCGGCGACGCGGCCGCACTGTACCAGGCGGCCATCCGGTCGAGCATGGAGTTCAACCAGGTGGCGGAGGCGGACATCGTCGCCTACCTCGCGCAGCCCGCAGTGGCGTACCAGGGCGGCACGGAGGGCCTGACGCAGATCGCTCTCCAGAAGTGGATCGTCCTCTTCGGCAACGGTGTCGAAGCCTGGTCGGAGTGGCGCAGGACCGGTGTCCCGACCCTGATGCCGGGGCCGGACGCGCTCAACGACGGCCGGATCCCGGTGCGGCTGTTCTATCCGTCGGACGAGGAGTCCCTCAACCGGGAGGCCGTCGAGGCGGCCAAGGCCCGACAGGGCGGCGCGACGCTGAACAGCCCGGTCTGGTGGATGGGCAGCTGATCCGCCGGTAGCTGCTGCCCTGAGGGCGGCAGGACGAGCGAGCGGCCCGCCCGGCGGGTCGCTCGTCTCGTTTCCGGCCTGAGGCTGTTCCGGCCTGAGGCTCTTGCGCAACATGATCAACGGGGATCAATTGTGCGGTTGGCGGTATCGTGAGTTCTCGCAAGCTGACACGTTCATGCCCCTCGGGCATCTGCCGGTTTGGCGCGTCCCCTGTCGCGGGCCCGTCTCTTCGACGGACCCCTCTCGTCCTGCGCCGTATCCCCTCTCCGGACGCCGGTCCGGAGCGTTCATCCCCCGGATGAAACCCCAATAAGGAGACATCATGGCCAAGATCCATGCGGACAGGAGTCCACCTCGAGCCTGGTGGTGTGTGGCCTGGCTCGGCGCCCTCGCTTTCGTCCTGGTGCCGGCCGCCGTGGCGGCCCAGGGCAACATCGGCGGAGCGGTGATTTCGGCCGAGACCCAGCAGCCGCTGGCCGGAGCGAGCGTGCTGGTGGCGGGGACGAACCTCGGGACACTGACGAACGAGGATGGCCGATTCCTTCTAATGAACGTACCCGGCGATCGCGTCAGGCTGCGGGTCACGATGCTCGGTCATCGGACGACCACTGTGGAGGCCGCGGTAGGGACCACGAACCTGCGGATCACGCTGGAGGAGTCGGCGATCGAGCTGGACCGGATCGTGGTGACCGGGACGGTGGGTCGGCAGACCAAGCGGGCCCTGGGCAACACCGTCGCGACGCTGGACGCGGAGCAGGTAATGGAGATCGCGCCGGTGCAGACCCTCTCGGAGCTTCTGAACGGGCGGTCGCCGGGTGTGGCGATCATTCACACCACGGGGATGCTGGGCGGCGGCAACCGGGTTCGGATCCGCGGGACCAGCAGCTTCTCGCTGTCGAATGAGCCCCTGGTCTACATCGACGGGGTCCGGGTGAACAACAGCCAGGCCACGGGGCCGGTGAACCAGGCCTTCGGGTCGCGGTCGATGTCCCGCTGGAACGACATCAACCCGGAGGACATCGAGAGCATCGAGATCATCAAGGGTCCGGCGGCCGCGACGCTGTACGGCACGGAAGCGTCGAACGGCGTGATCCAGATCATCACGAAGAAGGGCCGGGCCGGGCAGACGCGGTTCACCGCCTCGATCAAGCAGGGCGCGCTCTGGTGGAACCCGGAAGACAAGCTCTGGGTCAACTACTTCGACGTGGGCGGTGATGGCACGGTCGAGACCATCGACATAGTGGACCTGGAGAACCAGCGGCTCGAAGAGGGCTGCACGCGAGGCCCGAACGATCCGATCACGAAGTGTCCGGTCCGGCCGATCTGGCGCACGGGCCACACCCAGCAGTACGACCTGAGCGCGTCGGGCGGCGGTGATGTCATTCGGTACTACATCTCCGGCGGCTTCGAGAACAGCACGGGCGTCGATTACGACAACTACCGGAAGTTCTACACCAGCCGGGCCAACATCACGGCCACGCCGAGCGACAAGCTGGACATCAACGCCAACATGGGGTACGTGACCGGCCACACGCAGATCCCCTGGGAGGCCGGCGGCGGTGGCGCCACGTGGACCACGTTCTTCGCCCGCCCGGACCGTCTGGGCACGGTCCGTCGCGGCTTCTGGAGCTACACGCCGGAGATGTACGAGGAGTGGCTGGACTCGTGGCAGGACGTGAACCGGACCACGCTCAGCTTCACCGTGAATCACCGGCCACTGAGCTGGCTCAGCCACAAGTTCTCGATCGGGCGGGACTACACGACGGAGGAGGACGTCGAGCTCCTCTACCACGACGAGCGGTGGCTCGAGCTGTCTTCCTACGCCGGCATCGGCTGGAAACAGATGTGGGACCGGACCATCACGTACACCACGGCCGATTACGCGACCACCGTCGATTATTTGCTGACGCCGGACATCCAGTCGAGCACGTCGGTGGGCGGGCAGATGTACCGGCGGGACTACGAGTTCAGCTACGTCGAGGGCGAGAACTTCCCGGTGCCGGGGCTGTCGAGCATCAGCGCGACCACGCAGAACCGCGTGGCGTCCGAGTACCAGGAAGAGAACGTGACCGTGGGCGCGTTCATCCAGGAGCAGATCGCCTGGAAGGACCGGCTGTTCGTTACGGCCGCGCTGCGCGGCGATGACAACAGCGCCTTCGGCCAGGACTTCGACTTCGTGACGTACCCGAAGGCCAGCGTGGCCTGGGTGATCAGCGAGGAGCCGTTCTGGAACCTCGGCCCCGTCACAACGCTGAAGCTCCGGACCGCGTACGGTCAGTCGGGGCAGCAGCCGGACGTATTCGTGGCGCTGCGGACCTTCGACGCGGTCCCGGGCGTGGGTTCCGTTACCCCGTCGAACATCGGGAACCCGGAGCTGGGCCCCGAGCGCGGGTCCGAGTTCGAAATCGGGTTCGACGCCGGGCTGTTCGATGACCGGCTCGGCGTGGAGTTCACCTACTACAACCAGAGCACGAAGGACGCGATCCTGCTGCGAGAGATTGCGCCCTCGTCGGGCTTCTCCGGCAGTCAGTTCGTGAATGCCGGCGAGATCTCGAACTCGGGGATGGAGCTGCTGGTCCGGGGCGAGCCGTGGCAGACGGACAGACACTCGGTGGCGATGCAGTTCCACATCGGGACGAACAGCAACGAGGTGGTGAGCCTGGGCGACGTGACGGACGAGCCGTTCATCTCGGCTGGCAGCTACAATCGACACCAGGTCGGCCACCCGGTGGGCGCGTGGTTCGGCAAGAAGATCATGAGCGCCGAGCTGGACGCCAACGGTCGGGCCATCAACGTGATGTGCGACAACGGCTCCGGCGGCAGCGTAGCCTGTGCGGACGCACCGGAGGTCTATCTGGGCCGGGTCACCCCGAAGTTCGAGGGCGGCTTCAGCACTACTGTCACCCTCTTCGACCGGATCCGTCTGTTCGGGCAGATGGACTTCAAGACGGGCTTCTCGAAGCTGGACGGGAACTACCGGGTCCGGTGCTGGTTCTTCGCCCAGTGCGAGGAGAACTGGTTCCCGGAGCGGTTCGACCCGGTCACCATCGCGGGCGTTCAGCAGGGGCTCGTCGATGTCCTGATCGACGAAGCCGACTTCCTGAAGCTGCGGGAGCTCTCGCTCACGTACGACGTGCCCCAGCGGTGGACCAACATGTTCAGCGCCGACCACCTGTCCGTGACGCTGGCCGGCCGGAACCTGGGCACCTGGACAAAGTTCATGGGGCTCGAGCCGGAGTCCACGTTCAACAGCGGGTCGCGCGGCGGGAGCGAGCTCTGGGAGCAGAACGTCCTGCCTCAGCTCACGCAGTTCGTCGCCACCGTCAACGTCGGCTTCTGAGGAGGCGACCATGAACTTCGAACGCAAGCACGGGAACCATACCATGACATCGACGCGAATCAGCCGAGGGGCCCGGGTGGCGCTGCTCGGCCTGTTCTTCGCGTTCGCCAGCACGGCCTGCGACCTCGACAACCTGCTCGATGTGGACCCCGTGGACCGGATCCCCGCCGAGGGGTTGACGGTTCCGGCGAACGCCGGACTGCTGGTGAACGGCGCCATGGCCGACTTCGAGTGCGCCTTCGGCGCGTACGTGGCCCTGTCCGGGGTCGTGGCCGGCGAGCTGACCGACGCGACTCAGACCGCGGCACGCTGGCCGGCCGACCGGCGGGACTTCAGCCAGCTGTCGTACCAGTCCCAGTACGGGACATTCGGCTGCACGGGCCTGGGGGTCTACGTGCCCCTCTCCACCGCACGGTGGTCGGCCGACAACATCCTCACGGCGCTGGAAAGCTGGTCGGACGCCGACGTGGAGGAGTTCGGCTTCGACCGCCAGGAGCTGATCGCCCGGGCGGCCGTGTATGGCGGGTACTCGTACCTGCTGCTGGGCGAAGGCTTCTGCAGCATGGCGATCGACGAGGGGTCGGAGCTGACGCCGCAGCAGGTCTTCGAGACCGCTGTGGCGCGGTTCACCACCGCCCTCCAGGCCGCCCAAGCGGTGGGGAGGACCGACCTGGTCAACCTGGCGAGGGTCGGCCGGGCCCGGGCGTATCTGAACCTCGGCCAGGCGGCGAACGCGTTGACGGACGCCCAGGCGGTACCCGCCGGGTTCGTCTTCAGCGCCTCGACGTCGGGCGACTTCAGCGTCCGTCATAACCGGATCTTCGCCCAGAACGGGCCGGACCCGCTGGGGGGCAGCGCGCTGTCGGTCGGTGAAGGGTACCTGAACTACCTGCACTACGGGGAGGAGGACCCGCGGGTGCCGGTGTCCGACTTCATCCGGGTGAACTCCGACGGCACGGACCTCTACTACCAGGAGAAGTACACGTCGCTGTCGGACCCGATCCCGGTGGCCAGCTACGATGAAGCGCAGCTGATCATCGCGGAGCTCCAGGGCGGCCAGACGGCGGTCGACATCATCAACGCCTTCCACGAAGCGGCGGGGCTAACCCCGTTCGCGGGTGGCACCGAGGCAGAGATCCTGGCGCACGTCATCGAGGAGCGCCGGGCGGTGCTCTTCCTGGAAGGCCACCGGTTCAACGACATCGAGCGGCACATGCTGCCGCTGGTGCCGGCAGCCGGGACACCGTACCGGAAAGGGTTGACGTACGGCGACTACCGGTGCTTCCCGCTGCCGGACATCGAGATCCGGAACAACCCCAACATCTGAGTCCTGTCGGGTACACGCGCGGTCGGGGGCGGGGGCGGTTCGCTCCCGGCCCCATCGCGTACGAGACGGTTGGAGCGGACCCGGGTGGGCGGGCGCGGAACCCGCGCGCCCGTACTCGCCGGTCACCGTCTTGCCGTTCCCCGACCGCGGGCCCAGCTTGCGGCCATTACGATCAGCCGAGGCAACCACATGAACCATGATCGGACCCTTGCATCGCTTCCGACCCGCGCTTTCCCCGTCCTGCTGATGGCCGCCGCGATGACTGGCTGTGCCGGTGGTCCCGGCCCCGAGCCGCCGGCCGGCGAGGCCCCGCCGGCCGACCTGGAACGACTCCACGACGCGGTCCGGGTCCCCGGCCTGGAGGACCGCCGCTTCTCGCCCGTCCACTACTGGGAGGTGATCGAGCCGTACCTGGCCGAGCCGCTGCGGGTGGATCGGCTGGGGGAGAGCGCCGAGGGCCGGCCGATCCGGCGGATCACCTACGGGTCGGGGCCCACGACGGTGCTACTCTGGTCCCAGATGCACGGGGACGAGAGCACCGCGTCCATGGCGCTGGCCGACATCCTCCGCTTCCTGCACGAACGACCCCGGCACCCGCTGGCGCGCCGGATCGCCGAAGGCACTACGCTCCACATCGTGCCGATCCTCAATCCGGACGGCACGGAGCGGTTCCAGCGGCGCAACGCCCAGGGGATCGACATCAACCGGGATGCCCGGCGGCTGGCCACTCCGGAGGGCCGCATCCTGAAGGCCATCCGCGACGAGGTGGACCCGGACTTCGGGTTCAACCTCCACGACCAGAACCCGGCCACGCGGGTGGGCGAAAGCGATCGGCAGGCGGCCATCGCGCTCCTGGCCCCGGCGTTCAACGAGGCCCGGGATGTGGACGCGAAGAGACGCCGGGCCATGCAGGTGGCGTCGCTGCTGGTCGAGGCCATGGACCCGCTGGTGGGCGGGCACATCGCCCGCTACGACGACGCCTTCAACCCCCGGGCGTTCGGCGACCTGATCGGCGCATGGGGCGCGAGCACCGTGCTGATCGAGTCGGGCGGCTGGCGGGACGACCCGCAGAAGCAGCACCTGCGACGGACCAACTTCGTGGGCATCGTGGCCGCCCTCGATGGCATCGCCACCGGCCGGTACGCCGACTACGACCCCGCCGTGTACGAGACGCTGCCGGAGAACGGCCGACGACCGGCCGACCTGATCGTTCGCGGCGGCACCCTCGCGGTGCCCGGGCTGCCGACGCTGCGGGCCGACGTGCTGATCCGCTACGACCGGCCGCTCGTCGGTGAGGGCGGCTACATCACCGACATCGGTGACCTGCAGGGCGAGGAAGCCCAGGACACGCTGGCTGTGGACGGGCTCTTTCTGATCCCGACAGAGGAAGCCCTCGACGGGAAGGGTGGCCTCAGCACCGGCGCTCCGGCCCACTTCATGGTGGCGGAGGACGTCGAGGGCCGGCGAGTCCGCTTCCGGATCGGGCCCGAGGACGGGACCGGCCGGGAGTCGCGGCCCGTGTTCAGGCTCGAGGACGGCCTGGACGGATGACCTGAAACAGCCTGCCCGGCGGGTCCGTGCGGGCTCGAAAGACTGCAACTCGGAGCTCGAACCATGCACGCCCCATCAGAACGCCTC
>CAYMLW010000025.1:0-14350 GCA_964391035.1 uncultured Gemmatimonadaceae bacterium
GTGGGCGTCGGCCTCGAGCTCCCCCGCGAACGAAGTGAGCTCCCCGGCGAGCGTGAGCGAGCCCCTAGTACCCCGCCAGCTCCCGGATCGCCGCCAGCACGTCGTCCACGTTCGGCAGGATCGCCGCCTCGAGCTGCGGCGCGTAGGCCACCCATGTATCGAGGCTGGCCACCCGCCGGACGGGGCCGTCGAGCCACTCGAACAGGTCGTCGGCGATGCGCGCGCTGACCTCGCTGCCGATGCCCCAGCTCAGGGAGTCCTCGTACGCCACGATGACCTTGTTGGTCTTCTTCACGCTCGCGGCGATGGTGTTCATGTCCAGCGGATTGAGCGAGCGCAGATCGATGACCTCGACGCTCAGCCCGTCCTGCTCGGCGAGCTTCGCGGCGTCCAGCGATCGCTTCACCATGGCGCCGCACGTGACCACCGTCAGGTCGGTCCCCTCCCGAACGACCTTGGCCTTCCCGAACGGGATCATGAAGTCCGGGCCGGGATACGGGCTCTTGTTGTAGACCTGGCGGTAGAGGTGCTTGTGTTCGAGGAACATGACCGGGTCGTCGCAGCGGATCGCGGTCCGGAGCAGTCCGGCCGCGTCCAGCGCCGTCGACGGCATCACCACCCGGAGCCCGGGTGTGTGGGTGAAGAGCGTCTCGCCGGTCTGGCTGTGGTAGATGGCGCCGCCCTTGAGGTAGCCGCCGTACGTGGCCCGCACGACCACCGGCGCGTCCCAGTTGCCGCCGCTCCGGTACCGCAAGGTGGCCAGCTCGTTCCGCAGCTGCTGGAAGGCCGGCCAGATATAGTCGAAGAACTGGATCTCGACCACCGGCTTCATGCCGCGCACGGCCATCCCTACCGCCCGACCCACGATGTTGGCCTCGGCCAGTGGCGAGTTGAACACGCGGGTCCCGCCGAACCTCCGCTGAAGCCCCCACGTGACCTTGAACACGCCGCCCTTGCCCTTCACTTCCTCGAGCCGCTCCTCCCGGCTCACATCGGCGACATCCTCGCCGAAGATCACGATCCGCGGGTCCCGCTCCATCTCGTCGCGCATGCACGAGTTGAGCAGGTCGACCATGGTGGTCTCATCGCCCTCGAACGCCGGCTCGTCCTCGGTATCGAACTCCGACGAAGTCGGGTCGACCTCCTCCGAGTAGAGCCACTTCATGGCCGTGTCCGCCGCGGGCTGGTCCTGCTCCAGCGCCCGGTCCGCGGCCTCGTTGATCTCGTCGTTGACCTCCTGCTCCAGCGCGTCCAGCTCGTCCGCCGTGGCGATCCCCTCTTCCTCCAGGTACCGCCGGAACGTGACCAGAGGGTCCCGCTTCGCCTCCTCCTCCCGTTCCGCATCCGTCTTGTACATCCGCTCGTCGTCGGACATGGAGTGGGAGTAGGGCCGGATCACTTTCGCGTGCAGCAGCGCCGGGCCCTTCCGCTCGCGCGCGTGGCGGACCGCCTTCTCCGCCGCTTCGAGACTGGCCAGAACGTCCGTCCCGTCGACCCGTTCGATCAACAGGTGCGGGAAGCCCTTCACCAGCTCGCTCACGCTCCCGCCCGCCGTCCCGACCTCCACAGGCACGCTGATGGCGTAGCCGTTGTCCTCGACCAGGAAGACGACCGGCAGCTTCAGGTTCGACGCGGTGTTGAGCGCCTCCCAGAACTCGCCCTCCGACGTCTGACCCTCGCCGCTGGTGCAGAGCACGATCTCGTCGTCCTCGGACGGCTCGATCCGGTCCGCCATCTCCTCGGCCCGCCCCGCCCGCCAGGCGGCCTCGGCGGTGCCCACGGCCTGGAGGTACTGGGTCCCCGTCGGGGAGGACGTCGACATGATCCGCAGCTCCCGGTGGCCCCAGTGTGCCGGCATCTGGCGGCCGCCGCTGGCCGGGTCGCTCGCGGCGCCTACGGCCTGGAGCAGGTGCTCGTACGGCGTCATCCCGAGGGCCTGAGAAAGGGCCCGGTCCCGGTAGTAGAGGTACGCCCAGTCCTTGCCCGGGCGCATGTGGTGTGCCATGGCCACCTGGATCGCTTCGTGGCCCGCGCCCGAGATCTGGAAGAAGATCTTGTTCTGGCGCTTGAGCCCGATCTCCTTGTCGTCCGTTCGTCGGGCGGCGAACATGGATCGGTAGAACCCGATGAGCGTGTCCCCGTCCGGACGGGTCCCGCCGGCCGCCTTCTTCCCGCCCTTCGCCTTCGTCGTGGATCCCTTCGTCGCCATGCTCGTCCCGGTTGAGGTCAAAGACGTCGTAAAGGTAAACGGTGGCCTCCGGCCGACGCCACTGCGGCTCCGGCCGCCCTCGCCTCGTTGACCGGCAGACTCTATCTTCTAATCCTCCCCCGCGACGCGTATACTGCGGAGCACATGGCGACCACGACATCCCTGACCGGCATTCTGGGTCGAGCCCTGGGTCGACCTCGTGTCTTCGCGTCGCTGCTCCGAGCGGCGTGGAGGTTCCGGGCCCGGGGCTGGTGGCGTCGCCCGCCCTTCCTGCCCCTGCCGCCCCGGGAGCTCATCGCCTGGCGACTCCATACGGCGTACGGGGAGGATGCCTCGCCCACCGCCGACGAGCTGGGTCGCTACCTGCGCTGGGCCAACCGGATGGTGCGGACCCGGAAGGGCAGGGTGGGATGAGTCGCATCGTCCTGGCGTTCCTGCTCCTGGGTTTCGCCGTGCTCGTGATCCCGGGGCTCCGGCAACGGGCTCAGCCGAGGATCGACGAGACGCGGGAATGGCTCGGGCAGCGGCTCGAAGGACCCATGTCCCCGGTTCTGACGCCGTTCCGCACCGTCGAGACGACGACCCGGATCGACCAGGCCGTCCGGCTCCTGATCCGGGAGCGGAACGCGGGACGTCGTCCACCCCAGCCAGACGACTTCTCGACCTTCCTCCGGCAGCGCGGCGCAGAGTTCCAGGACGGCTGGGGCGCGCCTCTCATCATCATCCAGGAGCCCGACAGCATCATCGTGCTGTCCGCCGGTGAGGATCGCGAGTACCGGACGCAGGACGACCTGGTACGGAAGATCCGCTACCGGGCGCCCAGGCGCTTCCCCAGCCGGATCTTCCGGGACCGGCGTTAGCGTGTTCCGCGTCGGGTTGACCGGCAATGCGGGCAGCGGCAAGTCGTCCGTCGCCCGCGTCTGGAGCTCTCTTGGCGCCGCCGTCATTGACGCCGACCGCCTGGCCCGGGACGCCGTGGCGCCCGGCACCACGGGCTTTGCGGCCGTCCGGGAGGCGTTCGGCGAACGGGTCATCCGCGGAGGCGAGCTGGACCGCGGCGCGCTCCGGCGGATCGTGTTCGACGACCCCGACGCCCGGGCCCGCCTCGAGGCCATCGTCCACCCCCGGGTCGCCCGGCTCCGGGAGGAGGAGGAAGACCGGCTGAGCGCTGGAGGGGTCGACGTGGTGGTCCACGAGATCCCTCTTCTCTTCGAGGTCGGTCTCGAGGACGCGGTGGATCTCGTGGTCCTGGTCGACGCACCCGCCGGCGTCCGGGTCGAGCGCCTCGTCCGGGACCGGGGCCTCGCGCCCGATGAGGCCCGGGCCATGATCGGCGCCCAGATGCCCGCCAGCGAGAAGCGCGGTCGTGCCGACCTGGTGATCGACAACACCAGCAGCCTCGAGGACCTGGGCACCGCCGCCACCGCCGCCTGGCGGGAGGTCCTCCGGGCCGCGGGGAAGAGGGTCGGGCCGCAGGACCGTGGCGTGGCCGGATCCATCGGGGCACCGGCCCTCCGGATGCGGGTCGACATGCACCTCCACACCCGGGCCTCGTTCGACTGCCGGAGCGATCCCGAGGCGGTCATGGAACGGGCGGTGGAGGTGGCACTGGGCCGGGTCGCCATCACCGACCACAACGAGGTCGAGGCCGGCTTCGACCTGGCCGAACGATACCCCGACCGGGCGATTCCGGGCGAAGAGGTCAGGACGGCGGAGGGCGTGGACGTCATCGGGCTGTACCTGAGGGAGCGGATCCCCGAGGGCACGCCGGCCCGGGAGACGTGCGAGCGGATCCGGGAGCAGGGCGGCATCGTCTACGTGCCTCACCCCTTCGCCGGCGGCAAGGGCGGCGGCGGCCGGATCCTCGCGGGGATCGGGGACCTGGTCCACGTCGTCGAGGGCTTCAATGCCCGGCTTCACCGGTCGAGCCTCAACCGGCGGGCACAGGAATGGGCACGGGAGCGGGGGCTCCCGGTCGGCGCCGGCTCGGACGCCCACACCCTCGGCGAGATCGGCAATGCCTGGGCCGAGCTGCCCGCCTTCGACAACCACGCCGCGGGCCTGCTGGGCGCCATCGGCGACGCCCGACTCCACGGCCGCGAGGCCCGCCGCACCGTACACCTCGCCTCGACGCTCGCCAAGCTCCTGCCGTGACCGGCCGCCCGATGCTCGTATCCCGAAGCCCGATTCTCGAATGTCGAATCTGAGATCTCGAAGCCTGATGCTTGAAGCTCGATGCTCGTTCCGGTAGAGTTCCGACCGTGACTACGGACCCAGCGGCCGCCGCGCCGATCGACCACGTCCTGCGTGTCCCCGAGTCGCGCCGCGAGCCCCTCCGGGAGGTGCTGGCCCGGCTCGACGCCGTCCGGGACATCGCCCTCACGACCCACGTGAATGCCGATGGCGATGGCGCCGGCTCCGAAGCGGCCCTCGCCGGCTGGCTCCTTCAACGGGGCCGGCGGGTGGCCATCGTGAATCCGACGCCGTTCCCCGACCGGTTCGCCTATCTCCTGCCCGATGGCATCGAGGTGCTAGGGCCCGGCGCGGCGCTCGACAGCCGCGCCTCCGATGCCGGCCTCCTGGTGGTCCTGGACACGGGCGAGCCCGGCCGGATCGGGCGGGTCGCGAAACACGTGCGGGAGGACGCCGTCGTCGTCCTCGACCACCACCCGCCAGCCCACGGCGGGATCCCGGGTCCCGGCGTCCGCGACCCCGCGGCCTGCGCCACCGGCGAGCTCATCTTCGACCTGTTCGCGACGGCCGGCGTCACCGACTGGACCGGGGCCATGGTCCGGGGCGTCTACGCCGCCATCGAGACCGACACCGGATCGTTCCGCTTCTCCAATACCACGCCGCGCACCCACGCCATCGCGGCCGATCTCCTCCGTCGCGGGCTCGACCCCGAGGCCGCGTACCGGCGGCTCCACGCCACCGTCCCCTTCGAACGGATCGCCATGATTCGTCTGGCCCTGGGCGGCCTCGACCGCGACCCCGACCTGCCCATCACCTGGATCACCGTGCCCCGCGAGGTGACCCACGACATGGGGGCCACCGCCGACGACCTCGACGGCGTCCAGGAGTTCGCCCGGAACGTCGAGGGCACCGAGGTCGCCATCATGTTCCGCCAGACCCTCGACGGCGCCACCAAGATCTCCCTCCGCTCCAACGGCGACGTGGACGTCAACGCCATCGCCCGGCAGTTCGGCGGCGGCGGCCACGTCAAGGCCGCCGGCGCGCTGATCGGAGGGCCCCTCGAATCCACGCGGCCTCGCGTCCTCGAGGCGACCCGCGAGGCCGTCCGCGAGGCCCTCGCCCGGGACGGCGCGGCCCCCGCCGGACCCGAAGACCAGGGCCGGGAAGAAGGCGCGTCGTGACCGACGCCTCCGACGCCGACCGCCAGCTCGAGGAGCTCCTCGCCGAGCACCGCGAGGACGATACCGAGCTCGAGGGCGACAGCGCCGACTCCGGACCCGATCCCCTCGACCCCCTGGCGGCCATCCCCGGCCTCGAGGACACGGTGCGGAACGCCGGCGAGCCCGCCGACAAGCCCTCGGATACCACGCCCGGGAGCGACGACCCCCATGCCGATCCGCTCCCCGATGCGCCGCTCTTCGCCCTCCTGCGACGGGTTCACGACGATGTCGGCAGCGATCGCATCGACCGGATGTGGGTCTTCCCGCCACGCCGGCTCGAGGCCGCCGAAACCGCGGTCGTCGTCGTTGCCGCCTTCCCCGACGACGATCACGACCGGCGCCGCGTCTACGCCGCACACTACACCGCCCTCGAAGATGCCGACGAGCCCCGCCTCGTGCTCCGGGAGTTCGGCACCGCCCCGACCGACCGCGTCGGCCGCCTCGTCGAAGAGGTGGTCGAGCGCCTGAACGACGACTCCGCCGGGGCGCCCCGCTCCCACCGCATCGAGGGCGATGCCCATCGCTGGAACGAGGTCCTCCACGGCCTCGCCGAGGACTGGCTCGCGGAGGCGCAGCGGGACCGGCGGCTCCGCCGCTGACCGGAAGGGATCCGCCGCTCGCCGTCTACAGGCCCGCACAGGGGCCCGGGAAGGGAAACAAGGGCGGCGGCCGGGGTACAGGACAGGGCGCCCGGAGTTGCGGGCCGGGCGTCGTTTACTGATAATCATTGTTGATAACGCCCCGGCTCAACGCGAGACGCTCATGGATTACGTGCATCTGTTCCGACGATACCTGCGGGAGCAGGGCCTGCCGGTGACGCGGCAGCGGGAAGCGGTCGCGGAAGTGGTGTTCGCGTCGGAGGGGCATCAGTCGGTCGAGGAGATCGAGGGTCGGCTTCGGGAGCGGGGCGAGAAGACGGGGAAGGCGACGGTCTACCGGACGCTCGAGATGCTGGTGAAGAGCGGGCTGGTGGCGGAGCGGGACTTCGGCGAGGGGTTCAAGCGGTACGAGCACCTGTTCGGCCAGATGCCGGTCCACGGTCACATGATCTGTGAGGAGTGCGGGGCGGTGGTCGAGATCCAGGAAGCGGAGCTGAAGCGGCTCCAGGACCGGATCGCCGAGGAGCACGGCTTCGTCCCGTCCCGGTATCGTCTCGAGATCTACGGCCTGTGCGCCGAGTGCCAGGCTGCGGGGCACGCGGTGGAGTGGAGGGGACTGAGCTGTCCGATCGAGACGGTGTAGGCTTCAAGTTTCAGGTTTCAAGCTTCAAGACTCGAGCGCCCTCGGCAGGGCCCTGCGCACAGCCCTGGCTCGCACAGCCCCGGCTGCCAGGTCTGCTACTCGTTCTCTGGTTCTATCCCTTCGCTCTCTTCGCCCGGTTCCCCTCGCAGGTATCGGATGTACCCCCAGATCTGCTTTCGGACGGTTCGAATCTCGTGACGCAAGCTGGTGCAGTCTCGATCGCTCATGTACCGGAGGTCTCTCGCGAGGCGGGCGTAGCTCTCCAACTCCGACAGCGATCCACTCGCAATGACGAGGTGGCGGGTGAGCTGAGCGTTCGTTTCGAGTCCGGCACCTTCCGCTATGTTCCCAGGCGCGCTGTTCCCCGCACGCCTCATTTGCGGACAGAGTACGTACTTTTCGCAATCGGGTAGCTTCGCAGTCACTTCATAGATGCGCAGTGCGAGTCGGTGAGCGTCTTGCCAGACCTGAAGCGTTTCGAAGTCTCTCATACGCAGAACACCGGGCCATGCGACGGGAACAACCCTGTACTGCTGCCCGACCCGACAATGCACGGTACTTTGGGGCAACGCGATAGCAGACCGGGTCGATCTGCTCGACTCTTGAAACTCGACTCTTGAAACTCGACTCTTGAAACTCGAGCCTCTGGTGCCGTGCCCAACCAACGAAACGATGACGCACCCGGCCGTGGTCTTCTCCACGCACCCGAACCCGCGGATCCGCTGATGCGCCTTCCGGAATCCCTTCGCGACCTGGGCTGGGAGCTGCCCCACACGTTTCTGGGTCTGGACGAGGAGTCGAGCGCCTTCGACCGTGCGGGGACCGTGATCCTGCCGGTGCCGTACGAGGCGACGACGAGCTACGGCGGCGGCACGGCCAGCGGACCGCGGGCGGTCCTGGAGGCATCGCGCTATATCGAGCTCTACGACCAGGAGCTGGACTCGGAGCCATGGGCCCCCGGCGTGACCACGCTGCCCGAGCTCGGGCTGTCGGGCGCGGGCGGCGCGGAGGCGATGGCGGAGCTCCGGGCCGCGTACGACCGGCTCCTCGACGTTTCCGGCGATCGCTTCGTCGTGCTGCTGGGCGGCGAGCACAGCGTGTCGGGGCCACCGATCGCGGCCTGGGCCGACCGGCTGGCCGGGCGGGACCGGCGTCTCAGCGTGCTCCAGATCGATGCCCACACCGACCTGCGTCCCGAGTACGAGGGCAGTGAGCACAGCCATGCGGCGGTCATGCACCGGATCCACGACCGGGTCGAGTCCCTGGTGGCCGTCGGGATCCGGGCCCTCACCGGCGACGAGGCTGCGCGGGTCCGGGACACCGACCACCTCCACGTCTTCTACGCCGACGACATCCACGACGACGACGACTGGATCGACCAGGCCGTCTCACGCCTCGGCGACCATGTCTACATCACCTTCGACGTGGATGGCTTCGACCCGGCCCTCGTCCCATCCACCGGCACGCCCGAGCCCGGCGGGCTCCACTGGTACCCGGTGCTGAAGCTGCTCCGTCGCGTCTTCGAGGCCCGGACGGTCCTGGCCGCCGACATCGTCGAGCTCGCCCCGATCCCCGGGCTCCATGCCCCGGACTTCCTCGTGGCCAAGCTCCTCTACAAGATGATCGGGTACCGGCATTACGGTCCGCGGCTGACGGACGGCTGACGTCGGCCGCCCGTCAGCCGTCGGCCGCCAGCTTCTCCGCCAGGAACTCCGCCACGACCTCTTCGACCCAGAACCGGGGCCGGAGCAGCGAACCGGCGAGGTAGCCCTGGTGCCCTCCCCGGTCGGTGATGACGGCGGTGATGGCCGGGTTGGCCCGGAGTGCGGCCTCGGGGATCCGGTCGGCCGGGAGGAACGGGTCGTCCCGGGAGTGGACCACCATGGTCGGGACCCGGATCCCGGCGATGTAGCGGGCGGAGCTCGAGCGGGCGTAGTAGTCGGCGGCGTCTTCGAAGCCGAAGACCGGGGCGGTGACGAGGTCGTCGAACTCCCGGATGGTCCGGGCCCCGGCCACGGCTTCCAGGTCGCACCGGTCCGCCAGCCGTGCGCCCTTGGCCAGCGCCTTCGGGCGCAGCTTGCGGAGGAAGTACGGCGAGTAGACCCGTCGGGCCATGGGCCCCTCCTCGAGGACCGCGGCGCCGGCGGCGAGGTCGAAGGGGACGGAAATGGCCGCGCCGGCGTCCACCAGCCGGACCGCCGGGCCCCCGGACGGAACCGGCTCCCCGGCCTCATCCTCGCCGAGGAACTTGAGGGTGACGTTCCCGCCGAGGGAGTAGCCCACGACCCCGATCGTTCGCCGGTGTCGTGACCGGAGCGTCTCCAACACGAAGCGGAGGTCGCCCGTCTCACCGGAATGGTAGGCCCTGGCGAGGCGATTGGGCTCGCCGCTGCAGCCCCGGAAGTTCAGGCCGATGGGCCGGAGCCCGCGGCGGAGCAGCGCCCGATAGGTCGTGCCCATGTACCGTCGTGTGGTCCGACCCTCGAGGCCGTGCAGGACGACGACGAGCGGCCCGCCCTCCCCGGCGACCGCGCCCCCGGCCGGGGCCAGGCCCCCACCGGCGCCGCGATCTTCGTCGCCGGCGTGGTCGAGGTCCAGGAAGTCGCCGTCGGGCAGCTCCAGTCGCTCCCGCCGCAGCGGCACATCGAATGCCGGCCGGAGCAGCCGCCCGAGGACGGTCTGGACATGGGCATTGCCCAGCCCGCGGGCGGGCCGGAAGGTGTGATCGATCATCGGGCGTCGGGTGAGGGGTCGATTCTCGACGGTCAGATCGGTCTCTTCCCCGCCGCCAGCCCCCGCACTGCCCTCATGTACAGATCGACATCGAACCGCTCAGGATCCGAGATGAGCTGCAGCGCGCACCCCTGGATGAAGCTCACCAGCACCGCCGCCAGCCCTTTCGAGGTGTCGCCGCCGAACTGCTCCGGATACCGGTCCACCACCGGCTTCGTCCAGTCCACGAACTGCTCCCGGTAACGGTCGAAGCCGTGACGGATCCGCGACCGGAAGTCCGGACCGCCTCCCGTGCCCATCACCCAGAAGTCCAGGAACAGGCTCACCCGGTCCCGGCGCGCCGGGAGCCCCGCGATCTGGTGCTCCAGCAGGTCCAGCAGGCGATCCACCGGGTCGGCCGATACGTCCGCTTCCACCTCCGGGGGCACCTCCACACGCGGGCCCCGCTCCAGGACCCAGTCGAGGAGCGCCAGAAGCAGGTGCTCCTTGTCGTCGAAATGGAAGAATACCAGACCCTTGCTCACCCCCGCCTCTTCCGCCACCGCCCGCATGCTCAGACCACCCAGCTGGTCCCGCACCGCCACCCGGAAAGCCGCCTCCAGAATGGCCTCCCGTCGGTCGGTTTCCGGCAGTCGTTTCCCGGGCATGGCCCCCCGTTGACCTATCGGTCAGATTGGGTTAGCATCCTTGCGTTGACCATAGGGTCAACCCGGCCAAAACGCGAATCGCGGGAGGGCCGGTACAGGAGGAACGGGGATTGAGGTGCGGCGCGACGAAAGTCATTCTGGGGGGGATTCCGGCTTCCTCGGCGCCTTCCGCGCGCCAGCCGGGCGTCGCCCTCACCCCAACTCCTGAAGCGGGTCGTCCGATACCGGGCGGCCCGTTTCTTTTTGCGGGCCGGTGCGGTAGAGTAGACCGATGCAGTCACCCTGATCGGACCCCCTACGGCGAAGAGAGTGATGACGATGATCCATCGGTTGCGGGCGCCGCGGCTCCCGGTGCGGGGAGCTGTGCCGCGCCTCCTGATGATGCTGGTGCTGTCCGTCGCGGCGTTGATGGCAGCGTCGCCCGAGGTGATGGCGCAGGAGCCGGAGGCCACGCCGGATACGGTGTACCGCCTGGTTCTGGACAGCGGCGAGACGTACCACGGTCGAGTGGAGTCGTCGGGTCCGGAGGTCCTGGTGTTCCGTACGCTGAGCGGGACGCGTGTGGAGGTGGAGCGTTCCCGGATCCGTGAGCTGTCACCGGTCGAGGGCCGGGTGGTGGATGGCGGGGTCTGGGCTCCGGATCCGAATCGCACGCGTCTCTTCTTCGGCCCGACGGCCCGGGCGCTGGATACGGGAGAGGGGTACGTGGGGCTGTTCGAGCTGGTGTTCGCGTTCGGCGCGGTGGGCGTAGGGGACCGGCTGGTCCTTGCGGGTGGCACGCCGGTGATTCCCGGTGCCATGGGCGACGTCTTCTACCTGGCGCCGAAGGCCCGGGTGGTGACGGTCGGCCGGACCTCGTTGGCCGTCGGGGGGCTCGCGTTCTTCCTGACCGAGGAGATCGACGAGGGGTCCGTGGGCATCGTGTACAGCGTGGCGACGCACGGCTCGGCCGACAACGCGGTCAGCCTGGGCGCCGGTTGGGGATTCGCTCTCGCCGGCGGCGAGTCGGAGCTGGCCAATGACCCGGTCCTCATGCTCGGGCTGGAGCGCCGGACGAGTGAGCGTATCAAGCTCGTCTCCGAGAACTACGTCGTCATTGGCGCGGGGGTGACGGCCCTCGCCTCGGGTGGTCTCCGCCTCCTCGGTGAGCGGTTCTCGGCGGACCTCGGTCTGGGCGGGCTGGTGGGCGAGGAGACGATGTGCTGTGTCCCGGTCCTGAGCGCCTCGTACAGTTTCTGATGGGCCGGCGGGCGCCCTTCCTTTCCGGGCATCGCCGGACCCGAGGCCCTGGTGGCCGCCTTTGCTGCGCCCTCGTCCTCGTGGGCCTGGGCGCCTGCGACGCGGCGCCGGTGGGCGACGCGGGGGAGGTCGTGACGGAGCCCGTGGGCTGGGTCGAGGCGGCGGCCGCCGTCCGTCCGTCCGTCCATTCGGTGTGGGGGAGCCGGGCGGTGCTGGGCGGCGAGCGTACCGCATTCGCGCCCCTCGGCACCGCGTTCGCCATCACCCGCGGCGGAGCCCTGCTGACCGGCGCCCACGTGGTGGCCGATCGGGACGGCTCGCCGGTGGGCCGGCTCCATGTCCTGGTCCAGGGCGACTCGGCGCTCCTCTATCCCGCGGCGGTGGCGGCCCTCGACACGCTCCGCGACCTCGCTCTCCTCGACATCGCCGACACGACGCTCGTCCCCGTCCGATGGGCCGAGCGTCGGGCGCCCACGGGCGCGCCGGTGGCCACCCTCGGGTACGGACTGCCCGAGGGCGGCATCGTCGACACGTCCCGGTCGGCGGTGAAGACGGAGTTCACGGTGGTCCAGCGTTTCAGCGCGGGCTACGCCAGCGCCTACCGGACGCCCCGGCCCGGCGACCCCAGCAGCAACGTATTCGAGGTCGACCTCTTCCTGTTTCCCGGCGTCAGCGGAGGCCCGACCTTCGACCTCGACGGCCGCGTCCTGGGCGTCAATCGGGCCACGCGGCTGCGGGACGGGAGCCCCACCTCCTACGGCCACGTCACGCCCCGGCTCGTGGTGGGTCAGTTCCTCTCCGGGCCGGGTGTTTCCATCGATACGGCCCGGGTCTTCAGCGGCGACGCTGCCCCCTGATCGACCGGTGAGACCGACCGTCGACCAATTCTAACCCGCTCGGGGAATGAGCCCGGCCTTGCGGTGGGGCGCCCGGATGGGGCATAATCGCCCGACACGGCCGCGGGCGGCACGCAACCCCCTCTCGGGTCAGCCAACCCCCTTGACCCGCCCGCTGGCCTGAAGCGCGCCGCCATGCAGCGGTCTCCGCTCCATGTCCGCGTATCGGTAGACTCGGTTCTCCCGTCTCGAGCGCTTACAATGCCGAATATCTCTCTGGTCCTCGCCGGCGCGGTGTCGCTGGGCAGCTTCGAAGCCGGCGTCCTCGATGAGCTCCTCTACGTCCTCGACCAGCTGAACCGGGAGCGGAGCCCCGCCCGGCGTGATGGCTCCGGCCCCGGTGCCGGGCCGGATCCGGGTCCCGACCCCGAGGACGACCCCGCCCCCGAACCCTGGCGCATCGACTCGATCGCCGGCGCCTCGGCGGGCGCCATGACCGCTGCGCTGGTGGCACAGGCGGTGATGCGGGGCCTCGGCAAGCGTCGGCTCCTGCACGAGGCGTGGGTGAAGCAGATCGACATCTCACGGCTCCTGGACCGGATCCCGTCCAATGCGCTCCTGTCGAAGGCGGCCATCCTGGAGATCGGCGAGACGATGCTGCCGTACCGGGGGATCGGGGCCGCCCGGCACGTGCCGGGGGAGCCGTCGTCGCTGGCCGGCGCCGAGCTCCGGCTCGCGTTCACCGTGACCAACCTCACCGGCGTGAACTACCGTCTGGCCCGCAGCTCCGACCCCGACGACCCGGCCACGTTCGAGAGCACGTTCCACGCGGAGCGGCGCGAGTTCGTCCTCGAGCGGGGGCGGGACGACCTGGACCAGTGGGACGAGATCCGGGAGGCGGCCATCGCGTCCGGCAACTTCCCCGTGGCCTTCGCACCCCACGAGCTGGCCTCGGTCCCGGCGAACTGGCCGGGCCACGCGCTGGACCCGTTCCCGGACACGTTCTGGTACGTGGATGGCGGGATGTTCAACAACGAGCCGGTGGGCGAGGCGGCTCGACTGGCCCGGAAGATCGACGACCCGGAGTCCGGGGCCCGGATCGACCCCGACCGCCGTTTCATCCTGGTCGATGCCAACCTGAACCGGCCGACCCACGACCCGGCGTTCCAGGACACCACGCCGCTGCTGGCCACGGCGAAGCGGCTGGCGGTGGCCATGACCGGCGAGGCGACCGCGAACGACTGGCTGAAGGCGCTGCGTCGCAACAACGAGGTGGGTTGGCGGGACCGGATGGTGGAGACGCTGGCCGGGCTGGTGACGCGGCTCGCGTCGGACGACCCCGCGGCGCTCCGCCGCCAGGTCGAGGCCGCCGCCGAGGAGGTGGTCGAGCGCAAGCGCGAGCTCCTGGGCGAGCGTCGCTACCCCGCCGACTACCGGGAGCAGGCCGTCCGGCGTCTCATCGTCCAGCACGCCGAGCACGCGGTCGGGATGCCGGAGGACGAGCGGAAGACGTTCGGCAACCTGGTGTTCCTCCTGAACAGCGTGGCCGGACTCGACCGGAAGCAGCAGCTCGACCTGTCCATGATCCACACCGACGGCGCCGAGGTGGCCGGCGACCAGCTCCACAGCTTCGCCGGCTTCTTCAGCGAGGAGTGGCGCCAGCACGACTACACCGTGGGTCGCGCCAAGGCCCGGGCCGCGCTCCCCGGCATCCTCGGGATCGATGACGACGCCATGCCCGACCCCGAGCCCGGCGTGGCCTACCAGCCCGCCGCCGACCTGCGCGACGTCACCATGGCCAGCGCGCCCCGCGAGGCCCGGCTCCGGCTCCGGGACGTCACCATGCTCAAGGTCCGCGAGGCCACCCGCGACCTGTCCTTCGGCCCCCCGTGGCTCCGCTGGGGCATCGGTCCCCTCGCCCGCACCGCCGTGCGACGGACCGCGAAGAAGCAGCTCGAGGAGATGTTGGAGTTGTAGGGGGGCTCGCTGGCGCTCGCGGGGGGCTCGCTGGCGCTCGCGGGGGGCTCGCTG
>CAYMLW010000025.1:14450-22281 GCA_964391035.1 uncultured Gemmatimonadaceae bacterium
GGGGGGCTCGCTGGCGCTCGCGGGGGGCTCGCTGGCGCTCGCGGGGGGCTCGCTGACGCTCGCGGGGGGCTCGGCTGGCGCTCGCGGGGGGCTCGGCTGGCGCTCGCGGGGGGCCGTCGCTGTGCGCCGGCGGGGTGCCCCCGCTGCGCTGGGGCGGGGGGCTCCCGCGAGGCCGCAGGCCGAGCGTCCCCGCGGCCGCAGGCCGCCCCCCGGCCGAACGAAGTGAGGCCTCCCCCTACTTCAGCAACAGCTTCGCGATGGTCTGCCGCTGCATGTTGCTGGTCCCCTCGTAGATCGTGCCGATCTTGGCGTCGCGGTAGAGCTTCTCGACGGGGTACTCCTTGCTGAAGCCGTAGCCGCCGAAGAGGTCGACGCAGAGGGAGGAGACCCGGCCCGCCACCTCGGAGGCGAAGAGCTTGGCCATGGCCGCCTCGTTCAGGAACGGCTGGCCCGACTCCTTCACCCGCGCCGCGTTGTAGACCATGAGCCGGGCCGCCTCGAGCTCGGTCCGCATGTCGGCGAGCTGGAACTGCACGCCCTGGAAATCGCCGATCGGGCGCCCGAACTGTTCCCGCTCCTGGACGTACCGGACCGTGTGATCGAGCGCACCCTGGGCGAGCCCAACCATCTGGGCGCCGATCCCGATCCGCCCTTCGTTGAGCTGCTCGATGGCGATCTTGTAGCCCTTGCCCACCTCGCCGATGACATTGGCGCCGGAGACGCGGCAGTCGTCGAAGCTGAGCTCGACGGTGGAGGAGGCGCGGATGCCGAGCTTGTCTTCCTTCTTCCCGACGTTGAAGCCGGCGAAGTCGCGTTCCACGAGGAACGCGGTAATGCCCCTGTAGCCGGCGTCGGGGTCCACGTTGGCGAAGACGATGAAGATATCCGCCTCGCCGCCATTGGTGATCCAGAGCTTGGTGCCCTCGAGGATCCAGTCGTCGCCGTCCTGACGGGCCCGGGCGGCCAGGGAGAAGGCGTCGGAGCCGGCGCCGGCCTCGGAGAGGGCGTAGGCCCCGACGGTGTCGGATGCGAGTCGAGGCAGGTACCGCCGGTGCTGGTCTTCGTTGCCGTATCGCAGGATACAGGTGTCGACCAGCGTGTTCTGGACATCGACGATGACCGCCACCGCCGGGTCGACCCGGGAGAGCTCCTCGACGACGAGGACCGAGGTGAAGAAGGAGGCACCGACACCGCCGTACTCCTCCGGGATCTCGATGGCCATGAGCCCGAGCTCGAACAGGGTCTCGATCAGGGTGGGCTCCATCCGAGCGGCCCGATCCATCTCCATGATCCCCGGCGCGATCTGCTCCTCCGCGAACTGACGGACCATCTCGCGGAACATGTTCTCTTCTTCATTCAGGGCGGTCAGGGCGGGATGCTTTGTATGCATGTCCTGGTCTCTTTGGCTCGTGTGGATCACGGACCTGTCGGTCACGGCGTCAGGCGCTATACTAGGTGCGTGGCAGACCGACGGAAAGTGACCCCGAACGACAGAAGAGATGGCGGATTCAAAACACAGCGAGATGGTCGAGCGTGTGCGTCGGATCCGGCACGACGCGAACAGCCCCCTGACGGCCTCCCTCGGTCACGTGCAGCTGCTCCTCGATGAGCCCGCGGCCCAGGATCCGGAGGTCCAGGAGTCGCTCAAGGTGGTGGAGAGCGAGCTGGAACGGCTGATCTCCATTCTCGGCGAGCTCAAGGACATCGAATAGAGTCGACCGGAGGGCCGGCCACTCCGCCGACCGGGTAGCGGGCACGTGCCGCCTTGACGCCCACCCCCCGGACGCGCCATCCTGCCTCGCGGACCCACAACCACTTTGGAGGCGAAATGGCCGATCTGCCTGCAGATCTCCTGTATACAGAGGAGCACGAGTATCTGTCCAAGACGGACGACGACGGCATCTACACGGTCGGGATCACGGACTATGCCCAGGGCGAGCTGGGCGACGTGGTGTTCGTGGAGCTGCCGGAGGAAGGGGACAGCTTCGAGAAGGGCGCCACGTTCGGGACCGTGGAAGCGGTGAAGGCGGTGAGCGACCTGTACATGCCGGTGAGTGGCGAGGTCGTGGCCGTCAATGAATCGCTGAACGACGATCCGAGCCGGGTCAACTCGAGCCCGTACGGCGAGGGCTGGATGATCAAGGTCCGGGTCGCGGACGAATCCGAGCTGGAGGCGCTCATGGATGCCGAAACGTACGGAGCGCATCTCGAGTAGCACGGAGGGCACAATGGCTCGCATCACCTGGCACGGGCATTCGACGTTCACGCTCGAAACCGATCGGGGCCACCGGATCATGTTCGATCCGTTCCTGGACGAGAACCCGAAGGCCGATATCCGGGTGGCCGACGTGGAGGACCTGGATTTCATCCTGGTCAGCCACGGCCACTTCGACCACTTTCAGGACGCGATCCCGCTGGCCAAGAAGACGGGCGCGACGCTGATCTCGACGTTCGAGATCATCGGGTTCTGTCAGGAGCAGGGCCTCGAGAAGGTCCACCCACTGCACATCGGCGGTGGCAACCACTTCGCCTTCGGCTACGCCAAGATGACGCCCGCGCTCCATGGCGGGCAGGTGGCCGGCGACGAGGAGGGGACGTTCACGACGGTCCCTGGCGGCTGGTGGCTCGACCTGGGCGACAAGACGCTGTACCACGCCGGCGACACGGCGCTGCTCATGGACATGCAGCTGCTGAAGGGGAAGGTCGACGTGGCGCTGCTGCCGATCGGGGACAACTTCACCATGGGGCCGGAGGACGCGGCCCGCGCGGTGGAGTTCATCGAGCCGAAGGTCGTGATCCCCATGCACTACTCGACCTGGGAGCCGATCGAGCAGGACCCGAACGGGTTCCGGGACATGGTCGGCGACCGCGCGCAAGTGGTCATCCTCGATCCGGGGGACAGCTACAACTTCTAGTGGCTCGGCCCTGGGGCCTCGCAAGAGGGCTCGACCTGGGGTCTCGCAAGAGGGGTCGATTTTGGTGCGAGGAGTGTGCGCATGATCGATATCCTACCGCTGGCCGGCATGGTGTTCTCTCTCCTGATAGTCCTGGTCATCGGGGGGTTCATCCTGCTCTTCCCGCTCAGCAAGCGGCTGGGCCAGCTGCTGGAGATGCGGCTCGAGGAGCGGCGGGAGGGCGTGCTGCCACCCGAGGACGTGGCGGTGCTCCTGGAGACGGTGCAGACGCTCCAGGACGAGGTGGAGCGGCTGGCGGAGCGGCAGGCGTTCACGGAGCGGCTTCTGGAGAGCGGGTCGAGGTCGTCGGCTGAGGAGGCGGAGTGATGGCCACAGCCACACTGGGCGGCGGCTGTTTCTGGTGTCTCGAGGCCGTATTCAACCGGCTCGAGGGCGTGGCGTCGGTCACGTCGGGCTACGCCGGCGGCCACGTCCCGGCCCCGACGTACCGCGAGGTGTGCACGGGCCGGACGGGGCATGCGGAGGTGGTCCGGGTCGAATACGATCCCGACGTGGTCGACTTCCGGACGCTGCTCCAGGTCTTCTTCGCCACCCATGACCCGACCACGCCGAATCGCCAGGGCCACGACATCGGGCCGCAGTACCGCTCCATCATTCTCTACGAGACGGAGGCCCAGCGGGAGACGGCGGAAGCCGTCATGGCGGAGCTCGGGTCGGACGGCGTCTTCGGCGATCCGATCGTCACCGAGCTGGAGCCGCTGGAGACGTTCTACACGGCCGAGCAGGACCACCAGGACTACTACCGCGACAACCCCCGACAGCCGTACTGCGTGGCGGTGATCGACCCGAAGGTAGCGAAGCTCCGGGCCTCGTTCGCGGATCGGCTGAAGCCGGAGGGGTAGCGGCGGTGGGAGTGGCGAGCGGGTCCCGCCGGCTCGAATCCACGATCCGGGAGTGGGCCGCGGGCCGGAACCCGTGGGTCCGGGCGCCGGTCCCACGATGATCCGGGTCAAGATCTGCTGTATCCGCGACGAGCACGAGATCGATCTGGCCGTGCGGGCCGGGGCGTCGGCGCTGGGCCTCGTTTCCGCCATGCCCAGTGGCCCCGGTCCCATCGACGACGACACGATCGGCCGACTGCTCGCCCGCGTCCCGCCGGGTGTCACTTCCTTTCTGCTGACCAGTCGGACCGACCCTGCTGCGCTCGTGGAACAGCATCGACGGCTGCCGGCCGACGTGCTCCAGCTTGTGGACCGTCTCGAGCCGGGTGGCCACGCCGCGGTCCGCGACCGACGGCCGGGCGTACGCCTCGTCCAGGTCATCCATGTCGAGGACGGACGGGCCGTCGAGGAAGCTGAGCGCGTGGCCACCGATGTGGACGCCATCCTGCTGGACTCCGGCCGGCCCGGCGCCCGGGTGCGGGAGCTGGGGGGCACGGGACGGGTTCACGACTGGGCGGTGAGCCGCCGGGTGGTCGACGCCGTGGACGTGCCGGTCTGGCTCGCTGGCGGGCTTCACGCGGGCAACGTTGCGGAGGCCATCGATCGGGTGCGCCCCTTCGGCGTGGACCTCTGCACCGGGGTCCGGACCGCTGGCTCGCTGGATCCCGACCGGCTGGGGCGGTTCATGGATGCGGTGGAGGACGCGGGACGGACGACTGACGGCTGACGGCGGCGGGGGCGACGGCGGAGGCTGCGGCGGGTAGCGCCGAGGTGCCGCCGGAAGACGCGGTTGCGCTGGCGACGCTGCTGCTCCCGGGCGCGACGCACGAAGGTCGTCAGACCAGAGCTGAAGGAGGGCGGTCCGGCCCGGAGCGCGTCCGGCTCCAGCAGCGGGTCACGCGAGGGCGCGGAGCCGCGAAGGGGAGCCGCAAAGGGGGCACACCGCCGGGGGCACGTCAGGCTTCCCGCGCCGCTTCCACCATCTCGTCGATGATCCGGGCCACCGGCCGGATCTCGTCGATCCCTTCGACCGACCTGCCCGCCTGCCAGAAGTCGCGCTTCCCGGACTCGTCGTAGCTCGACCGCTTGAGTCGCCAGCCGGACCAGAGCGCGTAGATCGTGCGCATGAGGCGCTTCCGGCGCCGGCCCCGGAGCATCCAGCGGGCGATGGGGCCGGCCTTGCGGCCGAGTCGGCGGCTGTAGGGCGTCTCGATGACCGCCAGCGGGACGCCGGTGACGCGCTCCGTGAGGACGATGTCGTCCGCGTCGCTCTCCAGGATGGCCTGCTTGTAGGGTCCGCTCGCGCTGCACTCCGTGGTGGCGATGAAGCGGGTGCCCATCTGGACGCCGGCGTAGCCGAGCCGGAGTGCATCGACGAAGTCGTCAGGCGTGCCGATCCCGCCGGCACAGACCAGGGGCACCCCCAGGTCGCCGAGCTCGTCCACCAGCTCGGCCGCCGTCTTCGGGCCCGCATGGCCGCCGGCGCGGCTGTTCACGGCGATCAGGCCGTGGACGCCGCTCTCGAGACCCTTGAGCGCCCACTTCCGCTCGGTGACGTCGTGATAGACCACGCCGCCGTAGGGCTCCACGGCGTCGACCACCCATCGGGGCTTGCCCAGGCTCGTCACGAAGAAGCGGACGCCTTCCTCGAGGGCGATGTCGACCCATTCCTCCATCCGCCGCTCGTACGCCCGGGACGACGACTCGATGAGCGCGTTCATCCCGATGGGCTTCGAGGTGAGCGAGCGGATGTAGCGGAGCCCCTCGCGGAAGCCGTAGCCGTGGACGTAGGTGAGGGACACGGGCTGCACGATGCCGATCCCACCCGCTGCACTGGCCGCGGCGACGAGCTCCGGGTTCGAGCAGGGGTACATGGCGCCGGCGATCACGGGATAGTCGATGCCGGCCGCTCGGGTCAGGGGTGTCATCAGGTCCATGGCCTCCTCGTCGCTCGGGGTCGCCGGCGCTTCGTGGTCGAGCTCGCAGTCGTACTCGAGGCCTCCCCATGAGGCGGGTCCTCTTCCTCCGGGGCGAGTTTCCAGATCACGGTGACCCGCGCAACGACATCGCCGGCACCGGCTTCATCCCGGAGCTCGGCGTACGCTTCGGCCTCCAGCTCCACCGTTACCGATTCGGGCGGGTCGGCGCGGCCCACCGCATTGATCCGACCGCGGGCCTTCTTCAGGTAGTCGACCTCGATGCGCACCGGGATGCCGCGGGCTCCATCCGGCAGAGCGAGGGTCATGGCCAGGCCACTGGCGAGCTCGCCGAGATTGGCGAGGGCGATGGCGTGGACGGAGTGGAGGTGGTTGCGGAGACGTCGGCGCTCCCGGAGGGCGACCACCGCCCGTCCCGGCGCGAGCTCGCGCACACGCGGCCCGACCGATCCGGAGTAGGGCACCAACCAGCCGAGGAGGGCGTCGAAGAGGCGACGCCCACCGGGGATGCGGGACAGGTGGCGCCAGACGGTCCGGAGTCGGGCGGTGGAGGTAGCCATGAGGGGAAGGTAGGGGGAGGAGGGGGACGGGACGAGGATGTGGGCGGAACGAGGACCTCGCACCAGTCGCCCGTTTTCCGGCCGAGATCCGGCCGGGTGGGCGGAACGAGGACCTCGCACCAGTCGCCCGTTTTCCGGCCGAGATCCGGCCGGGTGCGGCGTTTGGTCACTTCATGGGACCGTTCCGGGAGGCGATCCGGGACACGGGCATGGCGAACGGGGTCGAAAGTGGCGACTGGTGCGAGGTCTTGTCGGCACGTGTGGCGACTTTCACGGCTCCCCATCCTTCAGTATCATTCGGTGCTCTGCCGTCCGGGAATGGGCGGCGGATTCGACAACTGAATCGACGCGGAGCCATGTCCGTCACCGATAGACGCCATTCACTGGCGAACACCGATCTGTTCGTGCGCCGTCATATCGGCCCCGGGGAGCAGGAGATCCGGGCGATGCTGGAGACGGTGGGATACGACTCGCTGGACGCCCTGATCGAGACGGCGGTGCCGGAAGCGATCCGGCTCGACCGACCTCTGAATCTGACGCCGCCGGCCTCGGAGCACGAGGCGCTCGACGAGCTCCGGGCGACCGTCGCCCGGAACCGGGTGTTCCGGTCGTATCTCGGCATGGGCTACCACGGCACGCTGACGCCGCCGGTGATTCAGCGGAACATCCTGGAGAACCCGGGCTGGTACACGGCCTACACGCCGTACCAGGCGGAGATCAGCCAGGGCCGGCTCGAGGCGCTGCTGGTGTACCAGACCATGGTCATGGACCTGACGGGTCTGGACATCGCGAATGCCAGTCTGCTGGACGAGGGCACGGCGGCGGCGGAGGCCATGGCGCTGTGCGAGACGGCGGCGAAGGGGAAGCGGACCCGGTTCCTGGTCTCGGAGGCGTGCCATCCGCAGACCATCGACGTGGTCCGGACGCGGGCGAAGGCCCGGGGCTGGGAAGTCGTGGTCGGGGACCATGCCGACTTCGCCTTCGACGACGATGTCTTCGGCGTCCTGCTCCAGTACCCGGCCACGGATGGCGCACTCCATGACTACGGCGGTGTGGTCGAGGCGGCCCACGAGGCGGGCGCGCTGGTGGTGGTGGCGGCGGACCTGCTGTCGCTGACGCTGCTCTCGCCACCGGGCGACTGGGGCGCGGACGTGGCGGTGGGCAGCACACAGCGGTTCGGCGTGCCGATGGGGTTCGGCGGCCCGCACGCGGCCTACTTCGCGACGAGCGAGGCGTACAAGCGTCAGATCCCGGGCCGGATCATCGGGGTATCGGAGGACAGCCGTGGCGAGGACGCCTACTACATGGCGCTGCAGACGCGGGAGCAGCATATCCGGCGGGAGAAGGCCACGAGCAACGTGTGCACGGCGCAGGTGCTCCTGGCCGTGATCGCCGGGATGTACGCGGTCTACCACGGGCCGGACGGGCTCCGGAAGATCGCCGTGCGGGTCCATCGCCTGACACACGCGCTGGCCCAG
>CAYMLW010000026.1:0-22137 GCA_964391035.1 uncultured Gemmatimonadaceae bacterium
TGGCGCGACGCGGGACGTGGCGCTGGTCCGTCGGATCGCGGAGATCACCGGCAAGGAGATGCTGGCGACGGGGACGCAGTGGACGTTCGCGCCGGCGGTGACGGTACCGCGAGACGAGCGGTGGGGCCGCACGTACGAGGGGTTCTCCGAGGATCCCGGGATCGTCTCGGAGCTGGGCGCTGCGGCGGTGCGGGGGTACCAGCGGGGCGACCTGGGTGATCCGCTGGCGGTGCTGGCGACGGCGAAGCACTACGTCGGCGACGGGGGCACGATGCCGGGCACGTCGCTGTTCGGCGACTCGACGGGCCTGGATCAGGGCGACATGCCGATCCCGGAGGCGGAGCTGCGCCGGGTTCACCTGCATCCCTACCATGCCGCGGTGGAGGCCGGGGTGGGCAGCATCATGCCGTCGTACAGCAGCTGGAACGGGGACAAGCTGTCGGGGCACGCGTACCTGCTGACGGAGGTGCTGAAGCGGGAGCTGGGCTTCGACGGATTCCTGATCTCCGACTACAACGCGATCCAGCAGCTCGATCCGGATTTCGAGACGGCCGTGGCCCTGTCCATCAATGCGGGGATGGACATGGCCATGGTCCCGGGCGAGTACCGGCGTTTCATCGCGACGCTGATCGAGCTGGTGGAGGAGGGGACCGTGCCGGAGTCCCGGATCGATGATGCCGTCCGTCGCATTCTCCGGGTCAAGCATGCCATGGGGCTCCTGGACGACGACTTCTCGCCCACGGCCGACCGGGGGCTGGGCGATGATTTCGGGTCCGAGGCCCACCGGGCAGTGGCCCGGGAGGCGGTCCGAAAGTCGCTGGTCGTGACCAAGAACGAGGGCGTGCTGCCCCTGTCCAGGGACGTGGAGCGGATCCACGTGGCCGGTCGTGGTGCCGATGACATCGGGCTTCAGTGCGGCGGCTGGACCATCGCGTGGCAGGGGGAGGCTGGACCGGTCACGACCGGTGGCACCACGATCATCGAGGGCATCCGTCAGGCGGTGGGCTCGGGCACGGTGAGCTACTCCGAGGACGGCTCGGGTGCCGGGGGGGCCGACGCGGCCATCGTGGTCCTGGCGGAAGAGCCCTACGCGGAGATGTACGGGGACCGCCTCGATCTCACACTGCCGGCGGAGCAGCGGGCGCTGGTGGAACGGGTGGCCCGCACGGGCGTGCCGACGGTGGTGGTGCTGCTGTCCGGCCGGCCCATGATCCTCGATGGCGTCCTCGAGCACGCGGATGCCTTCGTTGCCGCCTGGCTCCCGGGCACGGAGGGGGACGGCGTGGCCGATGTCCTGTTCGGGAACTACGCCCCCACCGGCGCGCTGCCGTTCACCTGGCCTCGTTCCATGGACCAGGTCCCGATCAACGCCGGTGACGCCGACTACGATCCGCTCTGGCCGCTGGGCTTCGGGCTGGGCTACTGACGGCGTCGGGCCCGCTCGATGATCTCGACGGTGGCCAGTCCGTCGCGGGGGTCCACGGGCGGGGGGCCGCCTTCCCGGATGGCGGCGGTCAGCGCGGCGTAGAAGGCGCCGTAGTGGCCGGGCTCGGTGGGCGTGCTCCGGGCCGTGGTCCCGTCGTGGAAGGTGCCCCAACGCGTCTCCTGCTCCCGGCCGAACGCCGGGTCCCGGACGCTTCGTCCCTCCCGGAGGGCCGCCTCCTGGCCGTCCATACCCGTCTTCGTCCAGGTCCCGCGGGTGCCGAGCACCCTGAACCGGGGCGCGGGTCGTGCGCTGATGGCGTTCATCCAGAGGTGCGAGCGAACGCCGCTCTCGTGGGTCAGGGCCAGGAATGCGTCGTCGACCACCCGGGCTCCGGGTCGGCGTCGGTCGAGCTCGGCATGGACCCGGTGGACGGGGCCGAAGAGGAGCAGGGCCTGGTCGATGAGGTGCGGTCCCAGGTCGTACAGCAGGCCGCCCGCGTCGGCGGGATCGGGGCTCTGACGCCAACCCGGCTTGGGAGCTGGACGCCAGCGCTCGAACCGGGACTCGAAGCGCAGCACGGCGCCGAACCGTCCCCGGCCCAGGAGCCGGCGGAGGGTGAGGAAATCCCCGTCCCAGCGGCGGTTGTGATACACGGTCAGGACGCGGTCGTACCGCCGGGCCGCCTCGATCAGGCGGGCGGCCCCGACCGAGGTGGGCGCCAATGGCTTGTCCACCACCACATGGAGCCCGTGCTCGAGGGCGCGCAGGCCCAGGGGGACGTGCCAGCGGTTGGGCGCGGCGACCACGACCACGTCCAGCCGGTCCGCCCGCTCCCAGAGCCGTGGGGCGTCCGCCACGACTTCGGCGTCGGGGAACGTCGAGCGCGCATCTTGCGCGCGCTCGGGGTTGCCGGTGACGATGGTGGTGACCGCCATGCCCTCCGTGGCCTGGATGAACGGCGCATGGAAGACGGCGCCGGCGAGGCCGTAGCCGATGATCGCGACGCGCAGTGGAGCGTCGGAGGCCCGGTTCCGGGTCGGTTCATGCAGGGATACCATGGTCAAGATCGGAGCCGTGCCCGGCCGCACCGACCGGGCCGCGTGTGCGTGGAAGGGGAAAGCAACATGAGCAAGAACGTCGCAGCCGTGGGCATCATCCTGGCGAGCGCACTCCTGGTGACGGCGTGCATGACTTCTCCGGGGCACGACAGGGCCTCGGGGCCCTCGTCGGGCGATCCCGACCTGATCACCCGGCCGGAGATCGACCGCGGCCAATGGGCCGACCTCTACGATCTGGTCCGCAACCTACGTCCGCGCTGGCTTCAGCCGCGAGGGACGGATTCGTTCGCCAATCCGGGCGAGGTGCAGGTGTACATCGACGGGACGCGGCTCGGGGGCGTCGACCTGCTCCGGGGCATCTCCACGAGCGCCGTCGACCGCCTCGAGTGGGTGGACCCCATCAGCGCGTCCGGACGCTGGGGACTGGACCACGCACACGGCGTGATCGCCATCTTCTACAGCTCCCGGTAGTACGTCCGGGCTCTCTGCTGCTGGCCTGCAGAAAACGCCCGGGGCACGCCGTGTGGCGCACCCCGGGGCGTTTCTATGCCGCGCCGATTCTTGGCGCGGAGGGATCCGTCAGTAGCCCGGGTTCTGCGTAAGCTCCGGGTTCTTTGTGATCTCCGCGGACGGGATCGGCAGACGCATGTGGATGGCGTCCACGTTCCCCAGGTTGGTCGACAGCGGGTCGTTGGTCGTGAGCTGGTTCACGAAGTAGCTCTCCCCACGCTGCACGAGGTCGAACCAGCGATCCAGCTCGTAGGACAGCTCCCAGGACCGCTCCTGATAGATGATGTCCTTGGTGAGCGTGGTCAGGTCAGCCGGCTCGGCCCTTGACTCGGAGCCGGTGCCCTGGCGGGCCCGGGCCCGGATCTGGTTCACCGCGTCCAGCGCAGCGGCCGTGTTGCCCAACTCGTACTGCGCTTCGGCGTAGAGCAACAGCACGTCTGCGTATCGATAGAAGGGGAAGTTGGCATCCCCGGCGCCCCACATGTTCCGGCCCTTGTCGGAGGGACGGTACTTCCACACGTGCGGGTGGCCCACGGTCTCGTAGCCCTCGAAGTTGAATGGCGTGAAGTCGATCTTCTCCTCGGGAGCACAGTTGTCGTCGCTCCCGTCCGGGCACGCGTTGGTTCGGAACGTTACGTCGTGGCGGTAGTCGCCTTCCGCGTAGCTGTGGTAGAAGGCCGGTGTCGGCACGACCACGGCCCACCCCGTGACCGCCGGCATGTTGCGGGCGAAGTATACGCCGCCCCACAGGTCGATGCCGAACCAGCCCGTGTTGGCGAACTGCACCGCGAAGATCTCCTCGCTCAGGGTCTCTGAGCCCGGCAGGAACGCGTCGATGTAGTTGTCCACGAGCGCGTACTGCCCGGAGTTGATGACCTCGGCGGCGGCATCAGCTGAAGCCTGCCAGTCCGCAGTGCTCTGGGTGTGGACGTTGGCCCGCCAGCGGTACACGTCGGACAGCAGCGCCAGGGCCGCTGCGCGCGTGGCCCGCCCCTTCTCAGCCGCCGGACGCGTCCATGGAAGGTTCGGTGCCGCATCGGTCAGGTCCTGGATGACCTGCTCCAGGATCTCGCTTTCCGAGGCACGGGCCAGGCCGCCGGTCCGCTGCTCGTCCAGGCTCGTGAACAGAGGCACGCCGTCGTAGATCCGCGTCAGCCAGAAGTAGTGGAAGGCGCGCATGAACTTCGCCTCCGCCATCAGCATGGCCTGCTTCTGCGTATCATCGAATTCGACCTGGGGCGCGTACTCCAGGACCATGTGAGCACGCATCAGGTTCCTAAAGTGGACCAACCATGGCAGGACCGCATCCCGGCTGGTGCCCGTCCAGTTCAGGAACTCCGGTGCCTGCGTCTCCACGTTCGGCTCGTCCGGGTGGTACCGGCCCTGGTCGGACGGGAGCTCGAAGGTCCAGTGCTGCTGGATCTTGAAGAAGTTCCAGTCGCCGCCCAGGTCCGCGTACAGCGCGATGGTGGCGTTCTCGATCTGGCTCGCGGTCTGGTAGTAGTTCTCGGCCGTGATGGTGGACTCCGGCACCTCGGTCAGCATGTCATCGCATGCGCCGACCAGTGCGGCCACGGCCACGAGCAGGAGAACATTCAATGTTTTCATCATTGTATCACCGAGGCTATAGGGGCTCGTTCGCATCGCCATTGAATATCTATCCCTGCCCATCAGAATGTGGCGCTCACACCGAAGTTCCAGGCGCGGGCCCGGGGATACGCGCCGATATCGACGCCCCGGGTCCGGGGATCGCCACCGAGGCTGTTGACCTCGGGATCGAATCCGGAATAGTCGGTAAGCGTGAACACGTTCTGACCGGTGACGTACACCCGGGTCGAGCTCGTGCCTGGAACCAGGCCCGTCGGCAGGTCGTAGCCGAGCGTCAGGGACTGAAGCCGCACGAACGACCCATCCTCCACCAGGTTGGAGTGGAGCAGCGCCCGCCGGTTGGCATTGGCACGCGGGATGTCCGTGTCCGTATTCGTCGGCGTCCAGCGGTCGAGAACCTCGACCCGCTCGTTCAACTGACCCGTCGAGCTCATGCTGAACACGTTGGGCGCGTTGATGACCTCGTTGCCGTACGAGAAGTTCACGAACGCATTGAGCGTGAACGGCCCGTAGCTGAAGGTGTTGGACATGCCGCCGTAGAAGGTGGGCTCGGCGTTCCCGATGACCGTGCGGTCGTCGGGCGTGATCACGCCGTCGCCGTTGGTGTCCACGAAGCGCAGCTCACCGGGCACGCAGTCCAGGGTCGGCCGCGGATCCGTGAGCTGACAGGTATCGCCCTGCTGGAAGAGTCCGTCCACCTGGTATCCGAAGAACGTTCCCAGCGGCTCACCGGGCATCACGACGTGGCTGACGCCGCCGACCGCCCAGGCCCAGGACCGGTTGGTGTTCTGGCCAAGAAGCAGCCGCTCCTGGTTGTCGCTGAGGGCGACCACCTCGTTGCGGTTGCCCGCCACGTTGAACCGGGTGCGCCAGCTGAAATCCGTCGTCTCCAGGTTGATGGTCTGGATCTCGAGTTCGAGTCCGCGGTTCTCGATGGAACCCACATTCTGGAGCTGGCTCTGGAACCCGCTGGTGAACGGCAGCGTCACCTCGAGGAGCAGGTCCTCCGTCTTGCCCGTGTAGACATCGGCCGACAGCGTGACACGGTTGTTCAGGACGGCCACGTCTACACCCGCATTGAACTGGCGCGTGGTCTCCCAGCGGAGGTCCGGATTCGCCGCCCGACTGCCGGGGACGAACACGACCGTCCGCTGGTCCCCGATGGACGCCTCCGTGGTGCCCAGGCCCGCCAGCGACGCGTACGTGGCCGACGGCTGGTTCCCCGTGACGCCGTAGCTGACGCGTAGCTTCAGGTCGTCAACGAGATTCTGGTTCCGCATGAAGTTCTCGTCCGACACCAGCCACGCCAGGGAGGCCGACGGGAAGAACGCCCACTTGTTGTCCGCGCCGAACTTGCTGGCGCCGTCATACCGGCCGGTGGCCGTGAAGATGTAGCGGTCATACAGGTTGTAGGTCCCTCGTCCCAGCCAGGAGAGGAGCGCCCACTCGTTGGCGTAGGAGCCGATGGTCCGGTTGGTCTGGCCCGCCCCCATGGCGTTCCAGAGCGTGGCGTCGACCAGGAAGTTCTCCACTCCCATGCTCGTGCCCTCGGCCCGGTTGGTCTGGACGGTGAACCCGCCCAGCATCTTCAGGTTGCCGGGGCCCAGGCCTTCGTTCTGGTAGGTCAGGAGGTTCTCGTTGAGCAGCTCCGTTTCACGGCCCTGCCAGATGTTGGCCACGCCATTGGCCGAGCTCCCCTGGTAGATCGTCCGGGGCGCGTATCGGGGATTGAAGTAGTTGAAGAGGTTGCCGCCCAGGCTCGACCGGAACTGCAGGTCGTCGAGGACATCGAACTCACCGAAGACGTTCCACAACATTCGCGTCTCGTTCCGCCGGTCGATCAGCTCCTCCGTCGTCGCCACCGGGTTGGTGATGAACTCGCCCAGCACCGACCGCTGGTTCCAGTTCCCTTCCTCGTCCTTCGGAGGCAGCGCCGGGTCGAACGTCATGGCGGCGATCATCCCCCGGGAGTCCCCGGCCAGACCGCCCGTTTCCACCTCGGACAGGTTCAGGATCGAGCGCGCGATGCTCAGGCTCGTGCCGGCCCGGAGCCGGTCCGAGATGTCCCGGTCCAGGTTGATCCGCCCCGAGAATCGCTCGAAGTCCGTGCCCTTCACGATGCCTTCCTGGCTCATGAAGTTCCCGGAGATCAGATACCGCGTCTGCGAGTCCCCACCCGAGAAGCTCAGGCTGTGGCTCTGCTGAGCAGCGCTACGAACCATCATCTCGGGGTAGTCGTAGCTCGGGACGTTCAGGTTCGTGTACTGAGGGTCCGCACCGACGTTGGTCAGGGCCTCGTTCCGGAGCTCCCGATACTGCTGAGCATTCAGCACGTCGATCTCGTTCGAGATGCTCTGCACGCCGTAGCTCGACTCGAGCCGGAACTGATCCGTGCCCGGCTGGCCCCGCTGCGTCGTGATCAGGATCACACCGTTCGCCCCCCGAGCCCCGTAGATCGCCGTGGCCGACGCATCCTTCAGGATGTCGATGGACTCGATGTCGTTCGGGTTGATCGTGTTCAGCGGGTTCTGCGTCGGATCGTCCGATGTCGTGCCCTGCGTGGCCGGCACACCGTCGATCACGTAGAGCGGCTCGGTGTTGGCGCCGATGGAGTTGGTACCCCGCACGCGGACGCTCGCGCCCGCACCCGGGATTCCACTGTTCGTCACCACCGCCACTCCGGCGGCCTTCCCCTGCAGCGACGCGCTCACCGATACCGTCGGGGTCGCCGGGACCACCAGCGCGTCCCCGTCCACCGAAGCCACCGCACCGGACAGCTCCCGCTTCACCTGCGTGCCGTAGCCCGTCACCACGACCCGGTCGAGTTCCAGCGCCTGCGGCTCCAGACTGAAGCTGGCATCCACCATGCCGCCCGCCGGCACCGTTACCGTCGCCTCCGCCGTCGCATACCCCAGGATGTTCGCGCGGACTACCTGCTCGCCCGCCGGAACGCCCCTGAGCAGGAAGCGGCCGTTCTGATCCGTGAGCGTCGCCACGGGCGCGTCGACGACCGTAATGGCCACCCCCGCGAGGGGACGGTCGGCCTCGCTCGTGACCACGCCCGCGATCGAGCCCGTGGTCTGAGCCAACACCCCGTCCGGCACGACGAGGACCAGGAGTACTGTGAGCAGAATCGAAGTTCTCATCGCTTCACTCCAGGAGGTGAGTAACGCATCGGCACGCGAACGGGGCTTCGGCTGAATCTCATGGTTCGTTCCCTGCACCCGGGCCCACTCGTTGGCCATCGCGCGTCCGGATACGCCCGGTCCGCGTCCCCGGCCCGGCTTTGTTCGGCTTCCGAACAAAGTGGCGCGCCGATGCGCTCCGGTCAAGAGGGACGCAGGAGATGGCGCCTTGACAGGTCTGCCGTGGGTCGGAATTGTTCGGCGATCGAACGAAGTGGGCGGCGCGGGGGCTCGGGGCCCGCGGACGCCGCGAGGGACACTCGGGACGTGGGGGACCGGGAGGCCGCGTTGAGGAACGGAACAGGCAGCGACGACCGGAGTGCGGTCGAGGGAGTGGGGGCATGACGGACGGGGATGGGACGCACGAGGTTGGTGCGGGGGAGCATCGGATGGCTGCGGGTCTGCGGTCGGAGGCGCGGGGGCGACCGCTGGCGGACCTGGTGCTGGAGTACGTATGGCATCGGGCGCCTGTGTCGCGAGCCGCGATCGCGCGGGCCCTGGACATGTCGCGCTCGACGGTGTCGGACATCGTGGGCACGCTGCTGGAGCGGGGTCTGATCCGGGAGGGAGCGGACGGCCCGAGCCGGGGCGGGCGTCGGCCGGTTCTCCTGGAGTTCCGGGAGGACGCGGCGTTCATTCTGGGGGTGGAGCTCGGGGCGTCGCATGTGGGGGTGGCGCTGACGGACCTGCGGGGGCGGGTGGTGGAATGGGAGGATCGGGATCATCCGGTGCGGACGGATCCGGAGGGTACGATCGCGCTGATGATCGAGCTGATGACGGCGTGTCTTGCGGCGTCGGGCGTGGATTCCGGGCGTCTGCTGGGGATCGGGGTGGCGGTGCCGAGTCCTGTGGATCCGAGCGAGCCGGACCGGTTGCCGCAGGTGGTGCTTCCGGCGTGGCACGGGCACAGCGGGATGGAGCGGGTCCGGGCCCACTTCGGCGTGCCGGTCCTGGTGGACAACGACGCGAATCTGGGTGCGGTGGCGGAGCAGTGGTGGGGTGCGGGCCGGGGGATCGACGATTTCATGTACATCAAGGCGGCGACGGGGGTCGGCGCCGGGTACGTGATCCGCGGCTCGGTGTACCCCGGGTCCGCGAGCGTGGCCGGAGAGATCGGTCACCTGGCCATGGATCCGCAGGGAAAGGTGTGCGCGTACTGCGGCAATCGCGGGTGTCTGGCGACGCTCGTGGGGACGCCGGCCCTGGTGGAGCGGGCCGAGGCGTTGCTGCCCGAGTATCCGGACAGCCGTCTCGGGGGCGAGCCACTGTCGATCGGCACGCTGCTCGACGCCGCTCTGGCGGATGATCCACTGGCCTCGCGGGTGGTGGAGGAGGCGGCTACGCAGCTCGGGATCGCCGTGGCGAGCGTGCTGAACCTCCTGAACCCCGCGGCGGTCATCATCGGGGGCGGAATCGCGCGCCTGGGGGAGCGGCTCATCGCCCCGCTGCGGGAGGCCATGGTCACGCGGACGCTGGTCCGGTCCGCGGCTGCGGAGATCCGGACGAGCGAGCTGGGGAAGCAGTCCATTGCCCTGGGCGCCGCCACGAGCGTTCTGGCCGCCGCGCTGAACGATCCCGCCTGGTTCCCGGAACCGGCCACCGTATGAGCCGCTGCCACCGGCACCCTTCCCGGGTCGGCGTGGGGCGGCGACGGGCCCCGCGCGGCACGGAGGAGTGAGGTCGGATGCGCTACCGGACCGCTCCCGAAGACCGGGTCCCGTTCTTCCACAAGGTGGCGTACGGCGCGGGTGCGTTCGTCAACAATCTGCTGGCGGGGGCGATCGGGGGGATGGTGATCATCCTGAATCTGGGGCTGGGCATGAACCCTGCCCTGGTGGGGCTGCTGGGGGCGATTCCCCGGCTGACGGACGCTCTCACCGATCCCGTCATGGGGTATCTCTCCGACCACACCCGGTCCCGCTGGGGTCGACGACGGCCCTACATCTTCGGGGGCGCCCTCGCGGCGGCCGTCCTCTACGCCCTTCTGTGGCAGCTTCCCGGAGGACGGAGCGAGAGCTTCTACTTCGCCTACTTCCTGGCGGGCTCGATCCTTTTCTACGCCGGGTACACGGTCTTCGCCACTCCGTGGGTCGCACTGGGCTACGAGCTGACGCCCGACTACCACGAGCGGACCCGGCTCATGGGCGTCCAGAACTTCATCGGCCAGCTGGCCTACCTGGTCACGCCCTGGTTCCTGTGGATCATGACCAACGAGGCGTGGTTCCAGGACCAGATCCAGGGGGCCGCGGGGCTGGCCATCGCCATCGCCGTGGTCGTTGCCGGGCTCGGCGTCGTGCCCGCCCTCGTGCTCCGGGAGCCGTTCCAGCGGATTGCCGCCGCCGAGGGCCCGGCCGGGCGAGCGGAGACGGATCGCCGGGGTCTCGGAGTTACCCTGCGGTCCTTCGGTCGCGGGATCGCCGGAACCATGACCTCCCGACCGTTCCTGAAGCTCTGCGCCGCCACGTTCCTGGTCTTCAACGGCTTCATCCTGATCTCGTCGTTCCAGTACTACGTGATCATCTACTACGTCTTCCGCGGTGATCAGGCGCTGGGCGCGGAGTACGCGGGGTACGCCGGCACGCTGGGCGCCGCGTCGACGTTCCTGGTCATCCCGATCGTGACGAAGCTCGGGACCGTGATGGGCAAGCGGGGGGCGTTCTTCGTCTCCACCGGGGTCTCGATGGTCGGGTACGCGCTGAAGTGGTTCACGTATACGCCGGAGGCGCCGTGGCTGGTGCTGCTGCCCGCGCCGCTCATGGCGTTCGGGCTCGGGGGCCTGTTCACGTTGATGCCGTCCATGATCGCCGACGTGGTGGACGCGGACGAGCTGAAGACGCATCAGCGCCGGGAAGGGATGTTCGGTTCGATCTTCTGGTGGGTCGTGAAGCTCGGCATGGCCGCCGCCCTTGCCGGGGGCGGGTTCCTGTTGAACGCCACCGGGTTCGACGTGGCGCTGGGGGGGAATCAGACGGCCTTGGCCATCACGCTCATGCGGGCGTTCGACGCGTTCGTTCCCGCAGCCGCTTCGGCACTCGCGATCTGGGCGGTGGCGAGCTACGGGATCACCGAGGCCACGGCGCACGAGGTGCGCCAGACGCTGGAGCGGCGCCGGGGGGCGGTGGAGGCGGCAGCCGGGTAGGGGGCAGCCGACTCAGCGGAGGATGAGCTCGAACTCCGTGCGGAGGTCGGCGTTCGAGCCGCCGCCGATCCAGGCGTGGAACCGGCCCGGCTCCACCAGGGGCGTACCGTCCCGGCCGTGGAACTCGAGGTCGCCGGCGGTCAACGTGAAGGAGACCGTCTTCTCATCTCCCGGACCGAGGGCCACGCGCCGGAAGCCCTTCAGCTCCCGGACGGGCCGGGTGATGGAGGCGACGAGGTCGTGCAGGTAGAGCTGGACCACCTCGACTCCGGCACGCTGTCCCACGTTCCGGACCCTGGCCGATATCGTGATGGCCTCGCCCTGGACCAGCGTATCGGGCTCGGTAGCGATCCGGTCGTAGGCGAAGCGCGTGTAGGAGAGCCCGTGGCCGAAGGGGAAGAGGGGCTCCGCGCCGGCATCGAGGTGGTACGACGTATTCCCGGAGGAGTGCTGCGGGGCCCGGGGCGGGAGGTCGTCCATGAGCGTCATCCGGTCCGGCCGGGCCGGACGGCCCGTGCGTTTGTGTGCGTAGTAGATCGGCACCTGTCCGGTCATGCGCGGGAAGGTGGCCGGCAGCTTGCCCGAAGGGACCGCCCGACCGGTCAGCAGGTCGGCGATGGCGGGGCCGCCCATGGTGCCGGGGTGCCATACGCAGAGCAGGCCGTTCAGGGCGTCCACGACCCCGGTGAGCGCCAACGGACGGCCCGTCATCAACACCGCCACGAGGGGCGTGCCGGTGGCTGCGACGCTCTGGATCAGCCGTTCCTGGATCCCGGGCAGGCGGATGTCCGCGCGGCTGTGGGCCTCGCCCGACAGGATCGCTTCCTCGCCCACGAACAGGAGGGCGACATCGGCTCGGGTCGCGGCTTCGATGGCGGCCGGGATCCCGGCGTCGTCCTTCGACCGGGTGGTGCCGAGGGCGCGCACGGCCTCGATCTGCACGCCGTCGCCCAGGGCCTCCCGGAGCGCCGGTAGCGCCGTCCGGCTGAGGCCCGGATCTCCGTCGAAGACCCAGGTCCCGAGCTGCTCGTAGCCGTCATCGGCGAGGGGGCCGATCACGGCGACCCGGGACAGACGCCCGGCATCCAGCGGAAGCACGCCGTCGTTCTTCAGCAGGACGGCGCTGCGGGTGGCGACCTCCCGGGCCGCCGCCAGATGTTCGGGGGTGGCCAGTCCCGGGTAGCGGGACGGGTCCGTAAAGGGAGCCTCGAACAGGCCGAGCCGCTCCTTCAGCCGGAGCACGGCCCGGACCATGACGTCCAGCCGCTCCGCCGGCACGACGCCCTCCGTCACGAGGCGTTCCAGGTGCTCGTCGAAGCCTTCACCGGGCATGTCCACGTCGACCCCGGCCAGGGCCGCAGCGGCGGCGGCGCCGGCCTCGTCGTCGGCCACGCCGTGCACGACCAGCTCCGGTATCGCGTGCCAGTCGCTGACCACCACGCCCTCGAACCCCCACTCCTCCCGGAGCACGGACCGGAGCAGGAACTCGTTCCCCGTCGCCGGCACCCCGTTCAGATCGCTGAACGCCGTCATGATCGACGCGACACCGGCCTCGATTGCCGCACGGAACGGAGGGAAGTGTACGTCCCGGAGCTCCGGCTCGGGTATGGCCGTGGCCGCGTAGTCACGTCCCGCCTCCGCGGCGCCGTACCCAGCGAAGTGCTTCGCGCACGCCGCCACGCTGTCGCGCGCGGCGAGGTCATCGCCCTGGAAGCCCCGGACCATGGCCGCCGCCAGCTTCGCGGCCAGATACGGGTCCTCCCCCAACCCCTCGGCGACCCGGCCCCAGCGGGGATCCCGGCCGATGTCCACCATCGGCGCGTACGTCCAGCTCACGCCCGCCGACGCCGCTTCCACCGCCGCGATCCGGGCCGCGATCCGGATACCCTCGACGTCCCAGCTCGCCGCCTGACCCAGCGGGATGGGGAAGACCGTGCGAAAGCCGTGGATGACATCGCGACCCACGAGCAACGGGATCCCCAGCCGGCTCTCCTCCACCGCCAGCCGCTGAAGCTCGTTCGTCAGCTCCGGGCCCGGCGCGTTCAGGACCGACCCCACGCGGCCCCCGCGGATCGCCGCCTCCAGCTCCGACGGCGCCCGGTCACCCCCGACGTTCCGCTGCACGACCTGGCCCACCTTCTCGGCCAGGGTCATGGCCTCGATCAGCGACTCGACCCGATCCCCTCCTGGCCTCATCCCCAACCTCGAACCCTCCCCGGCCCGATCCCCCGCTTGCGTGGCAGCCATGACGTCCTTTCGTGGGCGTGGGCCACCCGGCCCGACTTTGTTCGATCAACGAACAAAGTGACGGGCGGAAGGACAGGGGTCAAGGGCGGTGGGCCCGGGACCGGGGTTCGCGGCCGGAGCCCGGGACTCAACAGCCGTCCCGCAGCAGCGCAATGAGCTCGTCGCAGGGGATGGGGAGCTGGAGGAATGTGCCGGCGTGGAGGTCGCCCCAGCCCCGGCCTCGCCCTCGAGGTTAGACGGCCCGTGCGCGGCCACGGTCGAGGCCCGGCCCCCGGGACAATATGTCGATGTCGGCGGCCGGCCTGACCCACAGTTCGAGATTGTGTCCGCTATGCGGGACGGATCTCGATCTCTACTGCCGGGGGGCTGCCAGGATTCGAGATCGTGTCCGCCATGCGGGTCGGATCTCGATCCCTACTGCCGGGGGCTGCCAGGATTCGAGATCGTGCCCGGTGGCCCGGGTCGGCTCCCGGCCAGCGACCTCACGGCTACGCGGGGCGGACGCGATCCCTGGATGCGGACGATTCGCTTCTCGCCCGGCAGCAGGTCGAACCAGTTGTCCTCGAAGCGTACGGCCGCGCCCGCGTCGTCCTCGGCCTGGAGGTAGACGGCCCGGGCGAGGGCCTCGGCGTGTATCCGCACCACCCATCCTCCCTCTGCCCCTCCAGGTGCCTGTCCGAGGGCCACCCCGGGAGAGACCCCAGCGTTGGAGGGAGGCACGGGGTCGCGTCGCGTCTTCGCGTCTTCGCGTGAGACCCCTGGGTGGTTGAAGTCACGATGAATCCGAACGGTCAGCCCGGGATCTGGCAGCTCCAGCTCCCCGGGCGGCACGAAATACAGGAGATCGCGCACCCGAGTGCCGTCGTCGAGGACGAGCTCCGCGACGAGGACCGTGCGTCGCGGGTCGCCGCCCCGGAGGACGTCGTCCCGGGAAACCGTCAGGGCGACGGCACTGCCGTTCACGGGGAGGTCGACGCGGCGTTGGAGGTGGAAGCCGGTGTCCGGGGCGGTGGCGTCGCCCGGGTCGCCGGCGGGGGCGGCGTCGCTTGCGAAGGGCACGGTGCGCACGGTGAGGGAGCCGGATGCCGGCGACGTGCGGTCGGAAACGAGGTGTACGCGAACGGAGTCGCCTGGGGTGGCGGAGACCAGCACGGGCTCGAACGCGCGGCGGGCGGCGTAGTGGAGGGCCTTCCAGGCGCCGTAGTAGTCGACGGAGGACCAGGAGACCACGGGCCAGGTGTCGCCGAGCTGCCAGTAGAGTGTGCCCATGGTGCGGGGCCTGGCACGGCGGTGGGCCTCGAGGGCGGCGCCGATGCCGTCGGCCTGGACGAGCTGGCTGAGGTAGACGAAGTCGTCGAAGCCGGAGGGCTCGGGGTAGTCGCGGGCCATGTATAGCCGGATCAGCTCGTCGCCCCGGGGGTGCTTCTGGTGGGCGGCCATGACGGGGGATCCGACGCGTCGGTCGGCCGGTTCGGTGAACCGTTCGATGCTGGGGAGGGGTGGATAGGCCTGGAACCCGAACTCGCTCATGAAGCGGGGCAGCTTCTCGGTCAGGACCTCGAAGGGCTCCTCGCCCCACCAGACGCCCCAGTAGTGGGAGTCACCGCGGGTGAGGCTCTCGGGGTGGCCCCAGCCGATGGAGGGGGACGAGGGCCAGTAGTCGCGGTCGGGGTCGAGGGCGCGGACCGCTGACGGCAGGATGTCGTGGAAGACGCGCTGGTAGGCGGCCCATACGGTCGCGCTGTCGACCACCGAGTAGCCGAGCTGGTCCTGCCAGCCCCAGTTCTCCCAGCCCTCCCGGATCTCGTTGTTGCCGCACCAGAGTGCGATGGACGGGTGCTGGCGGAGCCGCCGGAGCTGGTGCTCGGCCTCGGCCCGGACGCTGGCCAGGAAGGCCGGGTCGCCAGGGTACATGGCGTTGGCGAACATGAAGTCCTGCCAGATGAGGATGCCGTGCTCGTCGGCCAGGTGGTAGAAGAGGTCGCGCTCGTAGATCCCGCCGCCCCAGACCCGGAGCATGTTCATGTGGGCGGCCCGGACGTCCTCGAACATGCGGCGGTAGCGGGCGGAGTCGGCCCGGGGCGAGAAGTGGTCGAGGGGGACGGTGTTGGCGCCCTTCATGAAGACGGGCGCGCCGTTGACCTCGAAGTGGAAGGAGCGCCCGATGGAGTCGGGCTCCTGGACGAGGCGGACGGTGCGGAGCCCCACGCGCTTCTCGACCTGGTCGACGGGGGCCCCTCGCGGCGCAGCGTTGTGGGGCCCGGCCCCGGGGACGCCCGCCCCCGGCGAGACCGGCGATCCGGTGGCGAAGTCGCCCTCCAGGTGGAGCTCGATGGCCACGTCGTAGAGGAACGGGTCGCCGAGGCCGCTGGGCCACCACCGGCGTGGCGCCGGGATCTCGAAGGGGACGACGGCATCGCTCATGCCGCGTGCCAGGCGGCGGACCGCCGTTGTCGTGGAGAACAACCCGTCCGGGCTGCGGATGACGACGGTAGCCGTGCGAGTCGAGTCGGCCTCGATCCGGAGCCGGGTGGTGAGCCGGGCGAGGTGGTCGGTGAGGGTGTCCTGGGCGACGAAGGCGTCGCGTATGGTGGCGCCGCGCCAGCGGTGGAGCGTGACCGGCCGCCAGATCCCGGCGGACAGGTAGCGGGGGCCCCAGTCCCAGCCGTAGTGGTAGGCGGCCTTGCGAGTGAAGACGCGAGTGCCGTGGGGGTCGTTGCCGGCGGGCAGCGGCCGCGGGTGGTCTGCGGCGAGGCTGTCCTCGACGAGGACGGGCGGGCGGAAGACGACCCGGAGCTCGAGCGTGTCCGCGGGGCGGGCCGGGCGCGCTGTCGCCGATCCGCTCGGGGCTGCCGAGCCTCGGTCCAGCCGGTCCGTCAGGTCGACGCGCCAGGCGCGGAACATGTTGTTCGCCGCCAGCACGTGGCGGCCGTCGAGGTAGACGTCGGCGTAGGTGTCGAGGCCGTGGAAGACGAGCTCGGTGTGCCAGCGGTCGGCCGAGCCCGGCTCCGCGGCGTTCCCCACCGCGGGCAGCGACACGCCGGTCCGGTACTCCCACGTGGCATTGCCGATCCACTGGAGCTCGGGCTCGACGGCGCCGACGAACGGGTCCGGGATGCGGCCGGCGGCGAGGAGGTCGGTGTGAACGGTGCCTGGGACGGTGGCGGGGAGCCATTCCGCGGTCCCGACCTGACGGAAGGACCAGTGGTCGTGGAGGTGGGCGCGAGCGTTCTGGGCGTGGGCCGGGGACGGTGCTCCGGCGACGAGGGCGAGGAGGGCCAGGCCGGCCGTCGTCAGCGCGTGGAGGTGAGCCGCATCCCGGGAAGCACGGGCCGTGGCCGCTCCCGTCGATCCGATCATTCCGGCGACCGGGTCTCGTCCCTGTCGTCGCCGTCCTCCTCCTCCTCTTCCTCCACCCACATGAGCCGGAGCCGACGGACCCTTCCCGCCTGGCGAGCGAACCGCTCCCAGGCCCGGCGGGCCCCGAACCAGCCGAAGCGCAGCGCCATCCCGACGACTACGATCCCGAGGACGTATGCGGCCGACACACCGATCAGGGGCAGCGTGTGGCCATGGCTGACGGCGATGATCGTCATCGCGATCCAGCCCGTGAGGACGAAGGCGAGGAACAGCGCCGGGAGGGCATAGAGGAGGGCCAGGAGCTGATCTCGCAGGGCCCTGCGGGCGGCCATCTCGATGGGCCGACCGAACATCCCGACGGCGCCCCCCAGGATGGCGCCGATGAGGGACCCGATGAGGTACAGGCCACCGGCGGTGTAGAGAAGCGCGTGGCCGCTCATGTGCTCGGCCATGGTCCCGTAGGCGACCAGAAACCCGCCGGCCAGAACGCCGCCGGCGATCATCCAGCTCAGCAAGACGGCACCGGGGAGGCCGAAGCCTCTGGGAACCAGTGAATCGAACGGGCTCTGCTCCTGATCCGGATCTGTCATCGGTCTCGCGGGTGGAGGGATGCTCGCGCTCGTGACATCTGGCATAAGGTTGGTCGGTGCTCCCGCCGTGCGCAACGCGTCACGCCCCCGGTTTGAGCTTTGCCTCCGATCCTTCTAGTGTTGGGTATGTCTGAAGCCACGCAGTCCCCGTCGATACGCCACACCCGCCCGCCGCCCGTCCAGAGGCGCCACCGGGTCGAGTTCCCTCCGCCGCCGGCCGAGGGCCTCGACCAGGACGAGGCGTTCTTCACGCTGGTGGAGGAGGGCGACCAGAGGCCGATCCGGTTCCACGACTACGCGAAGATCTACGAGCGGCCGGGTCTGTACGAGCAGCTCTTCTACGACCGCCTGAAGTGCCAGTCGCCGCAGAAGGTGGCGGAGGTCCTCCATGCGTCCGTGACGAAGGAGGGCGAATCGCTTTCCGGATTGCGGGTCCTGGATCTGGGCGCGGGCAACGGCATGGCGGGGGAAGCGCTCGCGGAGTACGGCGTGGCCCGGCTCGTCGGGATGGACATCATCGATGCGGCCAGGGTGGCGTCGAACCGGGACCGACCCTGGCTCTACGACGACTACTACGTCTGCGACCTGACGGACCTCTCCGAGGGCCAGCGCTCGGACCTGCAGGACTGGGACTTCAACTGCCTGGTCACGGTGGCGGCCCTCGGCTTCGCCGATATCCCGCCCGAGGCGTTCCGGCAGGCGTTGAACCTCCTCGAGCCGGGCGCGTGGGTCGCGTTCAACATCAAGGAGACGTTCCTCGACCATCACGAGACCAGCGGCTTCGCGCGGATGATCCGGCGACTCATCCTCTCCCGGCACTTCGGCCTGGTCCACCTGGAGCGGTACCGGCACCGCTTCTCCATCGACGGCGACCCGCTCTTCTATTTCGCCATCGTCGCGCGCAAGGTCTCCGACCACATCCCGGAGGACGTGTTGCCCGATTGAGGGTGGACCGGGCGTCGTCCCGGGCCGCGGTGGCCGGCCCGGATTGAGGAACGGCGACGCATGGCGTACCTTGCTGCACCCCCTTCACAGCGTCCGCACCGACCGTCCTCGAGGCTCGGCGCCATGTCCGCGTGCTGTACAGTCGTAGCCGACGATCCGTCCGTCACGGGGCCGTGGTCCCCTGACCGAACCTGCCCGTGCCGCGGCCCGGGCTGCGGGACCGCATGAGGTGGCGCCTGGGGGTACTGGGTCCTCCGGCCCTCGAGGCGAAGGGGGGCGGGACGGCGGATCTGTCGCTGGGGAAGCCACTGGCGGTGCTGATCTACCTGGCCCATCAGGAGGGCGGGGTGGAGCGGTCCGATCTGGGACGCCTCCTCTGGCGCGACTCGACGGACAGGGCGGCCCGGACGTCCGTGCGCCAGGCGCTCTACCTGCTGCGCAAGGGGTTGGCGTGGGAGGCCGTGGATCTCGACGACCCCGTGGAGCTGCCAGCGGGGCTGGTGGAACTGGACCGGCCGGGGTTCGAGGCGGCGCTGGCGGCGGGGAACCTGGACGAGGCGATGGCGCTGTGGCGGGGCCCGTTCCTGGACCGGTTCTCGGTTCCGGGCGCGCCGTTGTGGGACCGGTGGGTGGAGGAGCAGCGGTCGCGGCTCGAGCATCGGTTCGGGTCGGTGCTGTACGAGGCCGGGAAACGAGCCCGCGAAGTGGGCGACGCGGGAGAGGCGTGTCGGCTGCTCGAGAAGGCGGTGGAGGTGCAGCCCGATCGGATCCAGCATCACCTGGAGCGGATCGGTGTGTTGCTGGACCTGCACCGCCTGGAGGCGGCGGAGGACGCGATCACGGCGGCGTGGTCGTACGCGGAGGAGGTCCCGGAACGGGAGCGGCTGCGACGGGCCGAGGCGCAGCTCCAGAGTCTGCGGCTGGGGATGCCCGAGCTGGAATCGGCGGCGGGGCTCCGTCCGGCATTCGCGGGGCGGGCCCGGGAATACGCGGACCTGGTGGGCCTCTGGCGTCAGACGGAGGAGGGCGTCCTGCGGGCGGCGATCGTGTCGGGTCCGGCGGGCGTCGGGAAGAGCCGTCTGGCCGGCGAGCTGGCGGCGCGGGTGCGGGCCGAAGGCGGCCCGGTCGTGTGGGTGGAGGGTCTCGACGCGGAACGACCGATCCGTGGAGAGCTGCTGGCCGACCTGGTCGCGGCGCTCCTGCCACTGCCGGGGTCGGCGGGGACGAGCGAAGCGGCGGACGCGGCGCTGCGGTCGCTGGTCCCGAGCCAGGCGCGCGAGGTCGGGAACGGTCTGGCGGATGCCGCGCTGCTGACGGACGCGCTGCAGGATCTCATCGGCGCGGTAACGTACGAGCAGCCGCTGCTGGTGGTGGTGGACGACGTGCAGTGGGCGGACCCGTACAGCCGGAGCGTGCTGGCCCGGGTCGTGCGCCGGAGCCGGGGGTCGAGCTGCCTGTTCGTATTCGTGACGCGGAGCGGTCACGGGGACGTGAGCCTGCGGAAGACCCTGGACGCCATCCGGCAGGTGGACGGGGCCCTGGAGGTGGAGCTCGGGCCGCTGACGCGAGGCGAGCTGACCGAGCTGTTGATCCTGAACACGGACACCGCCGCTCCCGAGGCGGTGGAGGAGCTCGCCGGACAGCTCTATGCCGTGACGCGGGGCAACCCGCTGTTCCTGGTGGAGCTGCTGCGAGGGTTCCAGCAGGCAGGGGCGCTCGAGGCGAGCGACCCGGGGGAGCCCTGGACGATCCACTTCGACCGGCTGGGAAGCGAGCTGCTGCTGGCCCGGAGCGTGAGAGACGTGATCGGACGTCGACTGGATGGGCTCCCGGCGGACGCGGCCCGGGTGGCGAGTCAGCTGGCGGCGGAGGGCCGGCCGTCGACGGTGGAGAGTCTGGAACGGGCGCTGGGGCTGGAGTCGTCGGAGCTGGCGAGGGCAGTGGCGGAGCTGTTCCGGCGGCAGCTGGTGGTATGGGGGGAGGGGGAGGCGCTGGCATTCGCCCACGACGAGATCCGGGCATCTGTGGCCGCCCGGTGGCCGGCCCGGCCGGGGTCCAGGTCCCGGCCCCGCTGGCGCCGGTGGGCGACCACGGCCGCCGCCGTGGCACTGGTGGCGGTGCTGGCCGCCGCGGCGGTGGTGGCCGGAGGGTTGGACGGGCCGGGGCCGGAGCCGCCTCCCCCGTACGGCGGGGGTACGCTCTGGCTGTGGAACGGCGACGCGCCGCTGGGGCTGCGACCGGCTGCCGACGCCGAGGCCGGCTGGCGCGAGGTGCCGGTGGAGTGGGCGCCCCCGCTGCGGCGCAACTGGTGGCTGGACGGCCCGTACCGCGGCGTGGACGGGAAGCCGTTGTGGTACGGCGTCGTCATGCCGGCGGCGGAGAACCCGTACGTCGTACGCGCCACGCCCGACACGGTGGCGGTCGTGGCGCGACGTCCCAGCGAGGATGCCTACCCGGTGGGGATCTCGCCGGACGGACGTCACATCGCCTACGTCATGGGCAACCCGGATACGCCCGGGTACGACCTCGACCTGTATATCGCCCGGGCGGACGGGTCGGAGCCGCGGGTCATCCTGGAAGGCCGGCGTCTCAGAGGGCGGGGCGGCTGGTCGCCGGACGGCCGCCATCTGGTGGTCGACATCCACGCCGCCATGGACACGCTGGCGGTGATCAACCCTCTCGGGGAACGGGTCCTGTCCCTGCTCTTCTACCGGTTCGATGCGGCCTGGTGCGGGGGGAGTCGGACGCTGGCTGCCGGCGTCATGGACCCCGATGGCGGCCGTCGGATCGTCCGGATCGACGTGCCGTCCGGAGAGGTGCGGGAGGTGGAGGCGGTGGGAACCGTGCTCGACCTGAGGGTCGAGTGCTCTCCGGACGGCTCCGCGGTGGCGTATCACACGGCTATCGACGGCCAGCGCAGGATCGCGGTCCAGCCGCTCGAATCCGGCTCCGCTACGGTCATCCCGGCGGCCAGCGGGGACCGGAATATTCTGAACTGGATGCCCGACTCCCTGCCGTTTGTACCCACGGCCGCGCGGGTCCTCGGCCCCGATTCCGTCCTCCTCGAATGGGGGGCTCGTCGCCCGATGGCCGTCGAGGTCGCCTACTCGGACGGGAGCCGGCGCACGGAGGCGGTCGAGTGGCGGAGTCGGGACGAAAGCGTGGTCTCGGTCCTCACGACCGACAGCGGCGCGGTCCTCACCGCGAACCGCCCGGGGGCCGCGGTGGTGGTGGCCACGGCCGGCGGCTGGCACCGCGACTCCGTGCACGTCCGGGTCACCGGCTCCGGGACCGGCGACGCGCTGCTACGGGATCGTTTCGTGGTCCTCGATTCGACCCGCTGGGCGACGAACGGCTGGCCGACGCCGGTGCCGGTGGAGCGGGCCGGCGAACCGGTGCTCTGGCTCCGGAGCGACGGGATCTACAGCGAAGGCATCATCAGCCGGGAGGGGTTCCCCCTGCCCGGAGGCGGCACGCTCGAGGCCGAGATCCGCATGCCCGTCGACCGGCCGGCCGGCCAGTGGTTCAACCTGAGTCTCAACGCGTACGAGCACCCGCCCGGTGCGGACGGGGGGCTGCCCCCGGTCCGGAGCGGCGGCACGGTCGGGTTCGGGTACCCGTACGGCGAGGGGCCGAAGTTCCGGGCGGACCGGGCCACCCTGGGGAGCCGTGTCATCGACGTCTCGGAGGTCTTCCCCACCGACGACTGGGTACACGTGGCCCTCCAGATGCGCGCCGACGGCACGGTCTCGCTCTTCCTCGACCGCCAGCACGTGGCCGACTGGCCGCTCCGGCTGGCCAACCGGCTCGGGACCCGCTGGTACGTCCGGGTCGAGGCGACCGTCGAGGGGACCGAGGCCCTGCTCCGCAACCTCGTCCTCTATCCAGGGATGCGGTACGACCAGGACTAGCTAAGCTAGCCAAGCTAGCTATAGCTAGGGTACGTAGTGCACGCCGATCTGAGCCACCGTCACATGCTGTTCCACGTCTCGTGATTCCGTGTAGCCTGCGGCTTCAACGGTCCATTCCCGTTCCCTGGCTACGCCAAGAAGGCGAAGGCTCACTTCGA
>CAYMLW010000027.1:0-20890 GCA_964391035.1 uncultured Gemmatimonadaceae bacterium
GGCGCCGGCACCGGCCGACCTTCCGGAGGGGGTGACGCAGGAGCAGTTCGCGCAGGGTCGCCAGCTCTTCACGGGGCAGGGCGGCTGCCACGCGTGTCACAACCCGCAGGCCACGGGGACGCAGCTGGCGCCGGACCTCACGGACGGCGAGTGGATCAACGTTTCCGGGAGGAACTACGACGAAATCGTGGAGATGATCAACACCGGTGTGCCGCAGCCGCGGGAGCACCCGGGCCCGATGCCGCCGATGGGTGGCGCCAACCTGTCGCAGGAGCAGGTCGAGGCGCTGGCGGCGTACGTGGTCGGCATCAGCCAGGACTGATCCGCCTTGTCCGCGGACCGAACGCCGGGGCGTCCTCGAGGATGCTCCGGCGTTCTCATTCTGGCCTTCCTGATCCCCTTTGCCGCCTGTGACGGGCTGGGCGGCGGTGCCACGATCGCCCTGGACGGCTCGGAGGTCTCGATCCCGGGGTCCGTCCACGAGGTCCGGCTCGTCGGCGCCGGGGCGACCGACTCGATCATGCCGGAGGTGCGGGCGGCGCCCGGGGATGCCGTCACCTTCGTCGCGGCCGACCGCCGCCCTCACGCCCCCGCCTTCGTCGTCGACGAGCTGGACCCGGACGCGCGGTCGTTTCTCGATCGGACGGGCCAGCTCCTCGGGCCACCGCTGGTGAACGAGGGTGCCACCTGGGTCGTCCTGCTGGAGGGAGCGCCGCCGGGTCGGTACCCCTTCGTCTGTCGGGCCCATGACACGCGCGGCACGCTCATCGTCGTCGAGGCGGAGGGGTAATCATGGCGAGGATCGCGGTCATCCCCGGAGACGGGATCGGTCGGGAGGTCACCGCTCAGGCCGTGAAGGTGCTGAACACCGTGGACGACGTCCACGGCCTCGGCCTCGAGATGGTCGAGTGGCCCCTCGGCGCCGACCGCTACCTTGAGACCGGCGTCGCCATCACCGACCACGACTTCGACACCCTCCGTGACGACTACGACGCCATCTTCCTCGGCGCGCTCGGCGATCCCCGCGTCCCCGACAACGAGCACGCCCGCCAGATCCTGCTCGGACTCCGGTTCCGTCTCGACCTCTACCTCAACCTGCGACCCGTCCGCCTGCTCCTGCCCGGCTCCTCCCCGCTGCGCGGCGTCGGTCCGGACGACCTGGACCTCGTGGTGTTCCGGGAGAACACGGAGGGGAGCTACGTGGGGATGGGTGGCGTCTTCAAGCAGGGCACGCCCGACGAGGTCGCCATCGAGGAGAGCGTGCACACGCGCAAGGGCGTCGAGCGCATCCTCCGGGCCGCCTTCCAGCACGCCCGGCGCCACGGCCGCCGGCTGACCCTGGCGGACAAGTCGAATGCCATGCGCCATTCCGGGCAGCTCTGGCGGCGGACCTTCGACGACGTGGCCGTCGACTACCCGGACGTCGAGCGCGACGCCATGTATGTCGACGCCCTGGCCATGGACCTCGTCCTGCGACCCGGCCGATACCAGGACATCGTGGCCGCCAACCTCTTCGGCGACATCCTCAGCGATCTCGCCGCCGGCCTGGTCGGCGGGCTCGGCCTCGCCCCCTCCGCCAATCTGCATCCCGGGCGGATCGGCCTTTTCGAGCCCGTCCACGGCTCCGCCCCGGACATCGCGGGCCAGGACCGGGCCAACCCCATCGCCGCGGTGCTGACCGCCGCCCTCTTGCTCCGGGAGCTCGGCCACGAGAAGGCCGCCGGCGCCGTCAAGGCGGCGGTCGACGGGGCGCTCCGCGACGGCGACACCACCCCGGACCTCGGCGGGACCCTGGGGACCGAGGCGGCCGGGGACCGGCTGGCCAGCCGGGTCGCCGGTCGCCAGCCATAGCACCCGCCCGCCCCGGCCGCCCGCCGCCCGCCGCCCGTCGCCCGTCGCCGGACGCTGGACGCTGGACGCTGGACGCCGGATGCTGGACGCTGGACGCCGCTGTGCGAGGTCGACCTTCACACGTAGGTTGGGGTAGGACTGGCGCGAGAGCGTACGCCGGAAACCGATACCCCGACCGGGAGTTTCATGGGAACCCAGGGCCATTCCACCGACATCGTCTTCCTGTCCGCCCGCCGGACGCCGTTCGGCACCTTCGGCGGGACCCTCAAGGACTACACGGCGACGCAGCTCGGCGCCGTGGCCAGCCGTTCGGCGCTGGAGGAAGCCGGCGTGGCCACGGAGGACATCGAGCAGGTGGTGTTCGGGAACGCCCTCCAGACCTCGGCGGACGCGATCTACCTGGCCCGTCACGTGGGGCTCCAGGCCGGGCTGCCCGAGGAGATCCCGGCCCTGACGCTGAACCGGCTGTGCGGCTCCGGCTTCCAGGCCATCGTGAGCGCGGCCCAGGAGATCATGCTGAATCAGGCGGATGTCTGCCTGGCGGGCGGCACCGAGTCCATGAGCCAGGCCCCCCACGCGGTGCGGGGCGCCCGCTGGGGGTCGCTTCGGCTCGGCGAGGCCGGCGACCACTTCGAGGACCTGCTCTGGCAGTCCCTCACGGACACGCAGTGCGGGTTGTCGATGGCCCAGACGGCGGAAGAGCTGGCGGGCCGGTTCGGGATCGCCCGGGAGGACGCCGACCGGATCGCCTACGAGTCCCAGCAGCGGGCCAGGCGGGCCTGGGACGAGGGCCGCTTCGACGCCGAGGTGGTGCCGATGACGATCCGGACCCGGAAGGGCGAGCGGGAGTTCCGGGAGGACGAGCACATGCGCCCCGACACCACGATGGAAGCGCTGGCGGGGCTGCGGCCGTACTTCAAGAAGGACGGCCTGGTGACCGCCGGCAATGCCAGCGGCATCGGCGACGGCGCGGCCGCCACGGTCATCGCCCGGGCCGACTGGGCCGAGGAGCGCGGCCTGAAGCCGCTGGCCCGGCTGGTGTCCTGGGGCGTCGCCGGGGTCGACCCGCAGATCATGGGCTACGGCCCGGTGCCGGCGAGCCGGAAGGCGCTGGACGCCGCGGGGTTGGGCCTCGATGACATGGAGATCATCGAGGTCAACGAGGCCTTCGCGCCCCAGGTCGCGGCCGTGGCCCAGGAGCTAGGACTGGACATGGAGAAGACCAACGTGAACGGCGGCGCCATCGCGTTGACGCACCCCCTGGCCGCGTCCGGGGCGCGCATCACGGTGCACCTGATCCACGAGCTCCGACGGCGGGGCGGCCGCTACGCGCTGGGCTCGGCCTGTATCGGCGGCGGGCAGGGGATGGCGGTGGTGGTGGAAGCGATCGACTGAACCGGGAGGGTCGCAATGATCCTGATTGTCGTTGCTGCGTTGGCGGTCCTGGCGGGCTTCGGGGCCATGATGATCCGCGTCCTGCGCGAGTACGAGCGAGCCGTGGTCTTCCGACTCGGACGCTTGAGGGCGCCCCGCGGCCCCGGACTCGTGCTCCTCTGGCCATTCGGCCTCGAGCGGATGGTCAAGGTCCCGCTCCGGATCGTCGCCATGGACATCCCGCCCCAGGACGTGATCACCCGGGACAACGTGTCCGTGAAGGTCAATGCCGTGGTCTATTTCCGGGTCAGCGACCCCGTAAAGGCCATCGTCGAGATCGAGGACTACCTGTTCGCCACCAGCCAGCTCGCCCAGACCACCCTGCGGAGTGTGGTCGGCCAGGCGGAGCTGGATGAGCTGCTGGCGGAGCGGGAGCGGATCAACCGGATCCTGCGCGACCACATCGACGAGGGCACCGACTCCTGGGGCATCGACGTGTCGGCCGTCGAGGTCAAGGACATCGATCTGCCCCAGGAGATGAAGCGGGCCATGGCACGGCAGGCCGAGGCCGAGCGGGAGCGCCGCGCCAAGGTCATCAGCGCCGAGGGCGAGCTCCAGGCGTCGAAGAAGCTGTCCCGGGCCGCCGGCATCATGAGCGAGAACCCGGCGTCCATCTCGCTCCGGTTCCTCCAGACCGTCACCGAGATCGCGGCCGAGAACAACTCGACCACCCTCTTCCCGATCCCCATCGACCTCTTCCGGCCGATGATCGAGCGAGCCGCCCAGCTCGTGGACCCACTGGCCGGGGAGGTGGAGGACGGCCAGGCCGATGCGGGCGCCGACGATGCCGGCGCCGATACGGCCGACGAGGATCCGCACCGGCTTCCGCCCGAGCGGACCAGACTCGGGACCGGCGACAGGGGCGCGGCGGGGCAGGCCGGGACCGGCGTCGCGGAGACCGGCACCGAGGAGTCCGGCGCCGAAGCGCAGCGGTCGCGCGTCGACAGGCCCACGGGCGACCCGGGTAACCCCGGCTCCGATCCCGGCCCGGCCGCCGGCTAGCCGGGGACGCCCATGGCCGACGCAACGCCTCGCGAGCCGACGCCGGACTCGACCGGTATCAGCCGCGAGCAGCTCCAGCTCGTCATCCGGCGGGCCGCGGAGCTGTACACCGCCGAGGCCGACGCCTCCGACCGCCTGTCGGAGGAGGAGGTGCTGCGCATCGCCGACGAGCTCGGGCTCCCCGGCCGCCACGTCCGTCAGGCCCTCTACGAACTCCCCCAGCGGCCCCCGGGCGACGGCTGGATCGACCGGTTCTACGGACCACCCTCGGTGGCCGGCACCCGGGTCGTACCCGGCGATCCCGAGGCCGTCATGGACCGCCTCGAGGACTATCTGGTCACCCGCGAGTTCCTCCAGGTCCTCCGCCGGCACGGCGGCAAGGCCGCGTTCAGCCCCGCAGACGACGCCATCTCCAATGTCGCCCGCGCCGTCCGCCGGCCCCAGCGCCAGTGGCAGATCGCCCGGTCCCGGCGCGTCCTCGTGGATGCACGGGCCGTGGCCGACAAGGAGAGCCATGTCCGGCTCGAGCTGGACGTCCAGCCTCAGCGTCGCAAGGCCGTCGCCTCCGGCATCATCGGTGGCGCACTCGTCGGGCTTCCCTTCGCCGCCGGCGCTTTCTTCCCCGTCGGCCACATCGTGGTCGACGTGGCCGGCGACGCCGCCGCCTACGCCGCCGGACTCGCCGCCGGCATCAGCGCATTCGGCGCCTCCGTGGCGAGCGGCGTGGCCATTGCCCGCTCCCGGTTCCGCGCCAAGGTGGACGACGCCCGCCTCGAGATCGCGAGCCTCCTCGACCGCCTCGAAGGGGGCCGGACCCTCGACCCGCCCCCCGCCCCCTGGCTCCGAAGCCTCCGCTCCCGCATCGCCCAGACACTCAAGGCCGGGTCTTCCTGAGATTCCCGGTCGCCGCAGATCCCGGCGGACCCAGGCGCCCCGCACCGCAGGCTCCACCGCAGGTCCCCCCGTAGCTCTCCCCGCAGCTCCCCTCGCAGCTCCCCCCGTAGCTCCCTGACCACCCGCAAACCACCCGCAGACCATCCGCAGACCATCCGCAGACCATCCGCAGACCACCCAAAGATCCGGCGACCCCCCGTACATCGCGCAGACCCCCGCAATCCCCGGGGCGCCCCGCGGACCCCCGGGTCGTCCCGACCTCTGGATTCTCACGCGAAGGCGCGAAGGCGCGATTCACGGACCTGCGCCGCCCCGCGGTGACACCCCGACACCGCAGCACACCGGCGCCTCGACAGACCGACGCCTCGACAGACCGACGCCGCGACGCGCCGACGCCGCGACGCGCCGATGCCGACGCCGCGAAACCCGGCACTCCGACACCCCGGCGCCGCGATACCCGGCGCCGCGTGACAGTCTGCTGGTGCGGCGATCCCGGTACCGGGCGGTAGCCGCCGCGTGGTGGCCGCCGGGCGATGCCTTCGCGGCTTCGCGCCCTTGCGTGAGCATCGGGTTGCGGCGACTGCCGGGCCCCGGCGATGGATTCACGGGGGGGGAGTCGGGGCCGCGGCCGCTGGAAGCCATCGGTGTCCAGGCGAGCGCCGGTAGCGAGCCGAATCGCGGCTCCACCGGCGTCGCCTTGAACCGAGCCGCGCCGTGACCCATTATTCGCCCGCTGAGGAATCGAACACAGACGGAGGCGAGGAATGGATATCGAGACGGTCGGAGTGGTAGGCTGCGGGCTGATGGGGAGCGGGATCGCGGAAGTGTCGGCCAGGGCCGGATTCGAGACTTTGGTGCGAGAGGTGAACGACGAGCTCCTGGAGGAGGGGCTGGGTCGGATCCGGAAGAGCCTGGACCGGGCGGTGTCGAAGGGGAAGCTGGAGGCCTCCGATCGGGACGCGGCGCTGGATCGGATCCGGGGCAGCACGGACCTCGAGGATCTCGCCGGGGCCGACATCGTGGTCGAAGCCATCGTCGAGGACCTGGACGCGAAGAGGGAGCTGTTCGGGAAGCTCGACGAGATCTGTCCGGATCACACGCTGTTCGCCAGCAACACCAGCTCCCTCACGGTGACGCAGATGGCAGCGGCCACGGACCGGCCCGACCGGTTCGTCGGGCTCCATTTCTTCAATCCGGTCCCGGTGATGAAGCTGGTCGAGGTCGTGCGCACGATCGCGACCGGGGACGAAGCCCACCGGACGGCCATGGAGTTCGCCCGGTCGCTCGGGAAGGAGCCCGTCCAGGCCCGGGACTCGTCGGGCTTCATCGTGAACAGGCTTCTCGTACCCTACATGCTCGATGCGATCCGGTCCCTCGAGCAGGGGCTCGGCAGCATCGAGGACATCGACAAGGGCATGGTCCTCGGGACCGGCTACCCCATGGGGCCGTTCACGCTGAGCGATTTCGTGGGCATCGACACGCTTCTCAGGATCGCCGAGATCATGTACGAGGAGTACGCCGAAACGCGTTTCGCACCGCCGCCGCTACTCCGGCGCATGGTCACACTCGGGTACTACGGCCGGAAGACCGGGCGCGGCTTCTACGACTACTCGGGCGACGAGCCCATCCCCGTCCCGCTGACCAGCTAGCCGGGTCCGGGGATCAGCCGACGGGCGCATTTCCGGAGAGCCGGACGGGGGGACTCCGGCGAGCCGGACGGGCGATACGGCCGATCCGGTGGCTGTTACCGGAGCTCCGCCGTCCCGGTCGTGTCCCCGATCGTATCGGGCAACGCTCTGCCCTCCTCGAGGAGTTGCCAGTAGTCGTTCTCGAGGGGCACGTACAGCGCGTCGTAAGGTGGGCTGACGCCCACATCGGCGTACAGGGGCGTGCCTTCGAACTCGCCGACGTACTCGACGGCCGGGTCGAAGATCGGCTCGCCGGCCACGATCCACGTCCGGTCGTTGAGCGCGACGGTCCGCCCCTCGGTGAACCACGCCACCGTGTCCAGGTCGACCGGCTCCACGTCCCGCTCCATTCCCATGTCCTCGAGCTCCTGACCCGGCTCCAGCTCCTCGCCCCGGTCGGCGACATCCGTGTCGCCGCAGCCGGCGAGGAGGAGCGGGACCAGCAGCAGTGCCGTGCGTCTCATGCAGTTCCCCCTATCTGGGATTCGGGTTGCCATCCCATGCCCGGGTGCAGGATGCATTCCCGGCCACGGTGCCCCGGGCGTTCCGAGGACGACGGGGGCGCCTCGCGCCCCGGCGGGGCCGCCGGTCCGCTCCCTTGCATCACGACGCCGCACGGCAGAAGATTCGGCCGTCCCTCCTACAGGAGAACGCATGCACAGCAGCTCGACACCCGGCGATGATGCCCGCGGCACCTGGGGCTCCAAGCTCGCATTCGTCCTGGCCGCGGCCGGCAGCGCCATCGGCCTCGGCAACATCTGGGGGTTCCCCACGGTCGCCGGCCAGAACGGCGGCGCGGCCTTCCTGGTCATCTACCTGGTGGCCGTGGCCCTGATCGGCGCGCCGGTCATGCTGGCCGAGTTGATCATCGGCCGGAAGACCCGGCGCAACCCGGTGGGCGCCTTCAAGGCCCTGGCACCGGGCTCCGCCTGGGTCGTGGTCGGCGGACTGGGTGTGCTGACCGGCGTGGTCATCCTGAGCTTCTATTCCGTGATCGCCGGCTGGACCCTGGCCTACATCCTCAAGACGGCCGCCGGCACCTTCACGGCCGGCGCCGACACCCGGGCCATCTTCGGCCACGTGGCGGGCGACGCCCTCCCCGCCATTGGATGGCACCTGCTCTTCCTCGTCGTCACCTTCGGCGTGGTCATCGGCGGGGTCCGCGACGGGATCGAGCGCTGGACCAAGATCCTGATGCCGGCCCTCTTCATCATCCTGCTGCTCCTCGTGGCCCGCGCCGTGACGCTCCCGAACGCCGGTATCGGACTCGAGTTCTACCTGAACCCGGACTTCAGCGCCATCGACACGACCGTGGTCCTCGCCGCCGTCGGCCAGGCGTTCTTCAGCCTCAGCCTCGGCATGGGCGCCATGATCACCTACGGGTCGTACATCTCCCGGACGGACGACCTGGTCAGCTCGGCCGCGTGGGTCACCGGCTTCGACACCCTCATCGCCATCACCGCCGGTCTGATCATCTTCCCGACCCTCTTCTCCGCCGGCCTCGAGCCCGGGACCGGCGGACCCGGCATGGTCTTCGTCGTTCTCACCTCCCTCCTCGGATCGATCCCGCCCGCACCTTACGGCGGCGTGATCTTCGGGACGCTCTTCTTCACTCTGCTCGCCATCGCCGCCCTCACCTCCAGCGTCTCCCTCATGGAGGTGGCCTCCGCCTGGCTCATCGACGAGCGCAGGATGCCCCGGAAGAAGGCCGCCTTCCTCATCGCCGCCGCGGCCTTCGTCCTCGGGATCCCAAGCGCCCTGGCCAACGGCGCCGTGGAATCGCTCACCACGCTGCCCGGCCTCGGGATGGACTTCCTGACCCTCCTCTTCACCATCTTCGGCCAGTACGCGCTGGTCATCGGTGCGCTCCTCATCAGCCTCTTCATTGCCTGGGTCTGGGGCGTCGATCGCGCCGACGAGGAGGTCCGCGTCAATGACGGCAAGTTCCCCCTCGGCCGGACCTGGAGCTTCCTGATCCGCTACATCGCTCCCCTGGCCATCGCGGCCCTGCTCGTCCAGCTGGTCCGGGGGCTCGTCGCCGGAGGGTAGGATCGAGGGTCGCCGCCCGGCGCTTCGGAGCGATGCCCGGCGGGGTGCCCCGGGATGGAGTAGAGCGGAGCTCGTCGCTGAGCCGGGTCCCGGGATCGCCGTGACTTCCTCGCGTCTCCCCGGAGCGGAGTTCGTCGTTCCGGCAGGGCTCCCGGCGCATGGGCCGCCTCCGTCGCGGAAGGCAGAGGGTGGAGCGTCGGATGGGCCCTCGACTATCGCCGCCACGAGTTCGGCCGCGCGACGAGCCCCGCCCGGGACGGGCCAGAAGCCGGCGGTATCGCCGCAAGGCCAGCCCGCCCCGCGGTTTCCACTCCACTGTCTGGGATGGCCGGCCTCCTACTCCGGCAGCCGGTCCTCCCGGTGCAGCGCGTGAGTGTAGCGGTGGTAGACCTCGCCCCGGGCCATGTAGTCCTCGGCCCAGACCTCGAACGGGGGCAGAGGCAGGTGCCGCTCCAGCTCCTGGACCACCAGCATGGCCAGCTGCAGCCGATCGCTCGCCCGGAAATCGATGCTCCGGCCGTCGAGGATCCGGTCCACCAGCTCGCCGAAGTCCGCCGGGTCGATGAGCGCGATCAGGTGCGAAACCTGGTCGATCCGGTACGAGTCGTATAACGACCGCAGGTGCGACAGCGTCGGCTCGTCCTCCTTCTTTACCGGGCCGACCAGCTCCTCCGATCGGCTCGCCAGCACCCGACGGAACCACCGCGCCACGTCCGGCGCGGCGCCGCGCCGACGCTCGTTCGTGTGCAGCGCCGACTCCAGCAGCGATACCAGCAGCGGACGCCCGAGACCCCGGGCCCGGGCATCCACCTCCGCCTCCGTGTTCTCCACGAACACGTCCGCCGTCCGGATCTCTTCCCCCTGATGGTCCGCCGCCGGCGTCCGGAACGTGAAGTATCCGCGCCACCGTCCGTCCTCTCCGGCATACGTCGCCAGATAGACCGACCAGCGGTCTCCATCCCGCTCCAGGAAGGTGAAGGACCGGCGTCGGGCCTGCTCGCGGGCCCCGGCAACGGGGGACGAGAGGGGCCGGCGATCGGAGGACGAGCGTTCGGGTGATTCTGGCACGTCCTCACCCTAGCCCGGCGTGCTGGCGAGTGTCAAGGTTGGGGAAAACGGCGCCACTTATCAACGCCCAAATACATCTGTTTATTGCGGCGGATCGACCCGGGATGCTGGCCCCGCTATCCGCCGGATGTTACGCAATCACAACACATCCGCGACCCTGCCGCCCCCGAGCGCGGCCCCCTGGATACGCAGATGTTTGGCAAAAATTCGTGTGCAGGGCCAAATCGTTAAACTCCTGTGCCGCAACGAGATAGACGATTCGGTCTGTCCCGGGTGAGCGGGCCGGGAGTCTTGACGCTCGTGTACCGGCCTCGTATCTTGGCAGTCCCCTGCGGGAAGAGCGGTCCATGTGACGCGAGGCGAGGTCGACGGGGATATCGATCCGATCTTTCCACGAAACTTTGCACAATCTTTCCACAATCATCCTGAGGCCACGATCCAATGCCGGAAACCCGTGCCATCGATCTGCGAGTCAGCCTACCGAAGCCCGTGGCCGAGGAAGTGGAGCGAGTGCGGCGTAAGGATCCGGAGGTGTTGAATCGCATCGTGGCGTACGGGGTGACGCGGCGAGCGATCTTCGACCATCTGGTTGCGCGGGACGAGCTTCTGGACGGTCCCCGAGCGGGACGCTATTGACGGAACTCCTGTCTGTCCTCTAGGGTGATGGGGGCGAAAGACAGGGGCATTCACCGTTCTGTGCGGGTGGAATGGAGCCGTCCGGGGGTCGAACGTTGCGGGCGAAGTACCTGGATTGGTGCTCGGCCAGGCTGGCCGAGCGGTTCCTGGATCTGACCCCTGAGGAGATCTACGAGCGAGCGCGGCCGGGGTCCCTCGACGCTGGTCCCGGCCCACCGAACGGCGTCCCGGCCGTTCTACCTTCTCCGACGAACGAGACGTACCGCGACCTGGTCCAGCGGGTGACGGATTCGCTGTTGGAGGAGAGCGCGCTTCCGACCTTCGAGCAGTGGGCGGATGCGTACCGTCACTCGCCGCGGCGGTTCGACGCGGAGCTGCTGGGCTTCTGGAAGGAGTTGGTGGAGGAGGCGGAGGACTGACGCCTCGAGGGCCTCGCTATGGCCCGGGGCGACGCGGTGGCAGCTGTGGGGATCACCGCGGCGACGCGGTCTTCAGTGGTGGTGCTTCTTGACCCTCGCGTGGTGCCACCAGGTGCCGACCAGGGTGGAGAGGGCGGCGGCGGAGAGGAAGAACCCCACGAGGCCCCATCCCAGAGCCCAGTCGGAGCGTCCGTGTGCGTGTCCCCGGGCGGCGGTCCAGATCACGGCGGCGGCCATGGCCAGCCAGAGGAGGCCGACGAGGATGCCGGGGACGGCGCCGGCCATGGTCGGGATGTCTTTCGTTTCCTTCATGGCGTCGTGTCGGGTGAGCGATCAGCGGCCCGAAGATACAGGCCGGGCAGTGATACGGGCAAGGGAACGGCGTGGCGTCGGTCCGCCCCTGGCAGCCTCGCCGGCGTGCCGGACATCGTCGTGGGCGGCGGACCCCCGGACAACGGATTGCCGACCGGTGGAAAAGCCGCCATCTTCCGGCGCGGTACGCGTTCAATACGAATCGGAGGGGGCAGGGCCCATGGCGATAACGGAGCTGTCGGTACTTCCACAGGGGACGCGGGTGAAGGTGATCCGGGGACCGTTCCCCGCGGATCCCGAGCTGGTAGGGCGGTCGGGTACCGTGGTGGCGCATTCGACCTACTACCCGCACAAGGTCGAGGTCACGCTGGACGGCGACCCGGAGGTCCGGGCGTTCGGGCCGGTCGAGCTCGAGGTGCTGGAGGGTCCTGCGGCGATCCCCGCCGACCGGGAGGCGGCGAAGAAGCGACTGGTCCGGCCCTGAGGGGGCCGTCCAGCGGCTGCGCCGGCCGTGACCGCGAGGGGGGCCCCGGGTCGTCTGTCGATCCGGGGCCCCCGCTGCGTTGTGCTAGTGGACGCGGTCGAGCAGCTCGTCGCCCACCGCGTCGCGGTGCATCATGACGTTGAGCACCCGGAGGGCCAGCCAGTCGCCGCGCATCCAGACGTAGCCCCGTCGCCCACTGCTGGAGCCGTGTGAGTTCTTGATCAGGTACCAGTCGTGGCCGTCCACCACCCGGTGGTCGACGGCGTGGACCAGGTGGTCATCGGTGGTGCGGCGCTCCTCGAAGTCGCGCTGGCGCGTCTCCTGGTCGATCATGTACGATGGCGCCATGGCCGGGTGGATCACGGCGATGCCCGCGCCGTTCCACGCGGCGCCCATGTCGCCCCAGTCGGTGTCGAAGGCCACGCTGTAGCCGGCGTCCAGGGCCCGGTTGATGGTCCGGACGAAGGCGTCCAGCGGCAGGTTCACGTAGCGGTCGTAGTCCCACCAGTTGTCCGGCACGTCCACCTCGCCGTACGCGTAGAACGGCGAGTCGGTGTACGACATCAGCTCGACGTACGCGTCCGGGTCGATCCCGAGCCACGCGGCGTACTCCTTGGGCGTCATGCGACGGCCGTCCACGCTTACCCGCTCCGGCGGCGGGGCCAGGTGCCGGTCCAGCACCTCCCGGACCGCGCCGACCGTGGCGTCCACATCCCAGCCCCGGTCGTCCGCCTCGGCCATGGCGGCCAGCAGCTCCCGGGTCATCTGCCGGGAGTCCTCCGGCTGGACGTACGCCTCTTCCGGGACGATGCCGTAGTCCCGGACGATGCGGGTCACGTCGTGGGGCAGCCCGCCGTCGCCCAGTGGCACCTCGCCGCGACGGGGGTGGAAGCCCTGGCCCCGGCGACTCGCGTATTCCCGGGCCTTCTCCACCCACGCCCAGTAGACGACGAAGTACTCGGACAGGTTCAGCTCCTCGTCGGCCTCCTCCAGCGATGCCGCAAGCTCGGCGTTCTGGCGCAGCACCTCCGACTCGAGGAACGACACGGTGGCGAAGCTCCAGCAGGTGCCGCCCCGCTGGCTCTTGATGGGGGTGTGGGCGATGTCGGTGCCCAGCCAGTTGGGCGCGTGGATCTGGTCGAAGAAGGCCTGCATCTCCGCCGGGTCGGGGCGCTGGGCGGCGGCGGGCAGGGCGAGAAAGAACAGCAGCGCGCTGGTGAAGAGGGCGCGCACGGCTCGATACGTCATGGCTCTCGGCTCCGGTCTGGTTCTCGGCGCCGGCAGGGGCTCCCGGAAGGATGGGGCGGAAACCGGTCCCCGGAAAGGGCCATCCGGGGGCCATCCGGCTCGCGGCCACCCCAGCCGTCGCCCGAGCCCACGGCGTGCGAATACCCGTTTCGCCGCGCGGGTTGAGATTCCGAGCCCGGAGAATCCCCGGCAGGGCGAACCGACACGACGAGCGAAGGCGGAGACCGCCGCCCCCGGAGCCCGCACTTGTCCCCCCCCGGAAAGTCAATAGACTGGATACCGAGAGGGTTCGATCTCACGCCGCGCCACGGCGCGTTGGGTCACGACGCGTACAACCCCCTTCGCGCGGCGTCCAGGCCGGATCCGGCCCGGCAGAGGCTGCGGTGCGCCCCCTATACGCGCACCGCGAGGAGTGAGACCGATGCGTGCACTGCTGCTCTCTGTCTTCGCTGCGTTCATGCTCCACGCCCACCTCGTCGCCCAGACGGCCACCATCTCCGGCACGGTCATGGCCGAACAGACGGGCGAGGCCCTCGGCAACGTGCTGGTGTACCTCGCCGGAACGACGCGAGCGGACACTACCGCGCCCGACGGGTCCTTCCGGATCGACAGCGTATCACCCGGGCAGCACGATCTCGCCTGGCACCACCCTCTGCTCGATCCGCCCTCCCCGGTTTCGATCGAGGTGCAGGCCGGACGCGACACGACCCTGCGGCTCCGGGTGCCGCTGCCAGCGGTCATCGCGGCGGGGTGCAGCGACCGGACCGGGAGCGCGATCTGGGGTCGATTGGTCGCCGAGGAGTCTGGGGTGCCCATGCCGGGCGTGAGGGTGCAGCTACGGGCCGGGAACGGCGCCCGGGATTCCTCCCGGGCTGGGATGGGCGAAGCGGTCGTTTCTGCCCTTCGGGACGCGCGAAGCGAGCCTGACGGCAGCTACCGTTTCTGTGGTATCCCGGCGGGCGAATGGGTGGTTGACGCGGGGCTGCCGGGCGCGGACCGCTCGTCTGTGGCAGCGACCGTCGCCCCGGGCACGGCGGTACGGCAGGACCTTCGTCTCAATCTTCCGGCTCGTGACGACGGCCGTGCTCGCGTGTCTGGCCGGGTGCTTGGACGCGGAAAGGGTACGGCACGGGTGATCGGGACGGTAATCGACGAAGTGGAGGGGAAGCCCGTGGCCGGCGCGCTGGTCGACCTCGGCGACTCGATCCGGCTCCTCACCGACTACCGGGGCCGGTTCCTCGCCCGCGACGTCGGCAGGCGACTGCTCCCGCTACGCGTGACCCACGCCGGGTTCGAGCCGGTGGAGGACACCGTGGTGGTCCAGGCAGGGGAGCTCGCGGAGCTCGAGGTGCGGCTCGGGCCCGTCACGCTGGACGCCATCACGGTGACCGCTCGCCGTCGGGGAATCATGACGGATGTCTACTGGCGCGCGAACCAGCAGCTCGGCGGCATCTACCTGACGGCCGAAGACATCCAGGCCAGGGCACCCGTGCGAACGACCGACGTGGTCCGCTCCGAGTCCAGCGTCCGGATCTTCGGTTCGGGGAGCGGTCGGATCGGCCAGCTCGAGCTGCGGGGCGGCTGTGCGCCCCACGTGTACCTCGACGGCATCCGGATCACTGTGGACCGCGACGTCCTGAGCCCCTCATCGGGCTTCTCGCCCGGGTACCGCACGCAGGCCTGGGCCCTGGCGGACTCCTACGCGGCGGTGAATCTGGTGCATCCGTCGTCCATCGAGATGATCGAGATCTACCGCGGTGCGTCGGAGGTCCCCGCCGAGTTCGGCGGCAGCCTTGGCATGTGCGGCGCCATCGCGATCTGGACGCGGCGGGGTGGCGGCGTGCGGGGAGGGCGGTAGGAGGACGCGTCGACCCCGAGTAGCGAAGCGCGAAGCCCCGTCGCGCTCGAAGTCCCGCGCCCCCGGGCGCGGCGACCGAAAGCGAGCCCGAAGGGCGAGCGTTCGAACGTCGATCCCTTAGAACGGCAGGTCGTCGTCCTCGTCGAACGGGCTGCTGTCGCCGTCCTGGGGCGTCTGGTCCATGTTCTGGCCGCCCCGGTCCTGGTTGAAGCCGCCGCCGGAGTCGTAGCGGCTGCTACCGCCGCCGGGCCCGCCCTGGCCGAGCATGACCATCTCCCGGACGATGATGTCGGTCCAGTACTTGACGTTGCCCTGCTCGTCCTGGGTCTGGGAGTACTCGACCCGGCCCTCGACGTAGAGGCGGTCACCCTTGTGGACGTAGCGCTCGACGATCTCGGCGAGGCGGTCCCAGAAGGTGAGGCGGTGCCACTCGGTCTTCTCCTGCTGCTGCCCGGACCGGTCGTTCCAGGTCCGGTTGGTGGCGAGGGAGACCTTGGCGATGCGGGTGCCGGAGGGGGTGGTCCGGATCTCCGGCTCCGCCCCGACGTTCCCGATGAGCATGACCTTGTTGAGCGAGCGACTCATGGGTGATCCAGCGTGAAAGGTGGTGACCAGCGTCCATCCCGGGGTCCAGCGTAGCCCGGACCGTCGGGAGGGACAAGGTGACCGGCCTCGGGGGGCGGGTCAATGGCGGAACGGGACGGACGGCGTCCAGCGTCCGGTATCCAGGGTCCACAGTCCCGCTTCGCTGCAGGGATCCGGAGGGGCTGGCTGGGCGTGGCACGGGCGTTGCCCGAGGAGGGGGCATCGGAAATCCTCCAGAGGGGAGCACCCGGTGGACAGATCGACGGAGTCACGACGACTGAGCTACGGCTTCATCGCGAAGGCGACGCTCGTGGTGATCGGGATCTGGGCGTTGGCCCAGGGGCTCTGGCTGGTGCGGGACATCCTGTTCATCGGCTTCGCCGCGATCCTGCTGGCGGTCTTCTTCTCGCTCCTGGTCGATCGCCTGGACGGCCTGATGCCCCGGTGGGTGGCGAGCCTGATCGCGCTGCTCGTCTTCCTCGCTGTGATCGTCGGCTTCTGGATGCTGGCCTGGCCCCGACTTCAGGGCCAGGTGACGACGCTGGTCGAGGACGTTCCCCGCACCCTGAGCGGCGTCGTGGATCGGATCCAGGCCTGGTGGCAGGAGCTGCGACCGGGCGATTCAGCGGCGGCTCTGCAGGCGGACCGGACGATGCAGCAGCGCCTGGGCACCGAGGCCATGAACATGGTGGCCGGTGCGCTGCCGCTCCTGAACACGGCCATCGGGGCGGTCACGGGTGTGCTGGTGACCGTCTTCGCGGCGGTCTTCCTGGTCATCGACCCTCGCAGCTATCTGGAGGGCTTCCTCCACCTGGTCCCCGAGGGGACGCGCCCGCGGCTGCGGGACACGCTCCTTGCGACCGGCACGACGCTGAAGCGGTGGATCGTCGGCACGTCGCTCAGCATGGTCGTGATCTTCGCGGCGAGCACGGTCGGCCTCTACCTGCTGGGGATCCCGGCGGCGCTGGTCCTGGGCCTCATTGCCGGGTTCCTGGTCTTCATCCCCTTCATCGGCCCGACGCTCAGCGCCATCCCCGCCATGGCCATGGCGCTGACGGTGTCCCCCATGATGGTCGTCTGGGTGGCGCTGCTCTACCTCGGGATCCAGCTCATGGAGTCCAACTTCCTGACGCCCATGGTCATGCGGGAGGCGGTGCAGCTGGAGCCGGCGGCCACTATCCTCTTCCAGATGGCCATGGGCGTGCTCTTCGGGTTCCTTGGCCTGTTCTTCGCCGTGCCCCTGTTCGCGGCGCTTCGGGTCATGGTGAAGCGCCTCTACCGCGAGCAGCTCGAGGACGCCAGCGCCCCGGCCTGAAGCGGACCTGGCCCGGTTCCGGGCGCAACGACACTCGGCCACCCGGGAGCCAGGCGGCGCAGCCCTGCGCCTCGCACGCCCCGGGGCTCAGCCCGGCAGGCCTGCCCGGTATGCGTCGAGCAGCTTCTGGGTGACCGGCCCCGGCTCCCCGTCCACGATCTCGCGACCGTCCACCCGCACTACCGGCATGATCTCGGTGGTGGTGCCGGAGAGGAACAGCTCGTCCATCTCGTACAGCTGCTCCCGGTAGATCATCCCCCGCTCCACGTCGATACCGAGCTGGTCCGCGATCTCGAAGACGCGGGCGCGGGTGATGCCGGGCAGGATGTAGTTGCTCGCCGGGTAGGTGATCAGCCGGTCGCGATGGACGCCCCAGAGGTTCGAGTGCGACCCCTCGATGACCACGCCATCGCGCACGAAGAGCGCCTCGAAGGCCCCGGCCGCGTGGGCGGCCTGGTTGGCCAGGGCATTGGGCAGGAGGGCGACGGACTTGATGTCGCACCGGGCCCAGCGATTGTCGGGGACGGTGATGGCGTCCACGCCGTCGATCCAGTACTCCTCCGGGGGCGGCGTGATGGGATCGACCGTGACGAATACGGTGGCCGGCGTGTCTCTTGCCGGGAACGCATGATGGCGCGGGATGGCCGCGCCGCGGGTGACCTGGATATAGATGGCCCCGTCGCCGTGGACCTCGTTCTCCTGGATCAGTCGTTCTGCGGCCTGCACGATCCGATCGGTGTCACGGAACCGGATCTGGAGGGCCTTCAGCCCCCGCTCCATCCGGGCCAGGTGGGGGGCCATGAGGTACGGCTGACCGCCATAGATGCGGATCACTTCGTACACGCCGTCGGCGAAGAGGAAGCCGCGGTCGTAGACGGAAATGGTGGCCTCGTCGCGAGGAACGTAGTCACCGTTGAGATAGACGAGCACAGTCGCTCCGTGGTATGCGGTGCATGTGGCGTGAGCCCTGTCGACGTGCAGATTGGGTGCCGGGAACGCCTCACGCAACGGCCCGGGAAACGATTGTCCGACAGCCCCACGTGAAATGAACGGAAACGACCTGCTGGACCGGATCCGACCGACCGAGCATCGCCTGGCCAACGGGCTCACCCTGCTGGTGCGTGAGGACCATTCCGCGCCGGTGGTGGCCATCGTCACCCACGTCCGCGCCGGCTACTTCGACGAGCCCGATCACCTGGTCGGGATCAGCCACGTCCTGGAGCACATGTACTTCAAGGGGACGGACCGGCGGGGCGTCGGGGAGATCGCCCGGGAGACCAAGACGGCCGGCGGGTACCTGAACGCCGGCACGATCTACGACCACACCTCCTACTACACGGTCCTGCCGTCGTCCGCGGTGGACATGGGCCTCGAGATCCAGGCCGACGCGCTCCTGAACTCGAGGATCGATCCGGACGAGCTCAGGAAGGAGCTCCTGGTGATCATCCAGGAGGTGAAGCGCAAGCTGGACGACCCGACCGCGCTCGCGGCGGAGAAGCTGTACGAGGCGATGTTCGACGTGCACCCGATGCGGCGGTGGCGGATGGGCACGGAGGAGGCGCTCCGTCGGCTCGACCGGGACGACATCCTCGGCTACTACCGGGACATGTACCGGGGCGGCAACACCGTCCTGGTGGTGTCGGGCGATGTGGAGCCGGAGCGGGTCGTCGACCGGGTCGAGGCCCTGTACGGAGAGCTCCCGGCCGGCTCACCGGAGTCGGAGCCCCGCGAAGAGCCCCGACGATCCGGCGCCCGGTACCGGGAGCTCGCGGGCGACATCGGCCACAGCTTCGCGGAGCTGGGCTGGCGTGTCCCCGGCGCCCTGCACCCGGACACGCCGGCCCTCGATGCACTGGCCGTCATCCTGGGCCGTGGACGGGCATCCCGGCTGTACACGGCTATCCGGGATCGGGGCCTCGCCTCCTCCGTCGACGCCTACAACTACACCCCCAGGGAGATCGGCGTGTTCGGGATCAGCGTGGAGTGCGAGAGCCACCTCACCGGGGACGCGCTGCGGGCCACCGCCGCCGCCGTGGAGCGGGTCCGGGACGACGACATCGGCGACGACGAGCTCGACCGCGTCTGCACCCTGCTCCAGACCCGCCTGCTCCGACGGCTCGAAACCGCCGAAGGCCAGGCCAACCTGCTGGCCGAGTGGGAGGCCCTCGGCGACTGGCGCCGGGCCGGCGCCTTCTTCGAGGAGATGCGCACGCTCTCACCCGACGCTGTGCACCGGGTGGCCCGGGACTATCTCGACCCCGACGACCTGACGCTCCTGGTCTACCGGCCCGACGACACCGATCCCCTCGGCTGGTCCGACGACGACGTCGTGGCCGAGCTCCGGGACGGTGCCGGGCCCGAGCTCGCCGAAGCCGGCAGGACGGAGCCGACCGCGGCCGGGTCGGCTGCAGGAACGGCGGCCGGCCGGAGCCGGGTCGGCCGGACGGCGGGCCCGGGAGAGGCCGCCGTCGAGGACGGCGTGTTCCACTACCGGCTGGACGGCGGACGGCTGATCGTGAAGCCCCGGTCGCGTACGCCGCTGGTCTCCATGGCCATCATCCGGCGAGGCGGCGTGCTGCACGAGACGGCGGAGGTGGCCGGGATCACGGGGCTGATGATGCGGTCGTCGGTGAAGGGCACGGGGCGGCGCACGGCCGAGCGGATCGCCCGGGAGTCGGAGTCGCTGGGCGGTTCGATCTCCGCGTCGGCGGGCGCGGACCTGCTGCGCTGGTCGCTGGGCGTTCCGGCGGAGCACTTCGAGCGCGGGTTCGAGCTGCTGGCCGAGGTGGCATTCGAGCCGGTCTTCCCGGCCGCGGAGGTGGCCCGGGAGCGGGACATCCTCCTGGCCGACATGCGGCACCTGCGGGACGACATGTACCGGTACCCGCTCCGGCTGGCGCTGAGCGCCGGGTTCGAGGGCCACCCGTACGGTCACGGCATCGAGGAGACCGAGGCGGCGGTGCGGGGGCTGGGTCCGGAGGCGCTGCGTGACTGGCACTCCAGGGAGTTGGCCGAGCCGTGGGTGTTCGTCGTGGGCGACGTGGGGCCCGACCGGGTCGCCGAGCAGGTGGCGGGTTGGATCGGGACGCCGGACCCGGCAGAGACCCGGGAGCCCCGGCCCGCGTGGCCGGACGCGCCGGTGGTCCGGGCGGTCTCCCGGGACCGGGCCCAGACGGCGCTGGCCCTGGCGTTCCCGGGACCGGACCGCCGCGACCCCGACCGGACCCCGCTCCGGCTCCTCGCCAATGCCATCTCGGGCCTCGGCAACCGGCTCTTCGAGGAGCTGCGCAGCCGGCGGTCCCTGGCCTACACCGTCACCGCGTACCCCATGGTCCGTCGCCACGGCGGCGCGTTCATCGGCTACATCGCGACCTCCCCGGACCGGGCCGACGAGGCCCGCGACGGACTCCTCGAGGAACTGCTCCGGCTCCGGACCGAGCCGCCGGACGACGACGTCCTGGAACGCGCCCGGCGCTACACCATCGGGTCGTGGCAGATCCGGACCCAGACCAACGGCGCCCAACTCTCCCAGCTCTACGACGCCCTGCTGCTCGGCTCCGGCCTCGAGGAGATCCGGAGCTTCGAGGACCGGGTGCGGGCCGTGAGTCGCGACGACATCCTCGAAGCCACCCGCCGCTGGCTCGATCCCGACCGCGTGGTCGAGGGCGTGGTCCGGGGCCGGGCGCCGGACGAAGAGGCCGGCGCGTAACCCGCAACCCCCAGCCGTCCCGCGTAGCCCGCAACCCGCAGCCGTCCCGCGTAGCCCGCAACCCGCAGCCGTCCCGTGCGGGCTGGGGCGGCGACACGGCAGCCCGCGGCTCGGCCCTCGGAGCGCCGTTGACCCCGGCCAGGTCGGGCGGTGCCGCGATTGAGACCGGAGCCGACGAAGCCTATATTGACCACCCTTGCCACGACCCCTGATCCGGAGCCGACCATGGCCGACTTCCATACCATCAAGGTCGAGCGGGAGGCGAACCGCGCCACCGTCGTCGTTTCCCGCCCCGACAAGCTGAATGCCCTGAACGACGAGACCATCGGCGAGCTGGA
>CAYMLW010000028.1:0-20842 GCA_964391035.1 uncultured Gemmatimonadaceae bacterium
AGGAGGTCGGGCGTGAACTGGATCCGCTGGAAGCTCACGTCCATCGCCTCGGCCAGCGACGACACCGTCAGCGTCTTCGCCAGCCCCGGCACGCCCTCCAGCAGCACATGGCCGCCGGTGAGCATGCCGATCAGGAGCCGATCGATCATGGCATCCTGGCCCACGATCCGCTTGTGCAGCTCCCGCTTGAGGCGCGGCGCCAGCTCCCTCCCGGCCGTCGAGCTCACCGTCCCTTCCAATACAGCCTCCAGTCTCAGTCGATGCGCAGCGAGGAGCCGACGCGCGGCGGCTACCGCTTGACCCGCTCTCCGCCGTCCTCGTGGCGGAAGACCCACGCCGCCAACCGGCCCGGTCGGACCTCCCGACCCCGGTCGTGGGGCTCCCGGTCCGCACGGGACCCGTCGCTCGCGCTCGGGCCGCTGTCCAGCTCGTCCCGGATCGCCCGCAGCCGATCCCGCCACCTCGACCAGTTCGGCGCCCGCAGGTCGACCCACCCGTTGTCCGCCAGCCGGGGATCCGTCACCGCCTGGCCCGCTTCCGGCGCGACCTTCACCGCCTCGCCCCGGAGCAGCCGGTCACCGTCCGGGAGCAGGATGGGCAGTCCGATGGTCAGGATCCTGACCCGCAGGTCGTCGTCCGACTCGATCAGCTCGTAGGTCCGGCGGGCCGTCTCCTCCGGATCCAGATCGGCCGCCGCGTCGAGCCCCTCGTACAGCCGGCGCAGCAGCGCCACCTCGAACAGCAGCTTCGAGAGGCGGGGCGGCCCCAGCATCTCGTAGGCGACGGACTCCACTCCGTGCTCCCGCTCCAGCGCCTCCATCCTGGCGAGGGCCACCTCCCGGAGCACGCCGGCCCGGTACGTGGGGCCGGACGTCGAGGCGTCCAGTGCGGCCACCACGTCGTGGCCGGTGGGGTGTCCCAGGACCTCGCGGATCACGTCGTCGGCGATCTCCTCCGGCGTGATGTACTCCATGAGTCCCAGGGCGGTGAGCGTCTCGAACTCGCCCAGGCTGAACAGCCCGTTCTCGCCCGCATCCAGATAGACGCCCTCGAGGGTCCCGCCCGTTGCCTCGTAGTTGCGGGCCGCGCCGTCGCCGAACGCCTCGCCGAGGGGCACGGGACCCGTCGCGTCGTACCGATCCATCCCCTTGCCCCACTTCTTCACCTCCCCGTACCCGATCTGCTTCCAGCTGATGGCCGCCGTGGGCTTGATCTCCTTCACCGCCGGAGCACCGGGTGTCCGGGCCATGAGGTAGAGCAGAAGGGTCTGTGCGCCGGCGATGCTGCTCTTGGCCAGCAGCATCCGGCTGGGCCGCTCCTCCGAGTGGGTGAACGGGATGTTCAGCCCCTGCCCACCCGTCCCGGCGGTGCCGATCTTCAGGTACATGCGCGTGCCCGCCTGCCTCATCGCTTCGAGGGCGATCTGAACGTGCCGGATGAGCTGCGGCAGGTAGAGCGTGGCCAGATGGCGCTCCACCATCTCCCGGCCGCACTCACCCGATGCCGCTTCCCGTCGCAGCCGGGTGGCGCTGGCAAAGACGTTCTGGTAGGCGAAGGCCGTGGCCGTGTTGACGCAGTCCACCACGAGGTCCGGCTCGTGGCGCCCGAGCAGCAGGGCGAAGTGGGAGCGCCGGAGCACGTCGTCGGTCAGATCGCCGTAGAGGTCGTCGAGGATCTGGGCCCGGGCCTCCGCGTCCGCCAGCACGTCCGCCCGGGTCCGGCCCCGCAGCGATTCCGGCCAGAACATGTCGCCCCACTCGGCGACGATCTCGATCCCGCCCGCCTCCCGGCGCAGCTCCGCGGCCGCCGGCTCGACCTCCGACTCGGTCAATGCCGTCAGCACGATCTTCTTCGGCTCGTGCGGGATCAGCGCTCGCGCCACCGCGAGGCCCACCAGCCCCGATCCACCCAGCAGCAGTATCGTGCGATCCTCTATGTCCATGATCCGATCCCGGTTCAGATCCGTCTGTTCGTGTCCGGAGCCCACGGCCCCGGCCATATGCTAGCTCGTGTCGCGCAACGCACGCACCTCCGCTCCGTCCAGCTCCCGCCACTCTCCCTCCGCGAGGTCGCCGAGCTCGATCGGCCCCAGTCGCTCACGACGGAGGCGACGCACCGGGTGCCCGACCGCGTCGAACATACGACGCACCTCCCGCTTGCGCCCCTCCCGCATCACGATTCGGGTCCGCGTCCAGGGCGAATCGGGCTCGCCTCCGGCGACGATCGCCGCCGACTCCGCACGCGCCAGCCCGTCCTCGAGCACCACGCCCGACGTCAGCCGGGCCAACACGTCGGACCCGAGGCCGCCCTCGACTTCGACAAGATACACACGATCCACCTCGTAGCGCGGGTGCATCAGTCGGTTCGCCACTCCGCCCTCGTTCGTGAACAGCAGCAGCCCGCTGCTGTCCAGGTCCAGCCGTCCCACGTGGAAGAGACCGTGGAACCGCTCCGGCAGCAGATCGTACACCGTCGGCCGCCCCCGGGGGTCGTCCCGGGTGGTCACGCAGCCCGTCGGCTTGTGCAGCAGGATCCAGATCGGGGGCTCCGGGCTCACGACCCGGCCATCCACCTCGACCCGGTCGTCTCCCGAGACCTTCACCCCCATCTCGCGGACCACGTCGCCGTTCACCCGCACACGGCCGTCCCGGATCATCGACTCCGCGCCCCGGCGCGACGCGACGCCCGCCCGGGAGAGGTACTTGTGGAGCCTCACGGCTCTCTCGGGGTCGTGGTGGTACTCGGGTCGGGGGACTCGCCGGCGTCTTCCTCCCCCTCCCCAGGGGCCTCCGCGTCGGGGGCCGTGGCGGGGTGGGGATCCCCCGGGTCGTGCGCTCCGGCGGAAGGGTCGGCGGCGCCGGTAAGCACGACCGGCAGCTCGTCGGGCTTGGGGAGGTCGTCGAGGGAGGCGAAGCCGAAGTGTTCGAGGAACCGGCGGGTCGTGCCGTAGAGGAGCGGTCGTCCGAGGCCCTCGCCGCGACCCACGACCTCGAGAACCCCCACGTCCTGGAGGGAGCGCAGGACGTGGGCGGAGCCGACGCCCCGGATGTCCTCGATCTCCGCCCGGCCGATGGGCTGGCGGTACGCGACGATGGCCAGAACCTCGAGGGCGGCGCCGGACAACCGGGTCGGGCCGGGGACCGTCTCGAAGCGCTCGACGTGCGGCGCGTACTCCGGCCGGGTCAGGAGCTGGTAGCCCCCGGCGATCTCGTAGATCTGGAAGGCCCGGCCTTCCGCCTCGTACGCGTTGCGCAGCTCGTCGATCGCCTCCCGTACGGCGTCGGTGTCGAGCTCTTCGGCCGCCCTCGCCAGGTCCTCGACGGCGAGGGGGGCGTCGCTGGCGAAGAGGAGGGCTTCAATGAGCTGGGTCGTCTTCATTCGACTGGGATTCGTTGGCGTCGGCCTCGGGGCGGTAGATCCACAGGGGCGCGAACGGCTCGCTCTGGCGGATGGCGACCTCGCGACGCCGGGCGAGCTCGAGTCCGGCCAGGAGCGTCGCCACGGCGTGCAGCTTGTCCGGGTGCTCCGCCAGGAGCTGACGGAACTCGACCCGGCTGAGGCGGGCGAGGGTGTCGAGGATCAGGTCGACCTTCTCCTCGAGGGTCACGATCCGGCCGTGGACGTGGTGCGTGTCCGGCGGCCGGGTCCGATCCAGCAGCTCGTGGAGCGCGTCCCACAGCTCCGCCCAGTCCACGTCCAGTTCGATGGACCCGGGATCGGGGGGCGGCTTCGGCGGCACGTACCCCCGGCCGTAGCGCCGTGCCCGGTCGGCCTCCGCGTCCTCGAGCCGGTCCGCGGCGTCCCGGAAGTGCTCGTACTCCAGCAGCCGGAGCACCAGCTCGGCCCGGGGGTCTTCCAGCTCGCCCTCGTCGTCGTAGCGCCGGGGCAGCAGCATCCGGGACTTGATCCGGATCAGCGTCGCGGCCATCTCCAGGAACTCGCCGGCCCGGTCGATGCCCAGCGTCTCGATTCCCTTGATCGCCTCGAGGAACTGGGCCGTCACCCGTGCGATCGGGATGTCGAAGATGTCGATGTCCTGCTCCCGGATCAGGTGGAGCAGGAGGTCGAGGGGTCCCTCGAACTGGTCGAGCTCGACGACGAAACCGGCGTCGTCCGGCGTCGCCGATGCGGGGCCCCGGATCATACCAGCCACCCGACGACCCCGAAGGCGGCATCCGCGAGGGCGTACGCCGGCCACAGCAGCACCGCCAACGCGCCCGGCACCAGGAAGGCCACCAGGAGCAGGATCCCGAGCCCGTACCGGCCCACGTTCCGATAGCGCCGGCGCGCCCCCTCGGGCAGGAGGTGCGCCACGACGTGCGAGCCGTCGAGCGGCGGGATCGGAACGAGATTGAAGGTCGCCAGAATCAGGTTCAGGAAGATGCCGAGCGTTGCCGCCTGGACCGCGATCTCCGTGACCGCGTCCGTGCCGGGCGCGACGCGCCCCAGCCACACCGCCCCAGCCGCCAGGGCCATGAACGCCACGACCAGCAGCATGTTGGCCGCCACGCCCGCCAGGGACACCAGGATGTCGCCCCGACGGTAGTCCCTGAAGTTGCGGGGGTCCACCGGCACCGGCTTCGCCCAGCCGAACAGCAGCCCGCCGGGCGCCAGCGCCAACAGCGTGGGCACGATCAGGCTCCCGAGCAGGTCGATGTGCGGGGCGGGATTGAGCGTCAGCCGCCCCGCCCGCTCCGCCGTGTCGTCGCCCTGTGTTCGTGCCACCCACCCGTGCGCCACCTCGTGCAGCACCACGGAGATCACCAGCACAGGGAGGAATATCAGAACCCGCTCGACCCGCTCCATGCGCGAAGAACCTACGGGCGCGATCCCTCGGACGCTACTGATCGGGGGCGGGTGGCAAGTGGCGGGTGGCAAGTGGCGGGTGGCAGGTGGCAGGGGCAGGGGCAGGGGCATGTGGCATGGGTAGCGGCAAGAGCATGCGTGAGGATACGGGTAAGGGCGCGGGAGACTCCCGCCGGTCCGCTGCCCGGCACCGCGGCACCCACATGGTCCGGCGTGGTGTGCGAGCGAAGCGAGCCCTTGCTGCGAAGCAGCCGTTTGCGCCGTCAGGCGCGGTCTGCGAACGAAGTGAGCCGTTTGCTGCGAAGCAGCCACATGCGCCGGCAGACGCGGTTTGCGAGCGAAGCGAGCGAGTTGCTGCGAAGCAGCCATTTCCGCCGCCAGGCGGGATTTGCGAGCAGAGCGAGCGATTTGCGCGCAAAGCGCGCCACCTTGACACCCACCCTGCCCACCTCCATACTTCGGGGCTTTGGTGGACCGGGAAACAGCGGGAGCGAGGACTTTGGCGAACAGCAAGAGCGCAGAGAAGCGAATCCGGCAGAACCGTCGGCGATACGAGCGGAACCGCACGCAGCGGTCGCGGCTGAAGAGCGCGATCAAGGCCATTCATGCGGCCGAGGACGGCGACACCGCCACGGAAGCCTTCCGGCGGGCATCCGCCCTCCTGGACCGGTCCAGCGCGCGGAATATCCTGCACCGGAACAAGGCCGCTCGGAAGAAGGCCCAGCTCGCCAGGATCGTGGTCGAGAAGGGCGGCACCGCGTAGGCGAGCGAGACCGCTCCAGAATCGGGATCGGCCGCCTCCGTCCGCGGGACGGGGGCGGCCGTTTCACATCGTGGAGGACCGGCGTCGTCAGGTCCGCCGCATGCACCCGGTCACTCCCTCCCCCGTCGTTGCACCCGTCCCTGGCGGCGGGGCCTCTCCGGACCCCGCCGGCTCCCGGTTCGACCTCTCCCTTCGTCGCCCGTCCCGAGAGTGGAACGTGGTGATCGAAGAACGCGGGCGAGTGAGGGCCCCGGCGAGCCGGCCGAAGCGCTGGGCGCCAGGCCGCCGCCGCGAGCTCCGCTTCTCCACTGCGGGCCGATGGCAACGCCCCGGCCGCGGCGCGAGCCGCCGTGCCGATTCCCCGCCCCTTCAGTCGAAGAGCGAGAGGGTGTCCGGGTCCGGCCGGCCAGTGGGGTCGGCGGGGGCGTCGGCGGGCTCCGTGCCGCCGTGGCGGAGGAACTCGCGGCCGAAGGCGCGGGAGTAGTCGGTCCAGCCGTCGTCCGAGGACCGGACCAGGTCGATGGCCTGCTGGACCTTGGCGTCGGTGTCGTCGGCATAGTGTAGGACCAGCGCCTCGAGGGTGTGGGGCTCCCGGGGGCTGTGCCACTCGTAGCGTCCCTGGTGAGACGCCACCAGGTGCTCGACGAGGCGCAGCCGGTCCTCGGGCACGTTCAGCCGACGGCCGACCTCGTGGACCATCTCGATGCCGAGCAGGATATGGCCGAGCAGCTTGCCGGGGGTCGTATACGGGAACCCCGCCCGGGTCGCGATCTCCCGGGTCTTGCCGACGTCGTGGAGCAGCGCTCCCGTGATGAGCAGGTCGCGGTCGACCACCGGACCGTAGTGCTCGGCCATGAACGCGCACAGCCGGGTCACGGAAAGCGTGTGTTCGAGCAGCCCGCCCACGTAGGCGTGGTGGTTCCGCTTGGCCGCCGGGGCCTTACGGAACCACAGCCCGGATTCGGTCTTCGGCCCCAGCAGCGCCCGGAGCAGCTTGCGCAGCGGCTCTTCCCGGATGGACGTGATCGCGTCCGCCAGCTCGGCGTCCATCTCCACGGGATCCCGGGGGCAGCGGGGCATGAACAGTCCGAGGTCGTCCGGGTCGACCTGGACCCGCTCGAGGTGGTCCACGTTGACCTGTGGCTGCCCCTGATAGATCTCCACCCGGCCACGGATCCCGACGTAGATGCCCGGCTCCACGACGGCGCGATAACGCTCGGCGTCGTCCCAGACCCGGGCGTGGATGGTCCCGTGGAGGTCGCTCAGCTCCAGCTTCAGGTAGGGCTTGTCGGTCCGGGTCGTCGCGGCGGCGGCCCGCACCACGCTGTAGCAGGCGACGATGCGCTCCCCGTCCGCCAGCTCGGCGGCCGGCGGCCACGGCGGCTCCACGCCCCCGAGCCAGTCGCGCAGCGGAACCCCCGCCCCACCCCCGTTTCGCGTGTCGGGAGCCTCAGCCATATCGTCGGCCCTGGCGACGGGCGTGGTCCAGTCCCATGTCGGTGTTCCAGACCACGCGTCCGCCCACGATGGTCATCCGGGCCCGGCCCCGGAGCGTGCGGCCGGCGAACGGCGTGTTCATGCTCTTCGAGACGAATCGTGCGGGATCGACGGTCCACTCCTCGTCGGGGTCGAACACGGTGATGTCGGCGGGCGACCCCTCGGCCAGTGTCCCACCGGGGAGGCTGAACGCCCGGGCCGGCGTGGTGCTCATCCGGTCGATCAGCTCCGGGATGGTCAGCACGCCGGTCTCGACCAGCTCCGTGACGGCGAGGCCCAGAGCGGTCTCGAGACCGACCAGCCCGAACGGCGCCTCTTCGAAGGCCTGCTCCTTCTCGTCGTAGTGGTGGGGCGCGTGGTCGGTCGCGATGCAGTCGAGGGTGCCATCCCGGACGCCCTCGCGTACCGCCTCCCGGTCCGCGGCCGTGCGCAGCGGCGGGTTCACCTTCGCCTCGGTCCGGTACCCCACCACCGCCTCGTCCGTCAACGTGAAGTGGTGGGGCGTGGCCTCGGCCGTGACGCGCACACCGCGGGTCTTCGCGGAGCGGATCAGCTCCACGCCGTCCCGGGTCGACACGTGCTGGACGTGGAGGCGCCCGCCGGTCATCTCCGCCACGATCAGGTCCCGGGCGATCATCACGTTCTCGGCCGCCGACGGGATCCCCGTGATGCCCAGCCGCGTCGAGACCAGCCCCTCGTTCATCGAACCGTCCCGGGACAGCGTCGGGTCCTCGCAGTGGCTGGCCACCGGGATGCCGAACGTGGCCGCGTACTCCAGGGCGAGACGCATGAGGCCGCTGTCCACGACGGGCAGCCCGTCATCGGTGATGGCGACGGCGCCCGCCTCGACCATCTCGCCCACCAGCGTCAGTCGCTCGCCCTTCTGCCCCACGGAGACGGCCCCGACGGGGTACACCCGGGCCCCGGCGGCCCGGCCGCCCTGGGCCAGAACGAACCCGACGGCGGCCGGGTCGTCGATGGGCGGATCGGTGTTCGGCATCGCGCAGATGGAGGTGAAGCCCCCGACCACGGCCGCCCAGGACCCGGTGGCGATGGTCTCTTTGTGCTCGCCTCCCGGTTCCCGCAGGTGGACGTGCACGTCCACCAGGCCGGGCGCCACGACCAGCCCGGAGACGTCCACGACGTGCACGTTCTCGGACGCCTCGATGCCCTCCCCCAGGCCGGCAATGACGCCGTCGTCGACGAGCAGGTCGAGCGTCGCATCGGTGCCGGTGCTCGGGTCGATCACCCGCCCGCCCGTCAACAGGACCTGTTCAGCCATCGCTCGCCCCCTTGGCGGCTTCCGCCTTCTCCGGTGCGCCCCCAGCGAGCAGGTAGAGCACTGCCATCCGCACGGCCACGCCGTTGGTCACCTGGTTCAGGATCACCGAGTGGGGGCCGTCCGCCACGTCGCTGTCGATCTCGACGCCCCGGTTCATCGGCCCCGGGTGCAGGATCAGGAGCGGCTGCGGCGACGCCTCCACCCGCTCGCGACTCACCCCGAAGACCCGGTTGTACTCCCGCAGGCTCGGCACGTACCCGGCCTGCATGCGCTCGAGCTGGAGTCGGAGGATATTGAGGACATCCGCCCACTCGATGGCCTCCTCGATCCGGTCGAACACCGTCACGCCCAGCTCCTCGATCCCGGCCGGGATCAGCGTCCGCGGCCCGCACACGGCCACGTCGGCGCCGAGCGTGCGCAGCCCGAAGATGTTCGAGCGCGCGACACGGGAGTGCCGGATGTCGCCTACGATACAGACCTTCTGACCCCGGACCGAGCCCCGGTGGTCACGGATGGTCAGGAGGTCCAGGAGCGCCTGCGTGGGGTGCTCGTGCCGGCCGTCACCCGCATTGACCACGTTCGAGGGGATCCGTTCGGCCAGGAACCGGGCGGCGCCCGACGACGGGTGCCGCATCACCACCATGTCGATCCGCATGGCCTCGAGGTTCCGGGCCGTATCGACCAGCGTCTCCCCCTTCACGACGCTCGACCCGCTGCTCGAGATGTTCACCGTGTCGGCGCTCAGCCGCTTCTCCGCGAACTCGAAGCTGACCCGCGTACGGGTGGACGGCTCGAAAAACAGGTTGACGATGGTCTTCCCGCGCAGCACGGGAACCTTCTTGATCTTCCGCTCGCTGATCTCCTTGAATGGCTCGGCGGTGTCCAGGATCGCCCGGATCTGCTCTGCCTCGAGCCCCTCCAGACCGACCAGGTCCTTGCCCAGCGGTGTGGTGGCCGGCATCAGCCCTCCTCGGACGGCGCGAACTCCACGGCAAGGCGGCCATCCAGCTCGGGCACGAACACCTCCACGGTCGACCCGTCCGGCACGTCCAGGTGCCGGCCGACGATGTCCGGATGGATCGGCAGCTCCCGACCGCCCCGGTCCACCAGCACGCACAGGAGGATCCGACGCGGACGGCCGAAGTCGGCCAGCTCGTCCATGGCCGCCCGGGCCGTCCGACCCGTGTACGCCACGTCGTCGATGATCACGATCACCCGGTCCTCGACCCCGTCCTCGGGAAGCCGCGTCTCGCCCACCACCGGGCGAGGGCCCACGGCCATGAGGTCGTCCCGGTACAGGGTGATATCCAGGGATCCGACCGGCGGATGCACGCCTTCCGCCTTCTCGATCTCATCGGCGATCCGGTGGGCGAGCTGAACGCCCCGGCGATGGATCCCGACCAGCGCAAGCGCGTCGGTGCCCGCGTTCTTCTCGAGGATCTCCCGTGCCATCCGGGCCAGGGCCCGCTGCACCGCCCGCTCGTCCAGGATCCGCTGTCGTTCCGAGGCCATTCGAGGGTCCTTCTGATGAGTCCACCCGCGGTCGCGGCAAGCTACCCAAGCCCCCTCCCAGCGTCAACGGCGCGATGGGTCGAGTGCATGGCTGATCGGGAGGTTCCCCGTCCACCGTGGGGCGTTCGTCGCCCGGCACGCCGCGCTCGTCGCCCGGCACGCTCACTTGATCACGCGAAGACGCGAAGGCGCGAAGAACGGCGGGTACTTGTCGGGAAACCACGAGCGTGCGTCGGTCGACCCAACGGTGCGCAACGCCGGTCCCGTGGCTGCCGCCGGTCGGCCTGCTCCCGCGAGACCTTCGCGCCTTCGCGGCTCCGCGTGACAGAGAAGCTCGCCTCGCCCGGAAACCGTAGGATCGCCAGAGATTTGCGACGGGTCGGAGCGTCGCCTATTCTCCTCGATCGTTGTCCAGCAGACTCCTCACACACTGCCGCGCCAATGGACGTCGTCGACCCGGGTTGGCTCAGCCTGCTGCCGCCGCTCGCCGCCATTCTCCTGGCGCTCCTCACGCGCGAGGTGGTGATCTCCCTCTTTGCCGGTATCTGGCTGGGCGCTCTCTTCCTGGCCGACTGGAACCCGCTGGCCGCGACGCTCATGAGCGTGGACCGGTTCGCCCTCGAGGCCCTCGCCGACAGCCCGGACCACGTGGCCATCGTCATGTTCTCGCTGCTCCTGGGCGGCATGGTGGGGGTGATGTCCCGGAGTGGGGGGACCCTCGGGATGGTCGAGGCCATGCGGCCCTACGCCACGAGCCGGCGCCGCGGCCAGTTCTTCACCTGGCTCGCCGGCATGGCGATCTTCTTCGACGACTACGCCAACACGCTCATCGTGGGCAACACCATGCGCCCGATCACCGATCGGCTGAAGGTGTCCCGTGAGAAGCTGGCCTACGTGGTGGATTCGACGGCCGCGCCCATGGCGGCCATCGCCCTGATCTCGACCTGGGTCGGGTTCGAGATCACCCTCATCGGCGACGCCCTCCAGTCGGCCGCAGGGACCGTGGCCGACCCCGCGGAGGCCGCCGACCTCCTGGCCGCGTCGGAGAACCCGTTCAACGTGTTTCTCCACTCGATCCCGTACCTCTTCTACCCGATCCTGGCCCTGCTCTTCGTGGCCATGACCATCTTCACCCGGCGCGACTTCGGGCCCATGCGGGCGGCCGAGATACGGGCCGTGAGCGGGGGCGGGCTGCACCGGCCGGGCGCCCAGCTCGCCGCCGATACCGGCGGTGGACTCATGGACGCGCCCGAGGACAAGCCGCACCGCTGGTACAACGCGGCGGTCCCCGTGCTCGTCACCGTCGCCGTGGCGCTGGGCGGGATCTATGCGACGGGCCGGGCGAGCCTCCTGGCCGACGACCCGACCGCCTCGCCCGGGCTGCGGGCCATCGTGGGCGCGGCGGACCCGTTCAAGGCGCTGATCTGGGCATCGTTCCTGGGCTCCGTGACGGCGCTCGTCATGGTCTGGGGCCAGCGGATCCTGTCACTGCAGGAGGCGGTCGAGTCGTGGGTGGGCGGCATGCGGGCCATGATGCTGGCCATGATCATCCTGGTCCTGGCCTGGGGGCTCGGCGGCGTGACCGAGGCGCTGGGTACCGGGCCGTACCTGTCGTCGCTCCTCCAGGAGACCCTTCCGATTCACCTGCTCCCGGTCCTGGTCTTCGTCACCGCGGCGCTGATCTCGTTCGCCACCGGCACCAGCTGGGGGACCATGTCCATTCTCTTTCCCGTGGTCATCCCCCTGGCGGTGGCCATGGGAGCCGGCGTGGGATTCGACGCCGGGTCCCACTACTCAGTGCTCCTGGGCGTGATCAGCTCCATCATGGCGGGCTCCATCTTCGGCGACCACTGCTCGCCCATCTCCGACACCACGGTCATGAGCTCCATGGCCTCCGCATGCGACCATGTCGACCACGTCCGCACCCAGATGCCCTACGCCCTCACCGTAGCGGTGGTCGCCATGCTCGTCGGGGACATCCCGTCGGCCTACGGCCTGAACCCGGCGATCTCGCTGGCGGTCGGCCTGGTGATCCTGTTCGGGATCCTCCGCTACTTCGGGAGCCGGCTCGAGCTCGACGACGCCGCCCTCTCCGGGGACTCGGCGTAGCCGGTCAGCTCCACGTACCCGCGCCCACTCACCGCCCGGCCGGCCCGGCGTCCCTCGACGGTGACCGCGCCCTCCCAGTACCGGAAGGCGAGGTCGAGCTCCTGGTCCCGGATCCGGGGCTCGACCCGGAGCTGGATCCCGGGGCCCGGAACGCGGACCCTCCAGCCGGAGGGGTAGCGTCCGCCGCGGGGGCTGGCCCAGCTCCCGGTGGCCTCGAGGGCGAAGTCGTCGGCATCGAGCCGCGTGATCCGGCCGGCCGGGTCGACGAAGGTGCCCGCCGAGTGGGACGATGACCCGCCGGCCCCGGTCCGGAGCCGGTAGAGCATGAGCCCCGCGCCGTCGTCGAGCTGGATCGAGAACCAGTCCCAGCCCTCCAGCTCCGGGCTCAACGCGTTGGTGCTCCACTCCCGGTCGAGCCACGCCTCGCCGCGCACCGCGTGCCGCGCGCCGCCGACCGTAATCGTGCCCTCCGCCGCCATCCTCATCAGGGAGTAGTAGTACGACGCGTTACCCGGCTCCGGCCCCTTCACGCTCAGCCCCCGATCGCCCTGCGGGACGGCCGGCTGCATGGCCGTGACGACCAGGTCGATCGCCACACCGGCGTCGGTCGCCATGGCGTCGGCTCCTGGCTCGCCCGCCGCCCGGAGCCGGAACGACGGCATGGCGCCGGGGAGCAGGCGTGCCTCCCAGTCGCCGATCCAGACCCGGGCCGGCTCCGACGCCGTCCCCACCGCCCCGGCGAACCCGAGGGCCCCGCGCTCGAACCGCTCGTAGGCGTGGAACGCCTCCCGTGGCACGTCCGTCACGGCGAAGTGGCCCATGTAGACCTGCCGGGTGGCCCAGGCCGACTCGAGCTCCACCGGTTCCGGGTGGAGCGCGTTGCGGAAGAACGTGAGCTGGAAGCCGAACGCGTCGCCCTCCACCGACTCCAGGTTGCCCGTGAAGTACCACCACTCCGTCCGGAAGTCCGGGTGCGGCCCGTGATCCGCCGGAAAGACGAACTCCCGCGGCGCCACCGCCCGGGCGTATCCGGCCGTGTCCGCCGCGGCCATGGTCTCCACCACGGACAGGGGGGGCCCCGACGACGCGCCCCCGCCCTCTCCCCTGCCCTCTCCACATCCCAGGACCACCACGAGAACCAGGCCCCTCGTTATCAGCCTTCTCATGCGAACCCCTCCAACCCCTCGACTCTCGGCCTCGCCCCGTCCCCGTGCCACTCGCCACCCTCTCACTCTCCTCTCAACGCCTCCGCCGGCGATGTCCGCGCCATCTTCCAGGACGGATAGAGCCCTGCGAGGACCGACGCCGCGACGGCCACGGCGAGAGCCTGGAGCAGGGCGGCGGGCGGCACGGCCAGCTCCATGGACCAGCCGAAGGACCGGCGGTTCACGAACTCGATCATCAGCCCCGCCAACAGCGCACCCATGGGAAGCGCCATGATCCCGGCGACGAGTCCCATGAGCCCGGTCTGCGACGCCACCATGGACCCGAGCTGGCCGGGCGTCATTCCGTTCGCCCGGAGCACGCCCAGCTCCCGGGCGCGCTCGAGCTGGAGGGCCATGAGCGCGCTCACGACGCCGACGAAGGCCACGATCAGGGTGAGGGCCCGGAGCACGTCCGTGATGGCGAACGTGCGGTCGAAGACGTCCAGCGAAGCCTCGGCGAGTGCGCGATCGGACCGGATGGCCAGCGCCTGACCGGACGGGGCCGCAGACGCCAGCCGGTCCCGGGCCGCCCCGGCATCCGCCCCGGCCACGAGGTTCAGGGCCACCGCGGTGACGGTGCTGTCGCGCCACAGCCGGCGGTACGCCTCGTATCCCATCATGACCATCCCCTGGTCGGAGCCGTAGTCACGGAACACGGCCGCGACCGGGATCCCGACGGAGCCGGTCGCCGTTTGGAACGTGAGGGTGTCGCCCGGGGCCACATCGCTCCGGAAGGCGAAGGGCTCCGAGGCGAGGACCGCTTTGCCGGCGTCGAACGCGCCCCAGTGGGCGGTCCCGTCCAGGATCTCGAACTGATCGGCCAGGCGATTGTCCCGGTCCACGGCCATGAGGCCCACGGGCCCTCCGACGGCGGGGACGGTGCCGCGCCAGTAGCGGCGCACCTCCGCCACCGCCGGATCCGACGCGAGGGCGACGATCGAAGCGGGATCGAGCGCCGCGGGCGGGCTGCCCGTCCCGGCGGGTCGAGCGGGCGAGACGTAGAGATCCGCGGCCAGCGTCCGGTCGAGCCACTGGATCAGGCTGCCGCGGAAGCTGCCGATCATGAGCGTGACGCCGAGGGTCGCGGCCACCGCGACCGTGAGCGCCGCGATGGCGGGCGCCGTCCGGCTCAGGCCCGTGACCACCCCGCCCGCGGCCATCCGGCCGACGACACCGAAGGCGCGCCCGATGGGCCGCTTGAGGAGTCGGACGAGAAGGAGCGTGGTGATCGGCGTGAGGAGGGCGAGGCCGAGGATCACGCCGAAGAGCCCCACGAAGCTGCCGTCCACGGACGTCGAGGCCACGAGCACGAGTCCGCCGATGGCCACGAGCGCGAGCCCGGAGCCGGAGATCAGCGGCAGCCGACATCGCAGCCCCTGTTCGAGGGTCGATCGAAGGAGCGCGGTGCGCGGGTGGGTCCCCGCCGCCTCCGCCGCCGCCGGGACCGCCACGGCCATCGTGCCCAGCACCCCGAGCGCGGCCGCCTTCGCCACCACCCGTGGTGTGACCAGGAGCTCCTGGACGGCGACCACGAAGTAGAGGTCCTGGATGGTCCGGGTCACGAGCCGGACCAGCCCGTGGCCCAGGGCGGTGCCGAGCGTCAGGCCGATCGCGGCCCCCGCCAGCCCCAGGACCAACGCTTCTCCCTCGACGAGACGGAACAGCTGGCGCCGGGTCGCGCCCAGGGCACGGAGAGTGGCCAGAAGCCGGCGCCGCTGGACGACGGAGAAGGTCACGCTGTTGTAGATCAGGAACAGGCCGAAGATGAGGGCGAGGAGGCTCATGGCCCGGAGATTGAGGTCGAACGACCGGGTCATCCGCTCGAAGCCGGCGGCACTCGCACCCGCGGCCTGGAGCGAGGCGTCCGGCGGGATGGCCGACGCCACGGCGGAGCTGCCGCCGTCGGTCAGGATCAGGTCGATCCGGTCGAGACCGGGCCTTCCCAGGAGCGCCTGGGCCGTTCCGATGTCGACCAGGAGCAGACCTTCGAGCCCCACACGCGCCACACCGGATGCCGGGGCGATGAGGGCGGCCACCGCAACGCTGTCGAGGTGACCGCCCACGTCGAACCGCACCCGGTCCCCTTCCCCGACCCCAAGCGCCTGCGCCGTCGACCGGCTGACCAGTCCGGTCCGGTCGCCGATCAGGAGCCGGGCCGCCGCCTGCCCGGCGCTCCCGTACCGACGGAAGGCCGACTCGGCGAAGGGGTCCACGCCCAGCAGTCGGAGAACGACGCCATCGGGGGTGACGACGTGGCCATCCACCACCGGCGCGGCCGCCCGTACGCCCGGGAGGTCGCGCAGGACTGCGTAGCTGGTGTCGGGCAGCCCGGCCGGGCCAGCCACGACGCGGTGGGTCGCCGGCCCGGCGACGGTCTCGGCCGAGAGGGTGAAGGCGCGCCGTGCACTCGACACAGCCAGGTCCACGCCCAGGACCACCGTCACGCCGAGCCCGACGCCGAGCACCGCGAGCGCCGTCTGCCAGCCGTGGTGCAGGAAGTGGCGAGCGCTGGAGCGTCGGAGCAGTCCTCGCGCGCGGGCGAGGCCGCGCCACGTTCCTCGGCGGCGGGTCTGGCGCGGCCACGGTCCTCGCGCGCGGGCGCGGCCGCGCCTCATCGCTCGCTCAGGCGGCCATCCCTGAGTTCCAGGACCCGGTCGGCCAGCGGGACCGCCTCCTCGGAATGGGTCACGAGCAGGACCGCACGTCCCACCGCTCGCGTCATCTCGCCCAGGAGATCCAGCACGCCCTGGCCGGTCTCCCGGTCCAGGTTGCCGGTGGGCTCGTCGGCCAGGACCACCGCCGGGTCATGGGCCAGCGCCCGGGCCACCGCCACCCGCTGCTGCTCGCCGCCCGACAGCCGGTCCGGGTAGGCTCCGGCCCGGTCGCCGAGCCCCACGCGACCCAGCAGCCGTCTCGCCCGGGCGTGGTCCGCGGGCCCGTCGCGACCGCTCAGCTCCAGCGGCAGGAGGAGGTTCTCCTCCACCGTGAGCGTCGGGATCAGGTTGAAGAACTGGAAGACGAACCCGATCCGGTCCCGTCGGAAGAGCGTCCGCTCGCGTTCGGTCATGGCGGTGATCTCCCGCCTTTCCACCCGGATGGCTCCGGACGTGGGGCGATCGATCCCGCTCACGAGGTTCAACAGTGTGGATTTCCCGGAGCCGCTGGGGCCGAGCAGGACCACGAACTCGCCCGATCCAACCACGAGGTCGAGGTCCCGGAACACGAGCCGTTCCCCGTCCGCCTCCGCATACCCCTTCGTCAGCCCCTCGATCTCGATCATCCGCTCCGCTCCCGACCACCCTGTCCCGTACCGAGGCCCGCCCGCGCCGGTGCTCTACCCCGGACACCGCGGATTGTGCGGGGCGCCCGGGCATACGAAGAGCCGACGCCCGCGAGGGCGCCGGCTCCGGGTCCATCGGCTGCGTTACCCGGGCCGCCGGGCGATCAGACTGGCGGCCCGACGGCGGTCCACGGACCGATCACTGGCGTCAGGACCTCGACAGCTGCGCCTTGGCCCAGAGCCCCAGCGGCAGGGCCGCCAGCGCGCCCAGCACGAGTCCGACCTTCCCGGTCACGAGCGAGCCCGCGCCCTTCGCCGCCAGCCACAGCTTCGTCCCCCTGACCGGGTGCCTGGCGATGTACGTGGCCTTCGGCGCCTTCTTGTATGCCCAGAGCGTCGCGATCTTGCGGATCATGGCGTCCTCCCGATTTGGTTGATTCTCCCCGTACTCACCCTTCACGCGCAAGTCGCATGCGACCAGACAGTTGTACTGGACCGGGAAGGTATGTAGTGTACGGCATCATCGATCATCGAAGATTCCCTTTACAGGAGGACCTCATGCGCCTTCCACGTACGGCACTGCTCGCCGTGCTGGCCCTGGCCGTAGTCGCGGCGCCGGCGTACGCCCAGAACGACTACGCGATCCAGGGCACGGTCCGGGACGCGGCCACCGGCAACGGCATTGCCGGTGTCCAGGTCCAGCTTCGGGGTCCCGGGTTCGGCACCCTCACGGACGCCTCCGGGCGGTATCTGCTGCGGGCGAGCGTGGCCCCGGGCAGCTACGAGTTGACGTTCACCTTCATCGGCCGGACGCCGGCGACCCGGTCCCTGACGTTGGGGTCCGAACCCCTCGTCGAGGTGCCGACGGTCTACCTGGCCGAATCGGCCCTCGAACTGGAAGAGCTGGTCGTGACCGGCACCACCGGTCCGACCGCTCGACGGGCGATCGGGAACGCCATCACGAGCGTGGGCGAGACCGAGCTGGCGACCACGCCGGCCGTGACCGTCGACCAGGCGCTTCAGGGGAAGGTCTCGGGCGCGCTGATCACGAGCAACACGGGCAATCCGGGCGGCGGCGTCTCGATCCGACTGCGGGGCACGAGCTCCGTCATCGCCGGCGCCGAGCCGCTGATCATCGTCGACGGCGTGATCATGGACAACAGCTCGGACCAGATGGTGAACTTCGGATACCGGTCGAACCCGTCGAACCGGCTGGCGGACCTGGATCCGGCGGACATCGACCGCATCGAGGTGCTGAAGGGGGCGGCGGCGGCGGCGCTCTACGGCTCACGGGCGAACAACGGCGTGATCCAGATCTTCACCAAGCGCGGCGCGGCGGGCGAGCCGAAGATCACGGTCTCCACGGAGTTGCGCCGGTCGTCGCTGCCGAAGGAGATCGACTTCGCCCTGTCGTCGGTGGGGTCGACCGGATCGGTCGCGCCGGTCCGGGACCCGGAGTCCACCGTGACGCGGTACGACCATCAGCAGCTGGTCTTCGAGCCCGGCTACAGCAACGAGACCCACGTCTCGCTGTCCGGCGGGAGCGAGAGCACCCAGTACTACCTCTCCGGCGGCTACACGTCGGAAGAGGGGATCATGATCGGGTCGGACTATCAGCGGTACAACGCCCGGCTGAACCTGGACCAGAGCTTCGGCGACGCCGTCACCGTTTCCGGCGGCCTGAACTACATCCGGAGCCACAACAACCTGCTGATCAACGGCGAGAACGGGACCGGCGGCGTGCTGACGGCCATCATGTTCACCCCCACGACGGTGGACCTGGCGGAGCGCGACCCGGAGACGGGCGACCTGGTGAACACGGCCTTCGTGTTCCCGAACCCGCTGAACGTGATCGACAACTGGTCGAACCCGCAGGATGTGAGCCGCCTCGTCGGCTCCTTCATGGCGCGGGCCGCGCCGGTCGAGGGCGTGACGCTGCGCTACAGCTTCGGCTACGACACCTACGCCATGGAGACGGCGCAGTTCATCCCCCGGGGCGCGACGCTGGCGCCGCTGGGCCGGGCGTCGAGCTACAAGCGGGATAACATGCTCATCAACAACGACCTGGTGGGCAACATCGAGTGGGGCCTCGGCTCGGCGCTGGACATGACCACGTCGGCCGGGATGAACCACACGTTCACGCGGGAGCAGAACCTGGTGGCGGCGGCCACGGACCTGAGCCCGCTGACCGAGTTGGTCCGGGGCGCGACCCAGAGCGCCAGCGAGTCCATGGTCGAGACGGCCACGCTGGGCTTCTTCGGCCAGCAGCAGGTGGCCTTCGACCAGCGCCTGTTCCTGACGGGCGCCCTGCGCTGGGACGCGTCCTCCACGTTCGGTGCGGACGAGCGCTGGCAGCTCTACCCGAAGCTGAGCGGCTCGTGGGTGGTGTCCGAGGAGCCGTTCCTGGCCGACCGCTTCGGCTGGCTCGATGAGCTCCGGCTCCGGTCGGCCCTCGGCTACGCCGGGAACCAGCCGCCGCGCGATTTCGCCTACTCCCGCTTCTCACGGTACGCCAACACCGTGCACATCGACCGCCTAGGGCTGGTCCATCTCGGCTCCGCCGGGAACGCCGACCTGAAGCCGGAGCGGCAGCGGGAGTTCGAGTTCGGCTTCGACGCGTCGGTCCTGAACGATCGGATCGGGCTGGCCTTCACGTACTACAACCAGCGGACCGAGGACCTGCTCCTCACACGCCCGTTCGCGCCGAGCACCGGCTACAGCAGCCGGCTGTCGAACGTGGGTGAGCTGACCAACGTGGGGATCGAGGCCGAGATCACCACCACCAACATCGACCGGGAGAACTTCCGCTGGAACTCGACGTTCATCTACTCGATGAACGAGAACGAGATGGTCGCCCTCGCGGGCGAGTCGTTCTCGGTGGGCTACAACAACTGGGTCATCGAGGGCGAGCCCCTCGGCATCTTCAAGATGTCGGCGGTCGCACGGGACGCGAACGGCGAGATCATCACCGACGACGTGGGCCCGGTCGCGTCCGACACGTCGCGTATCGTGGGCAACCCGTGGCCCGACTTCCAGGCGTCGCTGCGGAACGAGTTCCGTCTGGGCGACCTGAGCCTGTCGGTGTTGTTGGACGGGCAGTTCGGCCACGAGGTCTGGAACCAGGGCCAGCGAATCATGGACATCTTCGGCGCGGGCCCCACCTTCAACAGGTACCTGGAAGGTGAGATCACCCGGGACCAGTACATCCGTCACTACTCGATCTGGGAGTCGTACCTGGAGGACGCGAGCTTCATCAAGCTGCGCGATCTGTCCCTGACCTACCGGGTACCGGACCAGTGGGCCGGACGACTCAGCCTGGACCAGCTCCAGCTCGAGCTCAAGGGTCGGAACCTGTACACCTGGACCGACTACACGGGCTACGACCCGGAGATCAACATGTTCGGTCTGTCGACCGTGGCCCGGGGGGTCGATTTCGCGGTCTATCCGCACCCCCGGACCTTCACGTTCGGCGTTCGCGCCACGTATTGAGCCCGAGGAGCCATAGCCATGAGAAAGACACTGCTGATCCTACTGTTTTCCGGGCTCGCCCTCACTGGCTGCGACCTGGACCTGAACGACCCGAATCTCCCGACCACGGAGGACGTGCTCACCACCCGCGACGGGCTGAACCAGCTCGCCGTCGGGCTGCAGGCCGAGTACACCGGCCAGCTGGTGGACCCGATCTACGTGGCGGGCCTGATCGCCGACGAGATCGGCGCCGGCGGCGCCACGTTCCAGACGTACCAGAACGTGGACGCCAAGGCCCCGGACCCGGACCTGAACCAGAGGGACCCGTCCGTGGCCCCCTGGGGCGGCATGTATCGTGTCATGGAGATCACCAACAACCTCCTGGCCAACGTGGAGGGCGCGGGCTTCGGTCCGGGCACAACGAGCGGCCTCATGGCCATGGCGGAGTTCTACCGGGGCATGGCGCTCGGCCATCTGGGCACCATCTACGAGCGGGCGGCCATCGTGAACGGGCTGGAGAATCCCGACCCCGCCCTCGTACCCCGGGACCAGGTGCTGACCGAGGCGTTGTCGTTCTTCGAGAGCGCATTGAGCCGGATCCGGAGCACGGCGCCGTCGGACGCGTTCAACAGCGACATCCTGCCGCCGGGGTTCGACTTCGAGAACTCGATCCTGGCCATGATCGCCCGGTACTCCCTGGTGGCCGGTGACATGAACCGGGCCATGAGCGCGGCCCAGAGTGTGGACCCGGGCGTGCTGTCGGTGTTCCAGTACTCGGGCTCGGATCCGAACCCGCTGTACGGGATGTGGTACGCGTCGGGGAACGCGTACCAGATGCGGGCGGAGGACGCGTTCCGTCTCGAGGCCGAGGAGGGTGACCAGCGGGTCGCCTACTGGGTGACGGAGGCGGACATCACCGG
>CAYMLW010000029.1:0-20458 GCA_964391035.1 uncultured Gemmatimonadaceae bacterium
TTGTCCAGCCCGTACGCCAGCGCGGCCGCCGTCGGCTCGTTGATGATCCGCAGGACCTCGAGCCCCGCGATCTTCCCCGCGTCCTTCGTGGCCTGCCGCTGCGAGTCGTCGAAGTACGCCGGAGTCGTGATCACCGCCTGCGTGACCTCGTGGCCCAGGTAGTCCTCCGCCGTCTGCTTCATCTTCTGGAGCGTCATGGCGCTGATCTCCGGCGGCGTGAAGGTCTTGTCCGCGTTCGGGACATGGACCTCCACCCGGTCCTGGCTGTCGCAGCGGATCTCGTACGGCACCTTCGACCGCTCCTCCTCGACCTCGCTGCAGTGACGGCCCATGAACCGCTTGATCGACGCCACCGTGTTCTTCGGGTTCGTGATGGCCTGTCGCCGCGCCACCTGACCCACCAGCCGCTCCCCGTCCTTCGCGAATGCCACGACCGACGGAGTCGTCCGACCGCCCTCCGCGTTCGGGATCACGACCGGGTCGCCGCCCTCCATCACCGACACCACCGAGTTCGTGGTCCCGAGGTCGATTCCGATTACCTTTGCCATATCTTCTGCGTCTCCGTTCTGTGAACCTCGTCGGCTGTGCGGCGCGACCGTCGGCCGCGCATCAGGCCCGGCTCGATCCCATGCAGCCGCATGCTCCGAGCCGCGTCCCGCCGGGTCGTCCGGCGCTCTCACGTGCAACCGATGTGCCACGTGAGGGCGGCGTTTTCGCGCCATATCGGCCGCATACGGGCCTTCCGCGGTGCCACAACGGCAGGGCCGACGGCGTTTGACGGTGTGTGACCCCGCACGGTATTCTCCGGCGGCCCGGGCGCAGGGGGTCCCCGGGCTCTTCCGGGACGACGCGCACCACGGCGGGCCCCCACCACGGCGGACCGCACCAGGGCGAGGTGTCATGGCACGAACCAACCGATCACGGGGCCTCCTGCTCCTCTGGGCGACAGCGGCCCTGCTGCTCGGCGTCGGCCTCACGTCACGGGCGTTCGGGTTCCAGGAACCGGACGCCGGGGCGGTCCAGGAGGCCGGTGACTCGGCCCGGGCCACCGGCGTCGGCGGGCCTGCGCCGGAGATTCCGGCGCAGGATCAGGCTGCGGCGCCAGGATCGGAGGGGGCCGACCCGTCGCTCGCCCCGTCCGGGTCGCCCGGCCCACAGGCCACGAGTCTGCGGGAGGCCCGGGAGGACGTGGACATCCCGATCCACCAGCGCCTGCTGTCGGTGCTGGGCCTGGTCGCCATGCTCGGGCTGGCCTGGCTCCTGAGCGTGGACCGGAGCCGGGTCCCCTGGCGGGTCGTGTTCTGGGGGATGGGCCTCCAGCTGGTCTTCGCCCTCTTCATCCTGAAGACCCCGATCGGCGCGACGATCTTCGCCGCCCTCAACGACGTGGTCCTCGCCCTCCTCGGCTTCACCAACGATGGCGCCCGGTTCCTCTTCGGCAACCTCGTGGACCGGACGGTGCCGGTGGTGGACCCCGCGGGCACCGCCGAGTACGTGGCACAGACCGGCGCGTCCTTCGCGTTCAGCGTGCTCCCCACCATCATCTTTTTCTCCTCCCTCATGACCGTCCTCTACCACGTGGGCATCATGCAGGCCGCGGTGAAGGGGATGGCCTGGGTCATGATGCGCACCATGCGCACGTCCGGGGCCGAGACGCTGTCCGCCGCGGGGAACATCTTCGTCGGCCAGACCGAGGCGCCGCTCCTCATCAAGCCGTTCATCGAGCGGATGACCATGTCCGAGCTGATGGCGGTGATGACCGGAGGGTTCGCCACCGTGGCGGGCGGGGTCATGGCCGCGTACGTCGGGATGCTCGTCGCCTATTTCCCCGACATCGCCGGCCACCTGCTGGCCGCTTCCGTCATGTCCGCGCCGGCCGCGCTGGTGGTGGCCAAGCTGATGTACCCCGAAACCGCGCAGCCCGAGACCGCCACGTCGCTGAACGTCGCCGTCGAGTCGCCGGACGTGAACGTGATCGACGCGGCCGCCCGGGGCGCGGGCGAGGGGCTCACGCTGGCGCTGAACGTGGGGGCCATGCTCCTGGCCTTCATCGCGCTGATCGCCCTCATCAATGCCCTGATCGGGTCCCTCGCCGGCTGGACCGGCCTCGACACGCTGCTCCAGTCGTGGGGAGTGCTCGCGGCGGACCAGGCGCTGACACTCGAGATCCTCCTCGGCTGGCTCCTCGCGCCCCTGGCCTGGCTCATGGGCGTGCCCTGGGCCGATGCCGTCACCGTCGGGTCGCTCCTAGGGATCAAGACCGTAGTCAACGAGTTCGTCGCCTACCTCCGGCTCAGCGAGCTCCTGGCCGGCGACACCGCGCTGTCCCCCCGCTCCATCGTCATCTCGACCTACGCGCTGGCCGGCTTCGCCAACTTCAGCTCCATCGCCATCCAGATCGGCGGCATCGGCGGCATCGCGCCGTCCCGGCGTAGCGACCTGTCGAAGGTCGGCCTCAGGGCCATGATCGGCGGGACCATCGCCGCGTTCCTCACGGCGACCATCGCGGGGATTCTGGTGTAGGCGCCGCTCGGTGCGCCGGCTCCCGCGGGCTCCCGCGGTTCCCGCGGACGGTGCACCATTATCCCGGTTTGACCCATCCGGACATGCCGTCACGTGAGGCGGCCGGAGGAGGGGCGCAGAAGCCCGCACCCGTTTCACATGGCTGAATCGGCCAAAATGAAATGTTGGTGCACCGTCCGCGAGTAACGCTTGGCCCGCGCACCCGCCCCTCGACGCCCGGCCCTCTCGACCCCATCTTCACGTTCCCAAGCCGACTCCCGGGGCTGCCTTCTTCGTCGGGCCCCGAGCGTCCGCGTATCGACGCGTCCGAGCTCCTGACACCATGACCACCGACCCCGCCAAGCAGGCCGCCGCCCACATCCGCCCACTGCTGGGAGGCCGCGAGCCCACCGTGGCCCTCGTCCTCGGCAGCGGTCTCGGTGCCCTCGGCGACCGGATCGACGACTCCGTGGTGATCAAGTACTCGGAGATCCCGGGCTTCGCGCCCTCGACGGTCGAGGGGCACCGGGGTCGGCTGGTGTGCGGTCGGCTGGAGGGGAAGACCGTGCTCGCCTTCCAGGGGCGCTACCACGCCTACGAGGGCCACGAGCCGGCGGCTCTGGCCACGCCGATCCGGTCGGCGGCGGCGCTCGGCGTGGGGACGCTGATCGTGACCTGCGCCGCGGGCGGCGTAAACCGGGAGCTCGGGCCGGGGACGCTCATGCTCCTGACCGACCACCTCAACCTCATGGCCCGGAACCCCCTGGTCGGACCGGTCCGTGAAGGGGAGACGCGGTTCCCGGACATGACCGAGCCCTACGACGCCGGGCTCCGGTCGCTGGCGGCGGAGGTGGCCCGGGAGCACGGGACCGAGCTGGCCGAAGGCGTCTACGCGGCCATGCTGGGTCCGAGCTATGAGACCCCGGCGGAGATCCGGATGCTGGAGCGCCTGGGCGCCGACGCGGTGGGGATGAGCACCGTCCCGGAGGTCATCGCGGCCCGGGCCCTGGGCCTGCGCGTGCTCGGCATCGCGCTGATCACGAACGCGGCGGCGGGGATATCCGCGGGCGCTCTCGACCACGACGAGGTCGTGGCGGCCGGCGCCGCTGCGGCCGACGAGTTCCAGCGCCTCGTAGGTGGAATCCTGGCCCGCCTGTAGACGACGCCGGGCGGCGCCGTCGCCTGCTTGCTCCGGACCCTCCCGGCTCCCCACATTGCCGGTACCGACCAACACAACCCAGCTACCGAGCCCATGAACGGACCGAGCCGTCACGCGACCGCGCGCATGCGCACACCCCCGATCCTCCTGCTCCTGGCGGCGTTCCTACCGCTGGTGGCGTGCGAGGCGCCGCCCACGCCGGGCGGCGGGACGGCCGTGATCGGCGCGGCGAGCGACCTCGATGTCGCGAACCCTCTCATCTCCGTCGACGGGTGGACCAACGAAGTCCTGCGCTACGTCCTGTTCACACCGCTGGTCCGCTACGGACCGGAGCTCGACTACGCGCCTGCGCTGGCCGAGTCGTGGGAGATGGCCGGCGACACCGCCGTCGTATTCCACCTCCGTCGCGACCTCCGCTGGCACGACGGAGTGCCGACCACGGCCCACGATGTCCTCTTCACGTTCCGGCGGGCCAAGGACCCGGCCACCGGTTTCCCGAACGCCGACTACTTCGCGCTCTGGACCGGTGGCGAGGTCGTGGACTCGTTCACGGCCCGGTTCTCGATCGAGCCCCACGCCGAGCCGCTGGCGGGCTGGCCGTTCATCCCGATCGTGCCGAGGCACCTCCTGGACACGGTCCCGGCCGGGGCCATGCGCCGGGCGGCGTTCAATCAGGCGCCGGTGGGCAATGGGCCGTTCCGGTTCGTCTCGCGCAGGCCTGGCGACCGCTGGATCTTCGAGGCCAACCCGGACTACCCGGAGATGCTCGGCGGCCCGCCACTCCTCGACCGCCTGGTCTGGCGGCTGATCGCGGAGAACTCGGCGCAGCTGACGGAGCTCCGGGTCGGCGAGGTCGACCTGGCCCTGCACCCGCCGCCCGCCGACGTCCGCGAGCTGGCGGACCGGCCGGAGCTGAAGGCGGTGGTCAAGCCGACGCGCCAGTTCCGGTTCGTCGCCTGGAACGGACGTCGCCCCCCGCTGGACGACCCTCGGGTCCGGCACGCCCTGGCCATGGGGATCGATCGGGGCCGCCTCCTGACCGGGCTCCGCAGCGGGTTCGGGGCTGTGGCGACCGGGCCGATCATGCCCTTCCACTGGTCGTACGACCCGGGACTCGAGCCGATCCCGTTCGATCCGGACTCCGCACGCGTCGCCCTGGCCGCCGCCGGAATCACCGATCGCGACGACGATGGCACCCTCGAGACGCCGGACGGTGCCGACTTCGCGGTGGAGATCAAGATCCCGGCGAACAACGACCTGAGCCGGGACATGGCCGAGGCCATCCGCTCCGACCTGGAGCGACTCGGCGTCGCGGCCACCACGCGGGCCCTGGAGCTCGGCACCCTCTTCGCCGACGTCACCAGTCCCGACCGCGACTTCGATGCCGCACTCCTCGGGTGGTCCGGCGACTTCCGCCTGGACCTCCGCGACACGTTCCACTCCCGCTCCCTCGACGGCCCGTACCAGTTCGCGTCCTACGCCAACCCGGCGGCCGACTCGCTCATGGATCGCGCCGTGCGGACCATGGAGAGGGAACGCGCCGTGCCCCTCTGGCGAGAGGTCCAGCGCATCCTGGCCGACGAGCAGCCCTGGACCGTCCTCTACTACCAGACGGACGCGTTCCTCGCCCGCGAGCGCCTGAAGGGTCTCGACATGGACATCCGCGGCGGGCTCGTCAACGTGACCGACTGGTGGCTGGCCGGGCAGGACGAGGAGCCCCCGTCCGCTACGGGCGCCGAAGCCGGCCCCGGCACGGAGGAGTGATGGCGCTGGGGACGGAGGGGCCTGCGCCACCGGCGTGGCTCCGGCGTCAGCGTCCCCGAACCGGGACGAAGTGGTTCAACGGGCCGTTGCCTCGCCCCAGCCCCGGCGCTTCTTGGATGGCCCGGTGGGCGTAGTCGAGGGCGTCGTCCACCGCCTGTCGCAGCGGCCGGCCGTGGGCGAGCCCCGCGGCGATCGCCGCCGACAGGGTGCAGCCGGTGCCGTGGGTGCTGGTGGTCTCGAGCTTCGGCCGACGCCAGATACGGGTGCCCTCGCCGTCCACGAGGACGTCGATCACCTCGTCGCCCTCGAGGTGGCCGCCCTTGACCAGCGCGGCCGCCGCGCCGCCCTCGACGAGCGCCTCCGCGACCGCCCGCATGTCGGCCTCGCCCTCGATCGACCGGCCAGCCAGGAGCCGGGCTTCGTCCAGGTTCGGCGTGACCACCGCGGCGAGGGGGAGGAGGAGCTCGGCCACCGCGGACTCGGCGTCCTGGTCGAGGAGCCGGTCGCCGCTGGTCGCCACCATGACGGGGTCGAGGACGTAGTTCGCCAGGCCGAGCTCCCGGATCGAGTCGGCGACCGCCGCCACCAGCTCGGCCGTGGCCAGCATGCCCGTCTTGATCCCCTCGGGCTTCAGGTCGGCGGTGACGACCTCGATCTGGCGCCGGACCGTGGACACGGGGACCGGGTGGACGTCGTGGACGCCGAGGGTGTCCTGGGCGGTGATCGCCGTCACGGCGCTGGTGCCGAAGACGCCGAACGCGTGGAACGTCTTGAGATCCGCCTGGATCCCCGCGCCGCCGCCGCTGTCGCTGCCCGCGATGGTCAGGGCTACCGGGAGAGTCATGGCTCTTTACCTGTCCTCGCCCTCGGTGCGGAACTCGGGTGGTGGGGGCGGCAGCTGCGAGACGCGGCGCTTGAAGGCGTCGAACTCGGACGACCGGGTCCGGAGATTGACGGTCGCCTCGGGCGGCAGGGCCCGGATCAGGGCACGCACGTTGTCGACCCGCTCCTCGGTCAGCGGGTGCGTGGAGAACCACTGCTCGAGCTGCGATGGACGTCGCTCCCGCTCCTCGAGCAGCACCTGGAAGAAGGTGACGAGTCCGTGGGGGTCGATCCCCACGCCGGGAAGCAGACGGACGGCGATGGCGTCAGCCTCGTTCTCGGCCTCGCGGCTGTGATGCGCGAAGTAGGCCTGGGCGCCGACGTTCACCGCCGCCGCGGCCGCGCCCTCCGGTGGCTTGCCCAGGAGGATCGAGCCGATGATGAGTCCGGCCTCCGCGGCCTGGGCCCGCTGGATCATCTCGACGCTGTGCCGGGCCTCCACGTGCCCGATCTCGTGGCCGAGCACGCCCGCGAGCTCCGACATGTTGCTGGCCGCTTCGATCAGCCCCCGGTTCACGTACACGAACCCGCCCGGAACCGCGAAGGCGTTCAGCTGGTCGATGTTGACCACGTAGAAGGTGTACGGGATGTTCCGGTTGCCCGGCTGCTGCTGGATCCGGTTCCCCAGCTCATTGATGTACCGATGGATCGCCGGGTCATCGACGATCGGGAGCTGGGCATTGATCTCGGCCGCGTACTGCCGCCCGATCTCGAGCTCCTGCTGCTGCGAGACGCCGCAGGCCGCTGCGGCCGCGGATCCGGCAACGAGTCCCAGCGCCAGGGTTCGACGAAAAGGTGCGTTCCGCATGATCGACACTTCTCTCCTCGAAGGGTTGGGGACTGCCGCCGACCGCAGTTGCAAGCGGTGTTCCAGATCGTGACGTGCTGAGCCGGGCGGAGTCAAGGCGGATCCGCGGCCTCGCCCGCCGTCGGAACCGGGAGCGGGAGGGACTCTTCGTCGTAGAGGGCGTCCGCGCCGTCGAGGAAGTGCTGGACGGCGGCCTCGGGATCCGGCTGGCGGTCCTCTCCTCGTCTCTCGCCGATACCGCGCGCGGCGAGCGGCTCGCCGACCGGCTGGAGGCCCGGCTGGAGGCCGCCGACGTGCGGCGGGCGGGCGATGGCGCGCTGAAGGAGCTGGGCGCCACGGTCACCACGCAGGGCGTGCTGGTGGTGGCCGAGATCCCGGACGCCGTGCTCGATGCCGTGGTCCCGGCGGCCCGGTCCCTGGCTCTGGTCCTCGACGGCGTCCAGGACCCGGGCAACCTCGGCACCCTGGCCCGCTCCGCCGCCGGGTTCGGCTGTGACGTGGTCGCGTGCATGCCGGGAACGGTGGACCCGTGGAATCCCAAGGCGGTGCGGGCTTCGGCCGGCGCCCTCTTCCGGCTGCCGGTGGTTCAGCCGACGTGGGAGGCCATGGACGCATGGCGGGCAGGCCGCGACTATGGTCTCCTCGGCGCGGACGTCGCCGGCCAGCCCGTGGACCGGGCTCCCCGGCCGGACCGGATCGCCCTGGTCGTGGGCAACGAGGGGGCGGGGCTGTCGCCCGAGGCCCGGGATCGCTGCGACGCGCTGGTGGCGGTGCCGATGCAGGGGGGCACGGAGTCGCTCAACGTCGCCGTGGCCGGAGGGATCCTGCTGTACGAGCTGACGAGGGAGAGCCGATGACGACGGCGCTGGGCATCGTCTACCTGGGCCTCGTGGGAGCCGCCGTGGGCTCCTTCCTGAACGTGTGCATCCACCGGTGGCCGGCGGGGCTCTCGGTCCTGCGACCCCGCTCGCGCTGCCCCGCCTGCGAGACACCCATCGCCTGGTACGACAACATCCCGGTGCTGAGCTGGATCGCGCTCCGGGGCCGGTGCCGGCACTGCGACGGGCGCATCCCGGTCCGGTACCCGCTGATCGAGCTGGCCGTGGCGGCGATCTGGATCGGCGTCGCGCTATGGCATGGCCCGGGCCTCGAGGCCGTTCGGGGCGCCGTCTTCCTGACCCTGCTCCTCGGGGTCGCCATCATCGACGGACGACACCGTATCATCCCGGACCAGCTCTCCCTCGGCGGCGCCTTCCTCGGGCTCGCCCTCGCGGCCTGGCCCGGAGGCTTCGACCTGGTCACGGCCGCGGCCGGCGCGGCGCTCGGGTACGCCTTGATGTGGGGCGTCAAGCTCGGCGGCGAGGCCCTCCTGAAGAAACCGGCCCTCGGCGTCGGTGACATTCACATGATGGCCATGATCGGCGCGTTCACCGGCATCGCGGGAGCCGTCCTGACCGTCCTTCTCGGGTCCGTCCTCGGGCTGGTCATCGGCGTCCCGATCGCCGCCGCCCGGGGCGAGCTCGAGGCCAGGGGCACCTACCTGCCGCTGGGGACGTTCCTGGCCATGGGCGCCACGATCGTGTACGTGTGGGGCGACGCGATCATCCACTGGTACCTCGCCTTCGTCTTCGCCTGATGCGCACCGAGCCACCTGGGGACCGGCCCCTCGGCATCAGCCTGATCATCTGGATGTACTGGTTCTGGGCCGGCGCCCTCGGACTGCTCATCCTCACCCTGGTGACCGGCCAGGGTCCCGTGCTCCTGGCCGGGCGGTCGATGGTGCGGGAGGACGCCGTGGCCGCGCTCCTTCCCGTCCTCGCGCCCCTCGCCCTCGCCCTGGTCGGCGCCGCACTCGCCCTCGGCCAGCGGCGGCGATGGGCCCGCGTGGCGGCCCTCTTCCCCTTCGTGCTGGCCGGCTTCGCACCGGTCCTCATGGTCCGGGGCGGGACCGCCGGCCCGGTCATGGCCGCGCCGCTCCCCTTCCTCGCCGCCCTTGCCTGGTACCTCTACCGGCGGCCCGGCCCCCGGACATACTTCGACCAGGCCGGAGATGGCGACCGCTCCGGAGACGACGGTCGTGTCGGTAGCCGTGATGGTGTCGAAGACGGTCGTGCCGGAGGTGGTGGTCGGACCAGGCACGGTGGCGGCACCGGGACGGCGTGATGCCCGGGTGGAGGACGGCGTGATCGACGCCGGGTCCGGCTCCGGCGATTCCGACAGGGCCGACGGGTCGCCCGAGCAGCGCCGGGAGTCCGATGCGCCCGGCCGGGTGCCCGACCGCGCCGACTACGACCCGGGCTACGACCCGGCCGCACCGGTGATCTGCGAGGTGTGTGGCGCCGAGATGTACTACACGGCGTCGTGCAAGCTGCGCTGTCCTCGCTGCGGCTACACACGGGACTGCAGCGATCCCTGATGTACCGATGCGGAAATCCCGTGACATCCGAACGCGCCTGGATCCCGCCTCGCGTCGTTGCTCAGGACCGCCACAGCACCGCTATGCCTCGTCTTCGCGGCTACCGGTCGCGTCCCGGAGGGCCGGGGCGCCCCCCGATGCCGTCGATGTACTCCCGGGACAGGGCCACGTAATGGCCGGGACTGCGGCGGACCCACTCGGCCGACTCCCCGTCGAGCTCCTTCCGGACCCGGGCAGGCGACCCGGCCACCAGGGTCCCGGGTGGGACCTCCATCCCCGTGGGCACCACGCTACCCGCGGCCACCAGCGCGCCCTCGCCGATGACGGATCCGTGAAGGAGCACGGCGTTCATCCCGATGAGGGCCCCGCGTCGGATGCGCACGCTCTCGAAGGCCGCGCCGTGTCCCACGGTCACGTCGTCCTCGACGATGGTGGGGCCCTCATCGCTCACGTGGAGCACGCAGTTCTCCTGGACGCTCGACCGCGATCCGACCCGGACGCCGTGCTCCGGGTGGTCGCCCCGGAGCACCGCACCGAACCAGATACTGGACTCGGGGCCGACCTCGACATTGCCGATCAGCACGGCCGTGGGCGCCAGGAACGCCGTGGGGTGGACCACCGGGACACGCCCCCGGAACTCGATCAGATGCGCCATCACTCCTCCATCAGGATCCGGGCGAGTCGCTCGCCATCGATGTTGCCGCCACTCAGGACGATCACGGTCGGGCCCTCGAGGTCCAGCTCGCCGGCCAGCACCGCCGCCACGCCCACCGCCCCGGCGCCCTCCGCCACGAGCCCCTCCCGGCGATAGATCTCGCGGATGGCCGTCGGGACCCGGGCCTCCTCGACCAGGCGGAGGTCGCCGAGCACGGCCCGGACCGCTTCGTACGCGTCCTGCTCCGTCTCTCCCGCCAGCCCGTCACAGATCGTGGGCAGGTCCGGCGTGGGTCCTGCGTGGCCGGCACGGAACGCGTCGTACATGGCCCGGGTGGCCGTCGACTGCACACCGATCACGCGGGCGGACGGGGCGTGATGGGCCAGCGCGGCGCCGATCCCGGCCGCCAGCCCGCCGCCGCCTACCGGGACGACCACTTCCCGGACGTCCGGCATCGCGTCCATGATCTCGAGGCCCACGGTGCCCTGACCCGCCACCACCGCCGGGTCGGCGAAGGCGTGGACCGGGGTGGCGCCCGTCTCCGTGGCGAAGTCGACGGCGGCCGCGGCGGCGGCGTCGTAGGTGCCCTCAACCTCCCGGAGCGTGGCCCCCGCCCGCCGGATCCGGGACTTCTTGGTCTCGGGGGCCGACCGGGGGACGAAGATGGTGGCGGTGGCGCCGTGGGCGCGTGCGGCCTCGGCCACGGCCAGGCCGTGGTTGCCCGCGGAGGCCGCGACGAGGCGTGCCCCTGCGGTCGCCAGGGTGCCCACGGCATTGAGGGCGCCGCGGATCTTGAAGGAGTGGGTCCGCTGCCAGCACTCGAGCTTGAGGTGGACCGGGCAGCCGGCCAGGTCCGACAGCCAGCGGGAATGGTGGAGCGGCGTGACCCGGATGGCCGGCCGGAGGCGGTCCCGCGCCGCGTCGAGCGCCGACGGACCGGGCAGGAGGACGGGGCTACGGTCCACTGGCTCGCGGGTCCTCGGACTCCTCGGCGGCTTCCTCCGGGGCGGTCGCCTCGAACGGCGAGTGGCCCCGGGCACTGCCCTCGATGTCCGCCGGCTCGACGCTCGGGTCGGTCACGGGCGCTCGCCGCGTGATCCGGGCCCGCAGGACCTGCGTGTCCGAGGCGTCGAGCACCTCGATATGCAGCCCCTGGCGGTCCAGCGTCTCGCCGTTCTGCGCGACCCGGCCGAGCTCCTCCATCAGGTAGCCGTTCAGCGATCGGTGCTCCAGCAGCGGGAGCGCCGTGTTGAAGATATGGTTGATCTCGCGCAGCTCGGTGTCGCCCTCGGCGATGATCTCGTTCCGCGAGATCCGGACGATGTCGACCTCGGTTATGTCCGTCTCGTCCTCGATCTCGCCTACCAACTCCTCGATCACGTCCTCCAGCGTCACCAGGCCATCGATCCCGCCGTACTCGTCGACCACCAGGGCGAGATGGATCCGTCGGCTCTGGAAGTCCCGGAGCAGGCGCGTCAGCGGGAGCGAGCCGGGCACCACCAGCGGCTGTCGGGCGAGGCTGCGCAGCGTCGCGCTCCGCTGGCCCGCGATGAGCGCTTGGTAGGCGTCCCGGAGGTAAAGGACGCCGGTGACGTCGTCGATGGAGTGGTCGTAGACGGGCACCCGGGAGTAGGGCACGCTGCCGAACTGGGACGCGATGTCGTTCAGCGTCAGGTCATCGGGCCACGCGAAGATGTCGACCCGCGGCGTCATGATGTCCCAGACCTGCGTGTCCTCCAGGCGGAACGCCCGCTCGATGATCTGGCCCTCGTGCTCGTCGATCGAGCCCTCGCTCCGGCCCAGGGCGGTGAGCTGCCGCAGCTCCGATTCCGTGATCTCGCTGACCGACGTCAGCCGCGGCTCCGGCAGGTCCCGCGTCATCAGCTCCAGAGGATACAGCACCGGACGCAGGATGCGGCTCGCGTGCAGCATGACCGGGGCGAGGAGCATCGCGAACCGGACACCGTGATCCGGCAGAATGCGCCGGGGCCACAGCTCGCCTATGGCCACCAGCAGGACGGCGGCCACCAGGATCGCGAGCAGCCCGCCCCACACGGGCAGCAGCGTGTGGCCGATCCGGAACGCGGCGGCCCCGGCCACGATGGCCGCCAGGCCATCACCGAAACGGAGCAGGACCAGAAGCGCGCGCGGACGGGCGCGTATGGTGGCCAGGGCCGTGTCGCCGGAGTCCACCAGGTCACGGATCCGCGCGTCCCCGATGGAGAACAGCGCGACCTCGGCCGCCGTCAGAAACGCCGAGACGATGAGAGCTGCCAGGAGGGCGATCGCCAGACCGATCATGCCCCGCCCGTGCGACTGGGAGGCTCTTCCGGGCTGTCGCTGCTGTCTAGATCCACGATCGCTCCACGGTCAGGGGATCTCGAAGTGGGCCGTCTTGCGGATCGGCCGCTGGCGAGACCCCAGGATCCCCGTCGCCCGGTACGCGCCAGAACGACTTCCGTGCTCCCAGGTCCCCGTCATCTGCCACGTCTCGCCCGGCGCCAGACGTCCCCGCGTGACCACCTGCGCAAAACTCCGGCCCTCCGACCAGCGCCACACCTCCTCACCTTCCGCCGTCGTCACGACGATGTCGTAGCGCTGCGCCGTCGGAAACGTGAGCCGCACCGGCTCCTCACCCGCGTTCGTCACGTGGAAGAGCATCCGCACCGACCACGGCGTGACCTGCACCTGCATGGTCGCCGCCATCGGATCCCACACCCGATCCCCACGTCGTTCCTCCCCACTCGCGCACGCCGCCGCCACGAGCACCGCAGCCACCACCACTCTCCTCTTCATGACCCTCCTGGTCGTCCCGCGGGACCCGGGGATGCAGGACCCCTCAAGATAGACGGGCGCCAAGAAGAGCGTCAAACCGGCCGATCCAGGCGGGCCGCCCGGCCGCCGCCGGCCCGGCGGCGGAGCCCCGTGCCAGCGTCGCCTGCGGGGGCGGAATCGGAGTGCTTGCGCTTTTTTTCACAAATGGGTAGGTTCGCGACCTGCACCGACTGGAGTAGGGATTTGAGTGGCAGAATGGCCTGAGCAGGGTCCGGAGGGCGACGGCGGTCAGTTGGGCGTCGCCAACTACCTGGGCCACGGATTGACGTGGGCGGCGAGCACGCTGCTCTTTCTCTGGTTGGGAACGGTAGCCGATGACTGGCTTGGAACAGAACCCTGGCTCACGCTCCTGGGGGCGTTCGTTGGAGCGGGTGCGGGGTTTTACCACATGTACCATCATCTGGTGATCGTTCCCCGGGACGAAGCCGTGCGGAAGAACGGGAGCGAGTGAAGGCGGTTCTGGCGTACGGCGGGGTGGCGGCGGTGGTGGTGGTCGTCCTTGCGCTGGGCGTGGTGGGTCTGGTGCGTGGCGCGGAGCCCGGGGCGGCATGGCTGGCGGCGGGGATCGCGTGGCTGGTGCAGGTCGTGGCGTTCGGTGCGCTGGTCGCCGGGCGAGGGCGAGACCGATTCCTGGCGACGTGGCTGGGAGGTACCCTGCTCCGATTCGCCGTGGTGGGGGGCGTGGCGGTGTGGCTGACCCGGACGGACAGCTACGATCCGGCGACGGCCCTGGTGGGACTGGTGGGATTCGTGTTCGTGCTCGTACTGCTCGAACCGCTGTTCTTGAGACTGGCTGACTGAAACGGAATGCTCGAAACGATCCGGCCAATGGTGGCCGCCGCCCAGGAGCACGGAGACGGCGGCTTCGATATCCAGGAGATGATCCTGCACCACCTGGCGGACTCCCACGAGTGGGAGACGCCCTTCGGCGTGGTGCATCTGCCCCAGTTCGAGCCGGTCCACTGGGGGCCGCTGACGCTGGATTTCTCGATCACGAAGCACGTGCTGTTCATGGTCTTCGCGGCCGTGCTGGTGGCGCTGGTGCTGATCACGGCGGCCCGGCGAGCGCAGCGGGCACGGGAGGCGGGAGCGGAACGCGGCCCCAGGGGTCAACACAACGTGATGGAAGCGTTCGTCCTGTTCCTTCGCGATGAGGTGGCGAAGCCGAACGTCGGGCCACACGGCGAGCGGTTCTACCCATACATCATCGCGGTCTTCTTCTTCATCCTGTTCAGCAATCTGCTCGGTCTGATCCCCTGGGGGACCTCGCCCACCGGGAACATCTCGGTCACGGCGGCGCTCGCGGCGGTGACGTTCGTGGTCGTGGAGATCGCCGGGGTGCGGGCTCTCGGACTGGCCGGGTACTCGAAGACCATCTTCTACGCGCCGCCCGGCCTGGGCGGCATCGGGAAGTACCTGATGCTGGTCATCATGACGCCGGTCGAGTTCCTGGGGAAGCTGACCAAGCCGTTCGCGCTGGCCATCCGGCTCTTCGCGAACATGACGGCCGGGCACGCCGTGGTCCTGGCGCTCACCGGGTTGGCGGTGGTGGCCACGGGTGCGAACGCGCTGCTGGTGGTTCCCGCGCCGATCTTCATGGCCGTGGCGATCATGCTGCTCGAGATCTTCATCGCGTTCCTGCAGGCGTATATCTTCGCCATCCTGAGCGCGGTGTTCATCGGGCTGATCCGGCACGCGCACTGAGGCTGGCGGCTGGCGGCTGACTGCTGACGGTAGCGAAGATCGAAGGTCGAAGGTCGAAGGTCGAAGGTCGAAGGTCGAAGGTCGAAGGAGGGCTACCGTACCGGCCCGGAGTGGTGCGGCTTCGAGAGGCGAGCGCTCCAGCGCCTCCGTCGTAATGTAGCCGGCAACGTGCCGGCGAGGGCCGTGCGGCCCCGGCAGGGGTCGGGAAGCGGTGGCGGTCGATGCAGGCGTTCGGGGGACGTCTTGCGGTGGCCGAGGGGCGGTAAACGAGAGGACCCCCGACAAACGAATGGAGAGAGAGGGAATGTTCCACTTCCTTTCGATGCTGCAGGAAGGCATGATGGCCGGCGGGCTGACCGGTGAGGTCGGCAACTACCTGGCCAACTTCGGGAAGGCGATGGGGGCGGGGCTGACGGTGGTCGGGGCCGGTATCGGCATCGGCTGGATCGGCAGCCGCATGACCGAGAGCATGGCTCGCCAGCCGGAGATCGCGGCCAACATCCAGACGGGCGCCATCATCCTGGCGGCTCTGATCGAGGGTGTGGCGCTCTTCTCCCTGGTGATCGCGTTCCTGATCTGAAGCAGCGGTATGGACGGGCGGGTCGGGCGGCGTGCGCCGCCCGGCCCAGGCCCCCGGATAGACGAGGCGAATGAACATCATCTGGCTGCTGATCCAGGAAGCTGAGCACGCGGCGGAGGCGGCGGAGCACGCGCCGAGCGTCTTCAATCTGGACCTGGGGACCTCCTTCTGGACGCTCGTCATCTTCATCGTGCTCCTCCTGGTGCTGGCGCGGTGGGCGTTCCCGCCCATCCTCGGGTATGCGCAGGCCCGGGAGGACCGGATCCAGGAGGGTCTGGACGATGCCCAGAGGGCCCGGGAAGAGGCGCGGCAGGCGCTGGAGGAGCAGCGTCGTGAGCTAGCGCGGGCGCGCGAGGAGGCGCACGAGATCATCGCGCAGGGGAAGCAGGACGCGGAGACGGTGCGCCAGGAGCTGTTGAACCGGGCGAAGGAAGAGCAGGAGGAGATCGTCGAGCGGGCCAAGCACGATATCGAGCGGGAGCGGGAGCAGGCCCTCGAGGCGATCCGGCGGGAGGCCGTGGAGCTGTCCATCGCGGCCGCGTCGCACCTGATCGATCGTCGGCTCGACCGGGAAGAGGATCGTCGTCTGGTGGAGGACTACCTGGAGCGCGTGAAGTCGCATCAGGCGAGCGCCAGGGAGGCGTAGGTGCGGGACGGGATGATCGGCCGCAACTACGCGGAGGCGCTGTTCGAGCTGGGCCGGCGTCACGACGAGGCGGAGGCGTATGCCCGTGCCTTCGAAGCGCTGACCGAGCTGCTCGGGTCGGAGCCCAGGATCCGGCAGTTCCTGGACACGCCCCTGATCGATCCGGGCCCGAAGCAGGACGTTCTGCGGGCGGCGCTCGAGGGACGTGTGCCCGACCGGTTCCTCCGGTTCGTCCTGGTGGTGGTGGGCAAGCGTCGTCAGCGCGTGCTCCCGGAGATCCGCCGGCAGTACCAGCAGATCCTGGACGAGTCAGCCGGGCGGATCCACGCCGAGGTCACGCTCGCCCGGGAGCCGGACGCGGCCACGGAGACCATGATCGCGGAGCGCCTGTCGGAGCTCCTGGAGAAGGACGTCATGCCGAGGATCACGGTGAACCCGGCGATCCTGGGCGGGCTGGTGGTTCGGTTTGGCGACCGGGCCCTGGACGGCTCGATCCGGCGACAGCTGGTGTCGCTGAGGCGGGAGATGATGCACGCGTACCTGCCGGATCTCCCGGCAGCGAATCGCTGAGACAGCAGGCACGAGAAACCGGGAACGGTAGCGGGGACATGGCAAGCAACGAGGCGCAGCTGCGCGCGAGCGAGATCAAGGACGTTCTCTTGCGGGAGATCGAGCAGTTCGGCCAGGAGCTGGAGGTCGAGGAGGTCGGCGAGGTCATGGAGGTGAAGGACGGCGTCGCCCGGATCTACGGCCTGACCCAGGCCATGGCCAGCGAGATGCTGTACATCACGTCGTCGGAGACCGGCGACGAGGTGGCGGCGCTCGCGCTCAACCTCGAGGAAGACAACATCGGCGCCGTGATCATGGGGGACTGGACGGTCCTCCAGGAGGGCGACGCGGTGCGCCGGACCGGGCGAGTCCTGGATGTCGGCGTGGGCCCGGGCTACCTCGGACGCGTGGTCGATGCGCTGGGCGAGCCGGTGGACGGCCAGGGCGCGATCGACTACGAGGACCGTCGCCAGATCGACATCGTCGCGCCGGGGATCGTGAAGCGGCAGCCGGTGAAGGAGCCGCTGCAGACCGGGATCAAGCCCATCGACTCCATGATCCCCATAGGCCGGGGCCAGCGCGAGCTGATCATTGGCGACCGGGGCACGGGGAAGACGGCCATCGCGCTGGACACGATCATCAACCAGCGCGAGACCGACGTGATCTGCATCTACTGCGCGATCGGCCAGCGGGCCGGCAAGGTGGCGAGCGTGGTGGAGACGCTGCGCGAGCACGGCGCCATGGACGACACCATCGTGGTCGCGGCCAATGCCAGCGACCCGGCGCCCATGCAGTACATCGCGCCCTACTCGGCGTGCGCCATTGCCGAGCACTTCATGTGGCAGGGCAAGCACACGGTGGTCATCTACGACGACCTGACCAAGCAGGCTCAGGCGTACCGCCAGCTTTCCCTGGTGTTGCGTCGGCCCCCGGGCCGTGAGGCGTACCCGGGCGACGTGTTCTACCTCCACTCGCGGCTCCTGGAGCGGGCGGCCAAGCTGAGCGATGAGCTGGGTGGCGGCTCCCTCACGGCGCTGCCGGTGATCGAGACGCAGGCCGGTGACGTGTCGGCGTACATCCCGACGAACGTGATCTCCATCACCGACGGCCAGATCTTCCTGGAGCCCGACCTCTTCTACTCGGGCGTGCGGCCCGCGGTGAACGTCGGCATCAGCGTATCCCGTGTGGGCGGGAACGCGCAGCCGAAGTCGATGCGGAAGGTGGCGGGCCGGCTGCGCCTGGACCTGGCCCAGTACCGTGAGATGGAGGCGTTCGCCCAGTTCGGCTCCGACCTGGACGCGGCGACGCAGCGGCAGCTGGCCCGGGGCGCCCGAACGGTCGAAGTGCTCAAGCAGCCCCAGTACCAGCCGATGCCGGTGGAGCACCAGGTCATGGTGATCTACGCGGTTACGAACGGCTACCTGGACGACATCGAGATCGAGAAGATCCGGGAGTGGGAGGCGGGCTTCCACGAGTACCTGCGGAACCAGCGGCCGGAGATCGGCCAGGCGATCCGGGAGAGCGGGGCGCTGGAGGACGAGACGGCCGGGAAGCTGGAGGCCGCCATCGAGGACTACAACCAGTCGTTCACGGAACAGCACGCAGCGGCACCGGCCGAGGCCGGAGCCGGAACGACGGCGTAACGGGAGCGAGCCGGAGCGATGGCGAAGACCCGGGAGATCAAGCGGCGGCTCACGTCGATCGAGAAGACGCGCCAGATCACGCGCACCATGGAGATGGTGGCGACGTCGAAGCTGAAGAAGCTGAGCGATCTGGTGCAGGCGACCCGTCCGTACTCGAAGGGGCTGGCCGACGTGATCGCCCGCCTGGCGGATCCGGAGCTCCGGGAGCGGTTCCCGCTCCTGCGAAAGCCGGAAACCGTGTCCCGGGCGGCGGTGGTCCTGCTGACGTCGAACCGGGGCCTGGCCGGCGCGTTCAACGTGAACCTGATCCGTGAGGCCAGGGAGCTGGTGGACCGGCTCGACGCCGACGGCGCCCATGTCGATCTGCACGTGATCGGGAAGAAGGGGATCGCGTACTTCCGGTTCCGGAACCGGGAGATGGCGTCGAAGCGGACGGACCTGCCGGACCGCCGGGAGCCGGCGCACGCCGCGTCGATCGTGGACGGGCTGATGGAGGACTTCGAGGCCGGCGAGCTGGACGCGGTCTACGTCGTCTATGCCCAGTTCCGCTCGGCGCTGTCCACACCGCCGAAGGTCATGAAGGTGCTTCCGGTCAAGCCGCCGGAGTCGGAGGGGACGACCATGGGGGCCGGGAGCATGATCCTGTCGCCTGGCGCCGACGAGATCCTGACCAGGCTGCTGCCGCTCTACGTGCGCAACCGGGTGTACGGGGCGCTGGTCGAGACGGCGGCGGCGGAGCAGGGCGCCCGGCGGACGGCCATGAAGAACGCGACGGAAAATGCCGGAGAGATGCTGGACAACCTGCGTCGCACGTTCAACCGGGCGAGGCAGGCGCAGATCACGCAGGAGATCGCCGAGATCGTCGGCGGCGCGGAAGGGCTCGAGTAGCTAGGTCAACTCAGGAGATAGAGAATGGCGGAAAACGTGGGGCGGGTAGCCCAGGTTATCGGTCCGGTCCTGGACGTGGAGTTCGAGAGCGACGACCTGCCGGACATCTACAACGCGCTCGAGCTCGATGTGGCCGGCGAGAACGGCGGCGATCGGATCCGGCTGGTGGCGGAGGTGCAGCAGCACATCGGCCGCAACCAGGTCCGGGCCGTGGCCATGTCGTCCACCGACGGCGTGGTCCGGGGGATGCCGATCACGGATACCGGCCGTGCCATCACGGTGCCGGTCGGCGAGGCGGCCCTCGGCCGGATCCTCAACGTGCTCGGCGAGCCGGTGGACGAGGGCGAGCCGATCCCGGACGACGTGGAGCGTTGGCCCATCCACCGGGATTCGCCAGGGTTCACGTCGCTGGAGCCCAAGACGGAGATCTTCGAGACCGGCTTCAAGGTGGTCGACCTGATCGCGCCGTACGTGCGAGGCGGCAAGACGGGCCTGTTCGGCGGCGCCGGTGTGGGCAAGACCGTCATCATCATGGAGCTCATCCACAACATCGCCATGGAGCACGGCGGCCGCTCGGTGTTCTCCGGCGTGGGCGAGCGGACCCGTGAGGGGAACGACCTCTGGCTCGAGATGAAGGAGTCCGGGGTCCTCGACTCGACCGCCCTGGTCTACGGTCAGATGAACGAGCCGCCGGGTGCCCGGCTCCGGGTCGGCCTGTCGGGCCTGACGGTGGCCGAGTACTTCCGCGATGTCGAGAAGCAGGACGTGCTTCTCTTCATCGACAATATCTTCCGCTTCACGCAGGCGGGCTCCGAGGTTTCGGCGCTGCTCGGCCGTATGCCGTCGGCCGTGGGCTACCAGCCGACCCTCGGCACCGAGATGGGCGAGCTCCAGGAGCGGATCACGTCGACCCGCGATGGCTCCATCACGTCGGTCCAGGCGATCTACGTCCCGGCCGACGACCTGACGGACCCGGCCCCCGCGGCGGCCTTCGCCCACCTGGACGCGACCACCGTGCTCTCGCGGGCCATCACCCAGAAGGGGATCTATCCGGCGGTGGACCCGCTCGACTCCACGTCCCGGATCCTGGACCCCACCATGATCGGCGAACGCCACTACAACGTGGCCTCCGAGGTCCAGCGGATCCTCCAGCGGTACAAGGACCTCCAGGACATCATCGCGATCCTCGGGATGGACGAGCTGTCGGAGGAGGACAAGGTGATCGTCGGGCGGGCCCGGCGGATCGAGCGGTTCCTCTCCCAGCCGTTCCACGTGGCCGAGCAGTTTACGGGCACGCCGGGGAAGTACGTCCGTCTCGAGGCCACGATCGAGTCGTTCGAGCGCGTCGCTGATGGCGAGTTCGACCACCTGCCCGAGCAGGCCTTCTACATGAAGGGCGGGATCGACGAGGTGATCGAGCACGCCAG
>CAYMLW010000030.1:0-14468 GCA_964391035.1 uncultured Gemmatimonadaceae bacterium
CGAACCAGATCCGGGAGAAGATCGGCGTCATGTTCGGCAACCCCGAGACCACGACGGGGGGGCGCGCGCTGAAGTTCTACTGCAGTGTGCGGATGGACATTCGTCGGATCGGCGCGATCAAGGACGGCCAGGAGCTGGTGGGGAACCGCACGCGTGTGAAGGTGGTGAAGAACAAAGTGGCGCCCCCGTTTCGGCAGGCCGAGTTCGACATCATGTACAACCAGGGGATCAGCCACGAGGGGTTGCTCGTGGACCTGGGCGACGAGCTCGGGATCGTGGACAAGGCCGGTGCGTGGTACTCGTACGGTGAGACGCGACTGGGCCAGGGTCGGGAGAACGCGAAGACGTTCCTCCAGGAGAACCCGGAGATCGCGAAAGAGATCGAGACGAAGGTTCGGGCGGAGCTGGGGATGACGAAGGGCAGTCCCGCGAGTGAAACGGACCAGGACGTGGACGAAGACGCTGAAACCGACGAGGAGTAGGGCAGGGCGACTCGTTCGCCGGAGCCGGACAAGAAACCAGAAGTGAGGGGGGCGCGATGGATTCGCGCCCCCCTGCCATACGGAGCGAACGGCGTCCGCCGGGTGGGACGGGGCGGTGAGCTCCGTCGGCGGTCAGCCCTGGGCCTCCGGGCCGCGGTTCAGGCGCATTCTGGCCACGTACTGGACGTCCAGCTCGTCGCGAGCGATGCCGTAGAGGGCGTCATCGCCGCTGAACATCATGGGCGTGAAGCGGGGTGGCATTTCCAGAGTGCCGAGGAGACGACCCTCATCGCTGAAGATCTCCCAGGTCGCGCTGCCCAGGTCCTGTATGTCGAAGGTCCCTCCGGCCTCCCGGATCTGCTCAGGCGTCTGGATCCGCTGGACCCAGAGGGTGCCAGCGGGGCCGCCCATGATGTTGGCGTAGGCGGGGTAGAAATCGGCGAACTCGAGTGCGTTCGACATCATCTCGAGGGCCTGCGGCGGCATCCCCTGGTCCTCCCACAGGCCGCGTACGATCCGGCGGATCTCGGCCCGGTCGCCCTCGATGATGGGCCGACGTTCGAACGGTTTGCGGACGATCCGGCTCAACTCGCCCTCCGGCGACCGCACCTCCAGGCTGTAGTCCGAGTTCACGCCGGTGTACAGCCGGCCGTCCGGCCCGACCGTCCACATGGGCTCCGACTCGAACATGGTGATGCTCGGCGTGTTGCCCGAGAAGCTCACCGAGCGTCCGATCGACATCTCGAAGAGCGTGTCGATCACCTCACCGGTCGGCTCCCGCCGCACCAACAGGTTCTTCTGCTCGACGTCTTCCTGACCGGGGAACGCCATTACCATGGCCTGCTGGATCAGGTCGTGGTCGGGCGCCTCCATCCACTTGACCGCGATGCCGCCGGTCATGGGAAGAGGCCGGCTTCCAGCGGGCTCCCCGTCGCCCGTGTACAGCGTGATCCGCTGCTGCATCATGTCCGGCACGACCACGGTGTCGCCCGCGGCGATGAAGATCGGGCCCGCGGCCTGGCTCAGCTCGCCGGGACCGGACCCCGCCTGCCCCATGGTCCGGATGAACTCGCCGTCCGGGCCGAAGACGCGGACCTCGCGCGCCTGCTGGTCGATCACGTAGATCCGGCCGTCCGGGCCGACATCCAGACCCGAGATCTGGCCGAACTGGTACTCGGGCTGGCCCGCGGCGGATCCGATAATCAGCTCCTGCTCGACCGTCCAACCCCCGTCGCCCCGCCACACGCCGGTCTCCGGGTTCATCACGATCTGGATGCCGGCACTGTCCGTCACCGTGCCCTGCCACTCGGCGCTGTCTGCGCCGCACGCGATGACGACCACGGCCACCACGAGAGCCGGCAGCCGGGGCGTCCGCCTGGGGAACGTCATGTTCATTCTCCGGTTGTTCGGTATCGGTCGACCCGCTTCCTCTACGTGCCTGGCCGCCCCTCACTTCACCCCTTCGTCCGATGAGTCCTCGAACACCTCTTCGATCGCCACGCCGAACACCCGACCGATCCGAAAGGCCAGCGGCAGGCTCGGGTCGTACCGACCGTTCTCGATGGCATTCACCGTCTGCCGGGAGACACCCAGCCGGTCCGCCAGGTCGGCCTGCGACCAGCCTTGCTCCGCCCGGAACACCCGGATCCGGTTCTTCACCGGTCTCGCCGCGCCAGAACCACCAGCGCCAGCCCGGGCAGCCCCTCCACGATGACCACCGCCGCCAGGTAGGACGACGGGTGCCCCGGTGATCGGGTCGACAGCGCCAGCAGCCGGGGCGCCGGCGTGTCCGAGCCGAAGAACCCGACGAACAGGATCGACGCGTACGGCCGCTCGACCTTCGCCGCGCCCGGCTCCCCCGCCGCGCCCGGCTCCCCGTTCGCCGCCGGCCCGGGGGCCGGCTCCGGGATGCTTGATGAGCCCGACGTGGTCCGGGGCGGCTCCCGTGTCTCGTCCATCGCTCTCTCGGGTTCGCGTCCTGAGGCCATCGGTCGTGGGGGTAGTGTAAAGCGATAACGTCATATAGTAAAGGAACCTTTACAACCTTTTCCCGGTCGGAACGGGGTTGGCCGGGGAGGGCGTGGAATGGTGTCGGCGCCGGGACACGGGCCGCAGCGGGCTGCGGGGCCGGGCCGGCTTCGCATCGTTGGGGCGACGCTCTATATTAAGGTTTGGATGGCGCCCAACGAGAGACAGAGAGAGCATGAAGGCACACGATATCCGTCAGAAGTTTCTGGAGTTCTTCGAGGCCGAGGGCCACGAGGTCCGGCACAGCTCGCCGCTGGTGCCGAAGAACGACCCGACCCTGATGTTCGTGAACGCGGGGATGGTGCAGTTCAAGGGAGTGTTCCTGGGGGAGGAGGAGCTGGGGATCGATCGGGCCACGACATCGCAGAAGTGCCTGCGTGTGAGCGGAAAGCACAACGACCTCGAGGAGGTGGGGCGGACGGCGCGGCACCACACGTTTTTCGAGATGCTGGGCAACTTCTCGTTCGGTGACTACTTCAAGCGGGAAGCGATCGATTTCGCGTGGCGACTGTTCACGGAGGAGTACGGCCTGCCGGAGGAGCGGCTGTGGGCGACGGTTCACCACTCGGACGACGAGGCGTACGAGCTGTGGCAGAAGGTGGCGGGTCTGCCGGAGAGCCGGATCCATCGGCTGGGGGACAAGGACAATTTCTGGCAGATGGGCGACACGGGCCCGTGCGGGCCGTGCAGCGAGATCCACTACGACATGCGGCCGGAGGGTGAGCGGGGCACGGACCTGACGGCCGAGGAGTTTGAGGTCAAGGGAGAGGCGGGGGAGTTCCTGGAGCTCTGGAACCTGGTGTTCATGCAGTTCAACCGGGATGCCGACGGGGCGCTCGACCCGCTGCCGAAGCCGTCGATCGACACCGGCGCAGGGCTGGAGCGGATCGCGAGCGTGCTTCAAGGTGTGACGTCGAACTACGACACGGACCTCTTCCAGCCGCTGATCGACCGGGCGGTGGACGTCATCGGGACGCCGTACGATCGGGACGGCGACGCCGACGTCTCCTACCGGGTGCTGGCGGACCACGCCCGGGCGACGGCGTTCCTCCTGGCCGATGGCGTTTTCCCGAGCAACTCGGAGCGGGGCTACGTCCTGCGCCGGATCATGCGGCGCGGCATCCGGCACGCGTGGCTGCTGGGTCGTCGTGAGCCGACGCTGGTCGACGTGGTCGACGAGGTCGTCAACCAGATGGCGGGCGCGTTCCCGGAGCTGGAGGACCGGCGCGAGCACTTGCTGCGGGCCACCCGGGCGGAAGAGGAGCGGTTCCTGTCAACGATCGACGAGGGAATGCGCCGGTTCGAGGAGGTGGTGAACGAGGGTGCGGACCGGGTCATCAGCGGCGAGGACGCCTTCCGGCTGTACGACACGTACGGGTTCCCCATCGACCTGACGGAGCTGATGGCGGAGGAGCGGGGCTACCACGTGGACATGGCTGGCTTCGAGGCGGCGCTCGAGGAGCAGCGGGCGCGCTCGCGCCGGGACCGGGAGGCCGCGGGGATCGGGCACGGCGATGCGCTGGCTGGTGGCTGGAAGGAGCTGGAGGAGGTGGAGCAGGAGTTCGTCGGCTACGCCGCGACGGAGGTGGAGACCGACGTCGTCGCCTACCGTCCCGAGAACGGCCGGGCGGCGCTGGCGCTGCGGGAGAACCCGTTCTACGTGGAGGCTGGCGGGCAGATCAGCGATACGGGTGAGGTGGAGGGCCGGGGCTGGCGGCTGAAGGTGGATGACGTCCGCCTGATCGGGGGGCGGTCGGCGGTGATCGGTGACCTGGAGGGCACGCTGCCGGAGAACGGTGGCCCGATTCCGGCCACGGCCCGGGTCGAGGGCCCGGTTCGACACGATACCGAGCGGAACCACACGGCCACGCACCTGCTGCACGCCGCACTCCGGGAGGTCCTGGGTGACCACGTCCTCCAGCGGGGCTCGCTCGTGGCACCGGACCGGCTGCGCTTCGACTTCTCGCACCCGGCGCCGATGACGCAGGCGGAGATCCGCCGGGTGGAGGATCTGGTGAATGAGGCGATCCTCCGGGACCACGACGTGGCCGTGGACTTCCTGGATTACAACGAGGCGATGGAGAAGGGCGCCATGGCGCTGTTCGGGGAAAAGTACGGCGACATGGTGCGCATGATCCGGATCCCCGGCGTCAGCATGGAACTGTGCGGCGGCACGCACGTCCGCCATACCGGCGAGATCGGCCTGTTCCGGATCGTGAGCGAGACGGGGACGGGCTCCGGCGTCCGGCGAGTCGAAGCCGTGACGGGCCGGGAAGCGTACCGTTACGCTGTGAAGCAGGAGGAGACGCTCCGGGAGGCCGCGTCGCTGCTGCGGGTGCCGGAGGACATGGTGCTGCGCCGGATCGAGCAGCTGCAGGAGGAGAACCGGGAGCTGGTGAAGCAGGTGGAGCGGGCCCGGCGGCGTGGCGCCGCGGATGTCGTCGGCGACCTGGTGGCGGATGCCGTCGAAGTCGGTGGTGTCCGGGTGATCGCGTCGAAGGTCGAGGTGGCCGACCAGGACGAGTTGCGGGCGCTGGGTGACCAGCTCCGGGACCGGCTGGGCAGCGGCGTGGTGGTGCTGGCTGCCCGGTCGGGTGATCGGACGGCCCTGTTCACCATGGTGACCGACGACCTGATCGAGAAGGGCGTCCGGGCGGATCAGGTGGTCCGCCGCGTGGCCGGGGTCACAGGTGCGTCCGGCGGCGGCCGGCCCCACATGGCGCAGGGGGGAGTGGGTGACGATGGGAAGGTGACGGAGGCGCTGGAGCAGGCGCCGGGCATCGTGGGCTCGCTCCTCGAGGGCGAGTGACTGTGGTGCCCTGGCTGGAGAGCCGTCGCCCCGGCATGCCGACGGCGCTGCGGCGCGCGGTTCGTGACGTGGTGAGCCGAGCGGAGGCAGCCGGCGCCATGGACCCGGACGGCGCCCTCCCCGACCGTCTGGCGGAGTGCGCGCTCCATGCCCTGGACGTGGTGGTCCGGAGCGATGCCGATCGGGCCATGGCCGCGGAACTCCTGGCCGCGGACGCGCTCCTGACGTACGCATGCGAGGCCGCGGCCGAGGCCGGCCCGGCCGAGCTCGAGCGGATCACCGCCCGGTTCGGCGATGCCCGGATCGGCGCGCTCCTCGAACGGACGAGGCCATGAAGAGCCCTGGAGTCGAGCAGGCTACGGACCAGCTTACGGACCTGGCGAAACTGGCCAAGCGGGTGGCGCGGGAGCTGGCGGGCGAGATCGCCGAGCTGGCGGCCGTGACCGCGACAGTCGTGGAGGGTGGCGGCACGCTGCTCTTCTGCGGGAACGGCGGCTCCGCGGCCGATGCCCAGCACCTGGCCACCGAGTACGTGGTCCGGTTCCGCGATGACCGGGACCCGCTGGCGGCTATCGCCCTGACGACGGACACGTCGCTGCTCACGGCGGCATCGAATGACTACGGCTTCGAGCATGTTTTCGCCCGGCAGGTTCTCGCCCTCGGTCGGCCGGGCGACCTCCTGTTCCTGCACAGCACGTCCGGCGCATCGCCCAACCTGCTCCGGGCGGCGGAGGCGGCCCGCGAGCGCGGCGTGACCACAGCCGCCCTCCTCGCCCGCGGCGGCGGCGAGTTGGCGGGGATGGTGGACCACGCCCTCGTACTCCCCACGGACGAAGGCGCGCGGGCCCAGGAAGTTCAGCTGGCCATCGGCCACATCATCTGTCACCTGGTGGAGGAACGCGTCCGTGGACATTGACCTTTCGGGCAAGCGGGCCCTGGTGACCGGCGGATCCCGGGGCGTGGGCGCCGCTACGGCGCGCATGCTCGCGCAGGCGGGCGCGGACGTGACCATAACGTACCGGGATCGGGCCGCTGAAGCGGCGGCGGTCGTCGCGGAGCTGGAGGCACTCGGCGTGAAGGCCGAGGCGTTCGCCGGCGACGTGGCCGACCCGGAGTCGGTCGAGGAGCTCTTCCGGGCCGCCGACGAGGCCCTCGGGGGGCTGGACATCCTGGTGGCCAATGCCGGGATATGGCCGCCCGAGGACGTGGCGATCGCCGACATGACCGACGAGCGGTGGCGGCGCACGCTGGCGGTGAACCTCGACGGGGTGTTCCACTGCGTGCGTGCGGCGGCGCGCAGGATCGGGCCGGGCGGACGTATCGTCCTGGTCGGCTCGACTGCGGGCCAGCGGGGGGAGGCCTACCACGGCGACTACGCGGCCACCAAGGGCGCGCTGAATTCGCTGGTGAAGGGGCTGTGCGTGGAGCTGGCCGATCGGGACATCACGGTCAACTGCGTGGCGCCGGGTTGGATCGACACGGAGATGTCGGCGCGCCCGTATGCGGAATCCCGGGCGGAGATCGAGGCGACGATCCCGCTGGGCCGGATCGCGTCGGCCGACGACGTGGCCGGTCCGATCCTATTCCTCTGCTCGCCGCTCGCCCGGCACGTCACCGGCGAGGTGCTCAACGTGAACGGCGGAGCGGTGCTCTGCGGCTGACCGGATGGAGCTGAGTCCCCCCGAGGGTGTGCGCCGGATCGCCGAGCGGCTCGAGGAGGCCGGCTTCTCGACCTGGGCCGTGGGGGGCGCCGTGCGCGACTCGCTCATGGGTCATCCCGCCGGCGACTGGGACCTGGCCACCGCCGCCACGCCCGGCGAGGTCATGGAGGTCTTCCGTCGCACCGTGCCCATCGGCGTCGATCACGGCACCGTCGGCGTCCTCGACCGGGACACCATGTACGAGCTCACTACCTTTCGTCGTGACATCGAGACCTTCGGGCGGCACGCCGTGGTGGCGTTCGCCGAGACCGTCGAGGAGGACCTATCCCGCCGTGATTTCACCATCAACGCCGTGGCGTGGCACCCGCTCCGCGACGAGATCCTGGACCCTTTCGACGGGCAGGGCGATATGGAGGCCGGACGCCTCCGGACCGTAGGCGACCCGGCTGCCCGCTTCTCCGAGGACTACCTCCGCCTGCTCCGCGCCCTCCGGTTCGCCAGCCGGTTCGACCTCGAGATCGAGCCGGCCACCTGGCGCGCGCTCACCGCGGCGGTCGATCACCTGCGGGAGCTGTCGGCGGAGCGGGTCCGGGAGGAGCTCCTCAAGGTCCTGGCGTCCCGACAGGCCTCGACCGGCCTCGAGCTCTATCGGCGCAGCGGTGCCCTCACCGTCCTCTACCCGGAGCTCGCCGGCCTCGTCCACGAGCCGCCAGGCGACTCGCCGCCGACCGAAACCCCGGTCGGTGCCGAGGATCCACCCGGCGCCGACGGCCGGGACACGCCGGCCTCCCGGCCCGGCGCCCTCTGGCACCGGACCCTCGCCGCGGTAGACGCGGTGGCGCCCCACCGGACCCCGATCCGACTGGCGGCGCTCCTGCACGCCACTGGCAAGCCCGGCGCCCGGACCCGGGACCTGAAGGGCGGGTGGCGGTACACCGGCCACGAGGTGCTGGGCACCCGGAAGGCCGAGGACGTCATGCGGCGGCTGAAGACCTCGAACGCCGACCGCGAGCGCGTGGTCCGCCTGGTCCGTCATCAGGCCGATCTCTTCCCGCCCGACGCCCCGGATGCCGGCGTCCGCCGCTGGCTCCGGGATCTCGGGCCGGACCTGGTCCGCGACCTCTTCCGCCTCCGCTTCGCCCTCTGGTGCGGTGAACGGACGGCAAAGGTGGCCCGGGCCGGAGCGGCGGCAGCGCCGGGCGGGGAAGAGGGGGAGTCGCCGACGCGTCCCGACGACCTGCTGGAGCGCTGGCGGATGGCCCATCGCGTCCTCCTCGATGACCCGGTGCTCGAGCCCGCCGGCCTGGCCATCGGCGGTGGGGAACTCCGGGAGCTGGGCCTGGAGCCGGGCCCCCGCTTCGGCGAGATCCTCGAGGAGCTGACCGAGCGCGTCATCGACGACCCGTCGCTCAACGAGCCGGAGCGGCTCCTGGACCTGGTCCGGCAGGAGTGGCTGGATGAGTGAGCTGAACCTGTTCGGCGGGGGATCCGGCGGCGAGGATCCCCGGGGCGAGGCCGGGGCCGGGAGCGACGCAGGGGCCGAGGCAGGGTCGAGGGGCGGCTCCGGATCGCCTGGCGACGCGCCCGACACCGCCCCGCTGGCCGCCCGTATGCGGCCCCGCCGGCTGGACGAGTTCGTGGGCCAGGAGAGTGTGCTCGGTCCCGGACGGGCGCTCCGGGAGCTGATCGAGAAGGACGAGGTCGGCAGCCTGATCCTCTGGGGTCCGCCGGGCACCGGGAAGACCACGATCGCCCGGGTCATCGCCGAGCGCACCGACGCGGCGTTCGAGCCCTTCAGCGCCGTCACGGAGGGCGTCCCCCGGGTCCGGGAGATCATCGAGCAGGCCAGGCTCCGGCTCCAGGCGACGGGTCGCCGCACGATCCTCTTCTGCGACGAGATCCACCGCTTCAACAAGGCGCAGCAGGACGCCTTCCTCCCCCACGTCGAGGCGGGCACCATATCGCTCATCGGCGCGACCACGGAGAACCCGTCGTTCGAGGTCATCGGCGCGCTCCTCAGCCGGGCCCGGGTCTTCGTGCTCGAGCCGCTTTCGGAGGACGATCTCGGGGTCATCCTGCGCCGCGCCCTCTCCGACCCGGACCGAGGGCTCGGCGCCCTCGACCTCACCGTGGAGGACGACGCCCTCGCCCTCATCGCACGGGAGGCCGACGGCGATGCCCGCCGCGCCCTGAACGCCCTCGAGACCGCGGCCACGATCGCGGGCCCGGGGGGCGCGGTCGACGAGGCAGGGGCCCGGGAAGCCCTCCAGCGACGCGTCGCCCGATACGACAAGAGCGGTGAGGAGCACTTCAACCTGATCTCGGCGCTGCACAAGAGCGTCCGGGGCAGCGATCCGGATGGTGCTCTCTACTGGCTGGCACGGATGCTCGAGGGCGGTGAGGACCCCCTGTACATCGCCCGGCGGCTGATCCGGATGGCCGTGGAGGACATCGGGCTGTCCGACCCGAACGCTCTCGGCGTGGCCGTGGCGGCCCGGGACGCCTTCCACATGCTCGGCTCTCCAGAGGGCGACCTCGCACTGGCCGAGACGGCCGTCTACCTGGCGACGGCGCCCAAGTCGAACCGGCTCTACATCGCCTTCGGCGCGGCCCGCTCCGCCGCCCGGGACACGCCGGCCGAGCCGGTCCCGCTGCACATACGGAACGCGCCGACCCGGCTGATGAAGGACCTCGGCTACGGCGAGGGCTACGAGTACGCCTTCGACTCGGAGGACCACGTTACGGCCCAGGAGTACCTGCCGGAGTCGCTGTTCGGCACCCGGTTCTACCGGCCGAGTGGGTTCGGCCACGAGAAACGCATCGGTGAGCGACTGCGGTGGTGGGCGGAGCGGCGGAGCGGGGCGAGTGAGGCGGATCAGGGCGAGTGAGAAGGACGCCCAGGCAGGGAGGATCGAGGATCGAGGATCGAGATCGAACGAGCGAGGTCGGGCCGGGTAGAAGACGTATGAGAGGCAGTGTGCGAATCGTGGTCGTGGCGCTCGCCGTGGCGGTGTCGGCGTGTGTGCCGAGGGTCGCGCAGCCGGAAGTCTGGCTCGGTGGCGTGCGGCTGGCGTCGGTCGGGCTGACGGGCGGCGTGGTGGACCTCGAGCTGAGCGTGTACAACCCGAACCGGTTCGGGTTGCGGGCCACAGGGCTGACGTACGCGGTGGAGCTCGAGGACCCGCACACCGACGGCTGGCTGGATTTCGCGGAAGGCGAGGCGCCGGGAATCGAGGTGGCGGCCGGGGACACCGCAGTGGTCGTGGTCCCGGTGGCGTTCGAGTATCGCCGGCTGGGGCGGGCGATCCGCACGCTGATCGAGCAGGGCTCGTTCGAGTACAGGGTGCGTGGCACGGTGGCGCTGGAGGACCCTCTGCGGCGGGAGATCCCGTATCGGCAGTCCGGCACGGTCACGCCGGGCGGTGTCCGGTAGCCGGAGCCGGCCACGGAGCGAACAGGAAGGGAGGATTCGATCAGAGAGACCATTTCGCTGGAAGAGCCCGAGGAGCGGGCGGTCCTGGTGGGCGCGCCGACGCCGGATGTGTCGCCGGAGGAGGCGGACGAGCATCTGGAGGAGCTGGGTCGCCTGACGGACACGGCGGGCGCGAATGTCGTGGCGGTTCTGGTCCAGCGACTCACCGCGCCCCACACGCGCTACTTCATCGGGGAGGGGAAGGCGGAGCAGCTGCGCCGGGTGGCCCGGGAGCGGGAGGCCACCGTCGTCATCTTCGACGATGAGCTGACGCCGGCCCAGGGCAAGAACCTGGAGGACCTGCTCGACATCCGCATCATGGACCGGACCGAGCTGATCCTCGACATCTTCGCGACCCGGGCCCGGACGAACGAGGCCCAGCTCCAGGTCGAGCTGGCCCAACTCGAGTACCTGCTGCCCCGACTCAAGCGGATGTGGACACACCTGTCACGGATCCGGGGCGGGATCGGGCTGCGGGGCCCCGGCGAGACCCAGCTCGAGACGGACCGCCGCATCATCGGCCGTCGCATCTCCGACCTTCGCGGCAAGCTGGAGGTCGTGGCACAGCGGCGAGCCACCCAGCGAAAGGGCCGGTCGGGCGAGTCCCAGGCCGCACTGGTCGGGTACACGAATGCCGGTAAGTCCAGCCTGCTCCGGGCGCTGTCCGGGTCGAAACTGTTCGTCGAGGACCGCCTCTTCGCCACTCTCGATCCGGCGACCCGGAAGGTCGACCTGCCCAGCGGCAACACCGTCCTGATCACGGACACGGTCGGGTTCATCCGGAAGCTGCCCCACCACCTGGTGGCGTCGTTCCGGGCTACCCTGGAAGAGGCGTCGGAGGCCGATGTCCTGCTCCACGTCATCGACGGGGCCCACCCCCGATGGGAGGAGCAGAAACAGGTGGTCGAGGAGGTGATCCACGACCTCGAGCTGGACGACGTTCCCGTGGCCCTGGTCTTCAACAAGATCGACCAGCTCACCCACGACGAGGAGGACGCCCTGCGATACCGCTCCCGGACCGTCTTCCCGGAACCCGCCGTGTTCACGTCGACGGTCGAGAAGGACGGGGTCGCCGAGCTGGCCGAGCTCCTCGACGACCAGATCCGGAAACAGCGGCCCGAGGTCCAGCTCCTGGTCCCGGCCTCCGACGGCGAGGCCCTCGCAGCCGTCTACAGGGAGGGGGAGGTGATCAGCTTCACCGAGCGGGGCACGACCATCGATATCCGGGCCCGGCTGCCGACCCCGGCCCTGGGACGCCTCCGACAGCGGGTCGGCATCCAGGTCAACGGGGCGTCGGATGAGTGACCGACTGGCCGTCATCGGCCCCGGCCGGATGGGGCTCGCCCTGGGCAGTGCCCTGCTCCAGGCCGATGCCCTCGACCGACTCACACTCATCGGACGGTCGCCAGAGCAGCCGCCGCACCCGGTCATGGACAGCAGCCTGGTCGACTACCGCGTGGGCGTCGGTCCGCCGCCTGCCGAAACCACGGTCCTGATTCTGGCAGTGCCGGAAGAGGCACTCCACGATGTCGTCAACGACATCAGTCGCCCGGGGCCTCGCGACGGCCACTGCGTGGCGCTCCACCTCTCCGGCGCCCTCTCCAGCGATATCCTCTCGCCCCTCCACGACGCCGGCTACACCGTGGGGTCCCTGCACCCGCTCCAGACCGTGGCCGACCCCTGGTCCGGCGCCGACCGGCTTCGTGGCTGCGCCTACGCCATCTCCGGTCAGCCCGGTGCCCTCACCGCGGCCCGTCGCCTCGTGGACGCCCTCGACGGCCAGGCCCTCGTCCTCCCGCCCGCCCTCCGGCCCATCGCACACGCGGCCGAGACTTTCGCCTCCAGCTACGTCCTGGCCGCGGCCGCGGCCTTCGCACGGGTCCTCGCCGAGGCCGGCGTTGCGGAAGACGAGGCCATCGCCGCGGCCGTCCCCCTCATGCGCGGCTCCATCGATACCCTCGACCAGCTCGGACTCCGGGCCGCCCTCACCGGACCCCTCGCACGGGGCGACCTCGACACCGTCCGGCTCCACCTCGCCCGGTTGTCGCCCCGGGAGCGGCGCCTATATTCGGCCCTCGGACTGGAGACCCTCCAGCTCGCCCGCGCGGTGGGCCTCGACCCCGCCCGGGCCGACGCCATCGAGGCATTGCTGGCAGAATGATGCGGTTACACATCAATATCGACCACGTCGCCACTGTACGGCAGGCGCGACGGACGGACGAGCCGGACCCGGTACGTGCGGCGGTGCTGGCGGAACAGGGTGGTGCCGACGGGATCACGATCCACCTCCGTGAGGACCGGCGCCACATCCAGGACCGGGACGTGCGCCTGTTGATGGAGACGGCCCGGACGGGGATCAATCTGGAGATGGCGACGACCGAGGAGATGACGGGCATCGCGGTGGAGCTGGCCCCGATGGCGGTGACGCTGGTCCCGGAGCGGCGGGAGGAGATTACGACGGAAGGCGGGCTGTCGCTGGATTCGCCGGACCGGATCGGGCGGACGCTGGAGTCGCTCCGGGCGGTGGGGATCCGGACATCGCTTTTCGTGGACCCGGATCCGGACACGCTGAGGGCGTCGGCGGAGCTCGGGGCGGACGCGATCGAGCTGCACACCGGGGAGTACGCGAACGCGTGGCGGCCGGGTCGGGACGCGCCTGAGGAGCTAGGTCGGCTGCGTCGGGCGGCCGCGCTGGGCCGGTCGCTGGGTCTCGATGTGCACGCGGGCCACGGGCTGACGTACGAGAATGTGGCGCCGGTGGCGGCGATCGCAGAGATCGAGGAGCTGAACATCGGTCACAGCGTGATCAGCCGGGCGCTGTTCACGGGGCTCGAGCGCGCCGTGGCGGACATGAAGACGCTGTTGCGGCAGGCCCGGTCCGGGCCGGAGTGAACGGCGGATGCATTCGACAGGGGAGAATCCGATGGAGAACAGCCCGAAGAGCAGCGGTAGCGGTGCCGGTGGGGCGGTCCCGCTCGAGTCGCTGGAGTACGGGCCGGAGGCGGCGCTGAAGCGGGCGGCGGCGCTGCGCGAGCCGCTGGAGATGGCGGTCGTCGCCGACGAGCCGGCCGGCCCGATCCTCGACGAGCTGTTCGATCTGATCGAGCTCGGCGGGAAGTGACGGCGGATGAGGCGTCCCGCCGACGGACCTTCCTGGACTGGAAGGCCGTCCTCGGGTTCGTCATCAGCGGCGGCCTCCTCTGGTACGCGTTCCGGGACGTGCACCTAGCGGAGGTCTGGCATCACGTCCGGGAGGCCGATCTGCCGCTGCTCCTCCTGGCCGCCTTCACGGCGACGGTGCTGTTCCCGCTCCGGGCCATCCGCTGGGGCCCGCTCCTGCGACCGACCATCCCGGGGTCCCGGTTCCATCCCCGATTCGCGGCCACGTGTATCGGGTTCATGGTGAACAACCTGCTGCCCGCCCGGGTCGGCGAGTTCGCTCGCGCCTACGCCCTGAGCCGGCTCGAGCCCGTCCGGGTGTCGGCGTCGTTCGGCTCCCTCGTGGTCGAGCGCATGTTCGACGGGATCGTCATCGTCCTCCTCCTCCTGATCTCGCTGGCCTGGCCGAGCTTCCCCGAGGTGTCCGGACGCGACTTCGGCGGCGTCGCCCTCGGCATGGGCGGGCTCTTCGTCCTGGTCTTCGTCTTTCTCCTGGCCATGGTGATCCGCCCGGAGGCGTCCGTCCGGTTGTTCGAGCGCACGGTGGCCAGGGCTCTGCCACAGGCGTTGCGCCGGCCCGTGGTCGACGCGCTCGAAGCGTTCCTCGAAGGCCTGGCCGCCATTCGCGACGGCCGGCTCGTGGCGCAGATCGTGGCCTGGTCCGCGGTCATCTGGCTTACGGGCGCCCTCAGCTTCTGGATCGGCCTGTTCGCCTTCGGAATCCAGCTCCCGTTCGTGGCCGCCCTGTTCGTCCAGAGCATCATCGGGCTGGCCGTGGCCTTGCCGTCGGCGCCCGGCTTCTTCGGCGTGTTCGAGGCCGCCGCCCGCAAGGCGGTCGACCGCGGCTGGACGCGACG
>CAYMLW010000030.1:14478-20355 GCA_964391035.1 uncultured Gemmatimonadaceae bacterium
TCGCCCTCGTGGGCGTGTGGGGCACGGCCTCGGAGCCCGCCCTGGCCTTCGCCGTCGGGTTCCATATTGCCGGCTTCGTGCCCGTCACCGTCCTGGGCCTCTACTACCTCTGGCGGCTCGGGATCTCATGGCGGGATGTCGAGAGCAGCGAGGACAGCGTCGAATCCGCCGTCGAGGCAACGGCCGGCGGTCTGGCGCCGACCCACGACAACGGCGCGTGACCGTCACCCTCGACGCGCCGGCCAAGGTCAATCTGCTGCTCCGGGTCGGGCCGCCCGGCGACGATGGCTACCATCCTCTGGCCACCCTCTTCTGCGCTCTCGACCTCGCGGACAGCGTCCAGGTGGCCCCGGACGCGCCGGACGGGCCCGGGCTGGACGTCTCCTTCGGCCCGCCCGTCCAGGCACCGCCCGAGCTAGGCGACCCCGCGCGGAACCTGGCGGCCCGGGCGGCCCGCGGATTTCTGGCCCTCGCCGGCCTCCCGGACACCGCCATGCCGCGGATCCGGCTGACGAAGCGGATCCCGGCGGCCGCCGGCCTCGGCGGCGGCTCCAGCGACGCGGCCGCCGTCCTGCGAGCCCTGGATCGGCTCTACCCCGAAGCCGTCGAGGCCGACGACCTGGCGGCCCTCGCGGCCCGGCTCGGTGCCGATGTCCCGTTCTTTCTCCTCGGCTCCCCTTTCGCACGGGCCACGGGCCGCGGGGATCGCCTGGTGCCCGTACCGCCGCTTCCGCCTCGACCGGTGGTCCTCCTGCTACCCGGATTCGGGATCGCCACCGCCGACGCCTACCGCTGGCTCGATTCCGACCGGGGCACGGACACGCCACTGCCCGCCGAGCCACCGGTGCCGGAGAGCTGGGCCGGGGTCGCGGCCATGGCCGTCAACGATCTCGAAGCCCCCGTGTTCGCCCGATACCCGTCGCTGCGCAGGATCCGGGACGCGCTCCGGGACCTCGGCGCCGAAACGGCGCTCATGGCCGGGAGCGGGTCTTCCGTGTTCGGCGTCTTCGCGAACGCCGCCGGGGCCGAGGAAGCCGTGGACCGCCTGCGGGCGGATCCCGCCGTCGTCGTCGTGCTCACGGCGACCCGCAGTCCCACGGCCTGATCGCCGAACCTACCTGCCCGGATCCGCGTGCATCGCCGGTGTGAGACCGACGTGACTCTGTGCTCTCGATTCCGCTGGAAGTCCTGCCCGACGGCGGGGCAGGGACATGCCGGGACAGGCAGCGCCAGGGCCGCCGTTGTGGAGACGATGCGGTGCGGTTAGCATTGGATCGCGGGTCAGCCCACGGGGGCCGGAGGGCCGAACCGGTTTGCCCGTTCATGGGCCGCGGCGCTCCCGACGGAGCCTCCGAACTGGGCGCGTGCAGCACCATAGGTTGTTGTGCGGAGGGGGGCCTGCAAGACATTGATCCCCGGTCGTCTAATGGCAGGACGGAGGACTTTGGATCCTCCAATGGTGGTTCGAATCCACCCCGGGGAACTAGGATTACCTCAGGTACGAGGACCCATCCATGGTACCCATCGGTCCCCTCGCCACGCGGCGGCTGCCACATCCCCTCCGTCGCCAGGTCGACATCGCCGGCGCCGTGGCCTGGGAGGCGTTGGTCGAGACCCACGCCAGCCACGCGCTCCAGTTCATTGCGCTGCTCTCCGACGTCCTCGAGTTCGATGTGGCCGCCGACCGCTACCTCGACGAGCTGGACGTGCGGGACCCCATGGCCTCGGCTGTCCGGTCCCGGGTGCTGATCGCCCTCGAGCACGCCCTCACCGAAGACCCGGACCGGCCCGTGCTGCCCCGATCCGAACGCGTCGCTGTCGCCCGCGAAGCCGACCGGGACGCGCCCGCGGCCGAGAAGGCGGGCCGAGGCCACGCTGCAGACGCGGAGGCGGACACGGAAGCGGACGCGGAGGCGGACACGGAAGCGGAGTCCCGCGCTTCCACGGACCCGGAGCAGGGGTTGCGCCGGTTTCGTCCGGACGTGCTGGTCTCCCGGATCGCGCGCAGGGTCCGCGAGGGCAGCGCACACGATCAGTGGGTCCGCCTCGCCGTGGCCCGTGCCGAAGAAGCGGTGATTCGCTGCCACGTCGACAATGCCCTGGTTTTCGCCCGCCTGCTCCTCGACCACGAATCGCTCAACGATGCCGTGGACGACTATCTCGAGTTCATGCGGGTCGCCGGGTCACGGGGCCAGTCGGCGCACCAGCGGGCAATGGCCCGACTCGCCGAGATCCATCTCCCGGACGACGTCGAAGGGGACGAGGCCCGGGCTGACGGGGTCCAGCGCGACGAGGTCCCGCGCCACTCGGCTCAGGGCGACGAGGCCGCGAGCGGCAAACGACCGGGAGGCGAACAGGGCGGCGAGCCCGGCGGAGGCGGGGTCGCCGGCTGAGAACGGGGACCCGGGCGCGAGCACGGGGCGCGGGCCGGGGCGCGGGCGAGAACGGGGCTGCGGGCGGCCGCTTCGGGGGCCCTCGAGAAGCCAGTGCGTCGCGAGATGCGTCGGCGCGAGATGCGTCGGGAGCGTCGGGCGGTTGACCGTTCCGGACGTCCCGGATACCTTTCAAGGCTCTGATAGTTCGGGGCCTTACGGCGAAGAGGCGGATGGCGAACGACGGGTTCCATGGACCCATGATGCTCCTCTCGGGCACGGCGAATCGGCCGCTCGCAGAGGAGATCGCGCAATCGCTGGAGCTGTCGCTCATTGACGCGACCGTGTCACGGTTCGCGGACGGCGAGATCTTCGTCCGGCTGAACGAGAACGCCCGGGGACGGGATGTGTTCATCGTCCAGCCGACGCCGCCGCCGGCGGACTCGATCATGGAGCTGCTGCTGTTGACGGACGCGGCGAAGCGGGCGTCGGCGGCGCGGGTCACGGCGGTGATGCCGTACTACGGCTACGCGCGGCAGGATCGGAAGGACCAGCCGCGGGTGGCCATCGGTGCGAAGCTGCTGGCCAACCTGATGGTGGCGGCGGGAGCGGACCGGGTGCTCGGGATCGATTTCCACACCCACCAGCTCCAGGGCTTCTTCGATGTGCCCGTGGACCACCTGTATGCGGCGCCGGTCCTGACCCGGTACTTCCAGCAGAAGGGGCTGGGACAGGTGGTGGTGGTGGCCCCGGATGTCGGGGCCGCGAAGATGGCGCGGGGCTTCGCCCGCAGGATCGACGCGTCGTTCGCCATCATCGACAAACGGCGCCCGGCCCACAACGTGGCCGAGGTGCTGAACATCGTGGGTGAAGTGAACGGGAAGCGGTGCATTGTCGTGGACGACATGATCGACACGGCGGGCACCATGACCGGCGTCATCGGGGCGCTGAAGGAGCGGGGGGCGTCGGAGATCTACGTGGCGGCCACGCACCCGCTGCTCTCGGGACCGGCGGTGGATCGGCTCCTTGACTCTCCGGTAACGGAGGTCGTGGTGACGAACACGCTGCACGTGCCCGAGGAGCGGCGGTTCGAGAAACTGAAGGTGCTGTCGGTAGCCACGCTGCTGGCGCGTGCAATCCGGTATACGCACTCGAACGAGTCGGTGAGCCAGCTTTTCGATTGAGGAGAAGGAAGAGAGCATGGCGGAGAATACCACACTGAAGGCGGCGTTGCGGAGCGAGACAGGCAAGGGCGCCGCGCGCCGGATTCGCAGGGATGGGCGGATCCCCGCGGTCGTCTACGGCCGTGACGAGGAGACGCGCCCGCTGTCGCTGGACGCCCACGAGTTCGAGACGCTGGTCAAGCACCACTCGCTGGATACGACCCTGATCGAGCTGGAGATCCGGGGCGAGGGCAAGAAGAAGGGCGAAACGGTCCGGACCCTCGTGGTCGAAGTCCAGGCCCACCCCTACAGGCCCGAGGTCCTGCACGTGGACTTCCAGCAGATCCACGCCGGGGAAAAGGTCACCGTCGAGGTGCCGATCCGGCTGGAAGGGACTCCGGAAGGCGTCCGCGCCGGCGGCGTGCTCCAGCAGATCATGCACGTGGTGGAGCTGACCTGCCCCGTCGAGGAGATTCCCGAGTTCTTCTCCGTCGAGGTCGGCGCGCTGGAGATCGGTGACTCCATCCACATCTCGGACCTCGAGATCCCCGAGAGTGTCGAGCTTCTGGTCGACCCCGTCCGGACGATCTGCACGGTCGCGGCTCCGACGATCCTCGAGCTCCCGGAGGAGGAGGAAGAGGCCGAGGAGCCGGAGCTCGTGGGCGAGGAGGCCGAAGAGCTCGAGGAAGGTGAGGAGCCGGAGGACGAGGAGGAGGCCGAAGAGGCCGAGCCCGAAGAGTAGGGGTGAAGGTCATCTGCGGGCTCGGCAATCCTGGCCCGGAATACGACGCCACCCGTCACAACGTGGGCTGGTGGATGATCGATCGACTGAGTCACGATTGGCGCTTGGGCCCGTTCGAGAAGAGCGGGCCCGCCCTCGTGGCGGGGGGGGTGATCGGTGGGCATGAGGTTGCCCTTGTGAAACCGATCACATATATGAACCGGAGTGGAGTCGCCCTGGCACCGTTCCGGACCGACCCGGATCTCGACATTGCGAGGGACCTGCTGCTGGTGGTGGACGACGTCGCGCTGGATGTGGGACGCCTACGGCTGCGTCCATCCGGGGGTACGGGGGGGCACAACGGTTTGAAGTCCGTGGAGGCCGCCCTGGGTACGCAGGCGTATGCCCGGCTACGGATCGGCGTGGGTGCGCCGCCGCCGGGGGTCGATATGGTCGACTGGGTACTTTCGGAGTTCGAGCCGGAGGCGGAGGACCAGGTGCTGGCTCTCATGCCGGACCTTATGGGGGTCGCTCGGGAGTGGATGGATGGGAACATCGAAGCGGCCATGAGCCGCTACAACCGGTAATTCACGGAGGCAACCGTGACGGAACTAGTTGCATGGACCCAGTGGGCGCCCCTGCTCGGGATCCTGGGTCTGCTGATCGCCCTGGGCCTGTACTTTTACGTGCGGGGTCAGGATACGGGGAACGACCTCATGCGGAGTCTGGCGGACCAGATCCATGAGGGCGCTATGGCGTTCCTGCGGCGGGAATACACAGTCCTGGCCGTGTTCGTGGTCATTGTGGCGCTGCTTCTCTGGTGGGCGGTCTCGGGGCTCACGTCACTGGCGTACGTGACGGGGGCGCTGAGCTCGGTGCTTGCCGGACTGTTCGGGATGGAGGCGGCGACTCGGGCCAATGTCCGGACGTCGGCGGCGGCGCACGCGTCGGGCCAGGGGAAGGCGCTGCGGGTGTCGTTCTTCGGCGCCGCGGTGATGGGACTGTCGGTGGCGTCGCTCGGACTGCTGGGCGTGGGGCTGTGGTTCTGGGCCTACGGGGCCAGCGCCGTGACCGACCTGGAGTTCCGGACCTTTGCCGGGATCATCAGCGGCTACGCCATGGGCGCCAGCACGATCGCGTTGTTCGCCCGGGTGGGTGGCGGGATCTACACGAAGGCGGCGGACGTGGGCGCGGACCTGGTCGGGAAGGTGGAGGCCGGGATCCCCGAGGACGACCCGCGGAATCCGGCGACGATCGCCGACAACGTGGGGGACAACGTCGGCGACGTGGCGGGCATGGGCGCCGACATCTTCGAGAGCTACGTGGGCAGCGTGATCGCGACCATCGCCATCGGCGCGACGAGCGTTCTGTACGCGGATGTGCGGGCGGAAGCCATTGCGCTCCCCCTGATCACGATCATGCTGGGCCTGGTCGCGTCGCTGGTGGGCGTGGGTCTGATGAAGGTGCTGGAGCGGACCAACCCGGCTTCGGCGCTACGGAACGTGACGTTCATTGCCGCGGCCCTGTTCCTGGTGGGGACCTACTTCGTGATCCGGGGTCTCGATTTCACGATCGTCGACCCGGTGCGGGGCGAGCTGTCGGCCATCGGACCGTTCTGGGC
>CAYMLW010000031.1:0-20174 GCA_964391035.1 uncultured Gemmatimonadaceae bacterium
GGACCACCTTGCCCGCGACGTCCGCCGCATCGAGCTCCGCCGCCGTCCCGGCGGCCACGTCCACCAGCTCGCCCGTCACGTCCGCGGAACGGGAGTAGTCGGCCAGGTGCAGCCGCGCCTCCAGCACGCTCGCGATCCGGGACGGCGACTCGCCCTCGATCCACAGGTCCGCCGACCGGGCGCTCCACGACATCCCGCCCCCATCCTGGCGTATCACCCGGACGTCCTCGAGCCCCGCGGCGCGGGCCTGCTCGGCGATGAACTCCGCCGACTGCCAGAGTCCGGGCGTGCCACCGGCCCGGTGCCACTGGGTCATGGTCCGGATGGTCTCGTACGCCGCGTCGCCGGAAACCTCCTGCCCGATGAGGCGGGCGAGACCGTCGTCCAGCACCGTGAGGTCCTGGCCGATCACCGGCATGGCCAGCCCCGGAACGGCGAGGGCCAGCAGCAGCGCCACCCACCGGACCCGCGGGCCCGGTGGGCGTCGGGGTGCCCCAGCCCGAGATGTCGCCGCCCGCGGACCGGGCGTCGCGGGTCCCCGCAGGGCCCTGGAAGTCTCGGCGGGACGGAAGGGTGCACGGAGGGGCATCACTCTACCTCGTTCTGGGTCGACGTGGGGGCGCCTGGCACGGTGCCACGCCCGATTCCCGAAAGTGCGCCCCCCCACGCCCGGCCTGCAAGGTCACCCTCGTGGGGCTGCCTGCCGTCGGGTCAGGCCGCGGCGGGCGCGCCCCGGCCCCGGCGCTCGGCCACGGCGTCCCGCAGGCGAGGCAGCCGCCACCGGAAGACACCGGCGGCGGCGAGGGCCACGAGGCCGCCGAGCATCACGGTGAGACGGACGCCGATGCGGTCGGCCAGCCAGCCGGCGTACAGGCTGCCGAGGGGCAGCGTGCCGACGAAGGCCATGGTGTAGAGACTCATGATCCGGCCGCGCATCCGGTCCTCGACCACGGACTGGAGGAAGGTGTTCGAAGACGCCGTCTGGACCATGAACCCGAACCCGGCCACGGTCAGGACGGGCAGCGAGACCCAGAGCGTCTCGGACGCCCCGAACGCCAGGAGGCCGGTGCCGAAGAGGGTCGCGCCGGTCGCGATGAGCGGGCCGAGCCCCGTCGTCGTCGAACGCGCGGCGAGGTAGAGTGCGCCCGCCAGCGCGCCGATGCCCTGGGCGGCCATGAGGAACCCGAGGGTGTCGGGCCCGCCGCCGAGGACCTCGCCGGCGAAGATCGGCATGAGCACGGTGAACGGGACCGCGAAGAAGCTCGCCACCATGATCAGGAAGAGGACGGCCCGGATGGCGGGGGCGTGCCACGCGAAGGCGAAGCCCTCTCTCAGGTTGCGCAGCACGCCGGGCGTGCTGTCGGGCATCGCGAGATCCGGGAACCGCATCAGGACGAGGGCCACGAGCATGGAAAAGTAGGTCAGGCCGTTCAGCGCAAAGACCCAGCCCTCGCCAATCACGGCGATCAGGACCCCGGCAATGGAGGGGCCGATGAGGCGGGCGATGTTGAAGACGCTCGAGTTCAGCGCGATGGCGTTGCCCAGGTCGTCCCGGTCCTCGATGAGGTGGATGTAGAGGGACTGGCGGGCAGGGATGTCGAAGGAGTCCATGATCCCCACGCCGGCGGCGAGTACGAGCACGTGCCAGACCTCGACCACGCCGCCCAGGACGAGCCCCGCCAGGAGGAAGGCCTGGGCCATGCTCAGGCTCTGGGTCAGATAGAGGATGCGTCGGCGGTCCCACCGGTCGGCGGCCACCCCCGCGAACGGGGCCAGCGCCAGCGTCGGGATCCGACCGACGAAGCCCACCAGCCCCAGCATCAGCGCCGAGCCGGTCAGCCGGTACACCAGCCAGGCCATGGCCACCCGGTGCATCCAGGTCCCGATGAGCGAGAGCCCCTGCCCGGTGAAGTAGAGGCGGTAGTTCCGGGCGCGGAGGGAGCGCGTCGCGCGGCGCAGCGACGCGCCCGCTCGGCTCCGGAGAGCCGTGGTCGCGCCCCGCTCGTCCACGCTCGCCTCCGATCCGCCGCTCACTCGGTCTCACCCGGTGCTGGTCATCTCGCCCCGAACAGGAGGTGTACCCGCCGGCCGACTGGTGTTCCCCCCCTGCTCCCCAGGCTGGTGCCGGGCCGGGTGACGCCGTAGTCTAACGTCCATGGCTGCCCCGGACCCCTCCAATCCGATCCTGATCCACTTCTACAGGGCCACGGTGGGCCACGCCGACGTGTGGCGGCAGCGCATGGACGCCACGACGAACTGGGCGGCCGCCACCACCGCGGGCATGGTCACCTTCGCCTTCTCGCGGCCCGGGGCGCCCCACTTCGTGCTCCTGCTGGCCCTGGTATTCGACGTGATGTTCCTGTTCATGGAGTCCCGGCGCTACCAGGCGTACGACCGCTGGCGCCGGCAGTTCCACGCCCTGAACCGGTACCTGATCGCCCCCGCCCTCGAGGGCTCCACCACGCTCTCGGAGGCGGGATTCGACGGGATCCTCAGGGACCTGAGCCGGACCGTGCCGCACCTCAAGATCTGGAGCGCGGTGGGCTACCGGCTGCGCAGGAACTACGGTTACCTGATCGGCGTGGTGATCCTCTCCTGGCTGCTCAAGCTCCAGGTCCACCCGCTCCCGGCCGAGAGCTTCGTCGGCGAGGCCCTCGGGCGGGCCGGGGTCGGCCTGGTCGGCGCCGAGTTCATCCTGGGTGCGGTCGGCCTGTTCGTCGTCGTCGCCCTGGTCCTGGGCGCCATGGGCCCGTCCGAGCGGATCATGGACTGGGCCGAGGTGGGCTCGCCCTGGGGTCGGCTCGCGAACTGGAGCCGCAGCGACAGGGGCCGGGACGGGGAGCCGGGGTGATCGGGCCGGACGTGACGGGCCCGATCCTGCTGGCCACCCGGGTGGATGAAGACGCGGGTCCGTGCGCCCGGACCGCGGCTCGCCTGGCCCGGTCGCTGAACCGCGAGCTGGTCGTCCTGTACGTGGCGGTCGAGCTCGAGACGGCCCCGTTCGTGGCGACGCAGGCGGGCCTGGATGAGACGGCGGTGCGGGAGCGGATCCGGGCAGAGGTCGAGGAACGGGTGCGGGCGTTCGCGGCGGAGCAGCTCGGGGATCTCGCGGTCGCGGTCCGGATCGGCGAGGGCGACGTGGTGGACAGCATCGTGGAGCACACCGCGGCCGTGGACGCCGCGCTGGTGGTGGTCGGGCACCACGAGCACGGCGTCCTGGGCCGGCTCTTCGAGGGCGACCCGGCCCGGGCCCTCCTCGATCGCACGCCCTGCCCTGTGGTGGTCGTCCCGCTCCGGTGAACCAGGACAGCCTGGTCGCACGGCTCCAGGATGTAGGACTCACGCTCGACATCGGCCTGACCCTCGGGGTCATCGTCCTGGCGCTGGTCCTCTTCGTCTGGAACCGGCTGCGTCTCGACGTCGTCGCACTCCTCGTCCTGGCCGTGCTCCTCCTCCTCGGCCTCGTGACCCCACAGGAAGCCATCAGCGGCTTCTCCAACGAGGCAACCATCACGGTCGCTCTGATGCTGGTCCTCTCCACCGGCCTGCTCCGCACGGGGTTCGTGGACCTTCTCGGCGGACGGATCGCGCGCTTTGCCGGCGACAGCGAGCTCCGTCTCCTCCTCATCATCCTGGCCACGGTCGTCCCCCTCAGCGCGTTCATCAACAACACCGCCGCCGTGGCGATCCTGCTCCCGATGATCATCGGGCTGACCCGGGAGATGGGGATTCCGCCGTCACGACTGCTGATGCCGCTGTCGTATTCCGGGCAGCTCGGCGGCACGCTGACGCTGATCGGGACCAGCACGAACCTGCTGGTGGCGGGGCTGGTCATCGACCTGGGCCTCGACCGGATCCGGCTCTTCGACATCACGCCGCCCGCCCTCGTCCTCGTGGCCCTCGGCGTGGCCTATCTCCTGACCGTGGGTCGCTGGCTCATGCCCGACCGGGAGGCATCGGCCGAGCTCCTCGAGACGTACGAGCTCCACGAGTACGTCACCGCGCTGGTGGTGCCCGAGGGGTCGCCCGTCGCGGGCCGGACGCTGGAGGAGTCCCGGTTCGGCGAGAAGCACGGTCTACAGGTGATCCGGGTCGACCGCGGGGTGCGCGCCATCCGGGACCCGAACGCGGACACCGTGATCGAGGCGGGCGACCTCCTGCTGGTCGAGGGGAGCGTGGCCGATATCGCCCGGATCCGGCACGAGCACGGGCTGGAGCTGTCGGGGATGAGGGCGGAGTCCACGGCCGCCACGGCGGAGTCCACGGCCGACGAGGACGAGGAGCAGACGCGGCTCGCGGAGGTCATGGTCCCGCCCCGGTCGGCCCTGGTGGGACACAGGCTTCGGGAGGTCGAGCTCCGACGCCACTACGGTCTCGACGCGCTGGCCATCCTCCGCCACGGTCGCCCGCTCCGGAAGCCCATCGGGCAGGTCAAGCTACAGGGCGGCGACATCCTCCTGGTCTCGGGCACACCCCGGGACCTGCACGACGCGCACGGCACAGAGGACCTGGCGCTCCTCCAGGCGGTGGACATCCCGCCCAAACGCCGGGAGAAGACCGGCGTGGCCGTCGCCATCCTCGTGGGCGTGGTCCTCCTGCCGGCGGCGGGCATCACCACGATCCTCGTCTCCGCCCTCCTCGGCGTGGTGGCCATGTTCCTGACGGGATGCGTGACGCCGGAGGAGGCGTACAGCGAGATGGACTGGATGGTGGTGGTCCTCCTCGGCGCCATCCTTCCCCTGGGGATCGCCATGCAGAACACCGGCGCGGCCGCGTTCCTCGCGGGCGGCGTTCTCCAGCTCACCCGGCCCCTGGGACCGTACGGAGTGATCGCGGCCTTCTTCCTCCTGACCATGTTCCTGACATCCGTCATCAGCAACAACGCCGCGGCCGTCGTCCTGACCCCGGTGGCCGTGGCCACCGCCAGCGCCACCGGGATCTCGCCGTTCCCCCTCGTCGTGGCCGTCATGTTCGGCGCGTCCAACGCCTTCATGACCCCCATCGGCTACCAGACCAACGTCTTCGTCTACGCCCCCGGCGGCTACCGCTTCACCGACTTCACCCGCGTGGGCATGCCGCTCGGTCTCCTCATCGCGGCTGCGGCGACGGCGGTCATCCCGATCTTCTTCCCTTTCTAGACGACGACGCCACCCGTCCTCCCGCCCTGCCGGCTACGCCCTTCGCGGGGCCGGAAGGCCGCCGGCGTCACGGCCCCAGGATGGATCGCGCGGCTCTCGGAACAGGTCCTGCGGCCCTCAGAGGGATACCGGATCGACCCTGGAGGGGACCATAGCACGGATCAGAGTCGGGGTATCGGGCTGGACCTTGCAACGATACGCACGGGTACGCGCCGAGGGATGCCGGGCGCCTGCGGGACCGGCTGGCGTCGTCGTCGGACGCGAGCTGAGAGAGCCCCGTCCTCAGGCCTCGCCCGCCGTCCGCCGTGCCAGGTGCTGGGCCGTCCGGACCATCTGCGCGCTGTAGCCCCACTCGTTGTCGTACCAGGCCATGAGCTTCACCAGGTTACCGCCCACCACCTGCGTCATTTCCAGGTCGACCACCGATGCTCGTGGATCCTGGATGATGTCCGACGAGACCAGCGGGTCGTGGACCGCGCCCATGATCCCGTTGTAGCGATCGCTCCGGGCCTCTTCCTCGAAGATCCCGGTCAGCTCCTCCACCGAGGTCTCCCGGTCGGTGACCATCACGATGTCGGAGACCGACCCCACGGGCACCGGCGCCCGGACCGCGACGCCGTCGAAGCGGTCCTCGAGCCCCGTCAGCACCTTGGTCGTCGCTCTCGCCGCACCCGTCGATGTCGGGACCAGGTTCGCCGCCGCCGCGCGACCGCGCCGCAGCTTCTTGCTCGGCCCATCGACGATGGCCTGGGTCGAAGTGTACGCGTGGATCGTGGTCATCATCGACTTCTCGACGCCGATCCGCCGGTCCATGACCTCCATGACCGGCGCCACGCAGTTGGTCGTGCAGCTCGCGCACGTGATCAGCCGGGCCTCCTGGCCGGGCTGGTTCACGCCGTATACCACCCACTCCACGCCGTCCCCCTTCGCCGGCGCGGACAGGATCGCCCGCTCAGCGCCGGCGGTCAGGTGCTTCTCCAGTCCCTCCCGGTTGGTGAAGATGCCCGTGCACTCGAACACGATGTCGACGCCCAGATCATCCCACGGCAGCCGCTCCGGGTCCTCCTCGCTGAACATCCGGAGCTTCTCCCCGTCGAAGGCCAGCGCCTTCCCTTCCACCGTGACCTGCTTCTCGTACCGGCCGTACACCGTGTCGTAGTTGAGCAGGTACGCCAGATTGTCCAGCGGGATCAGGTCATTGCCCGCCACCAGATCCAGGTCCGGCGCGTCCAGCAGCATCTTCAGCGTGGCCCGGCCGATCCGACCGAGACCGTTGATTGCGACTCGTGCCATTGTACTCCTCCTCGTGTTCCATGTATGGTTCGTTCTCCAGCTCGAGGCCCGGGCACCGGCAGTCCAGCGCTCGTCCGACCTCGGGCCGCTCCGCCAACGCTCCGACCCGCTCAATCCCCAGCGCTCACCTCCTCGGCCGCGCCGCCGGACCTGGCGCCCGCAACCACCAGGTAGGCCTGTCCGACCACGAGCGGGAACACGGCGCCGACCCCGATCACGACCCACTGGGCGCCGGACGGCGGCTGCAGCGTCAGGATCTCCGCCAGCGGTCCCAGGTAGACCGCAAGCCCCAACAGCGCGAGGCAGAGACCGATGGCGCCCCAGACGAAGGGGTTCTGCGTGACCTCGTTCCGAACGATCCCTGCGCGCGGGTCCCGCATGTTGAAGACGTGCAAGAGACGGGCGAGGGACAGGACGAGGAACGAGGTGGTCACCGCCGCGCCCGTCTCCAGGCCGAGCCCGTGGAGTGCGTAGAAGAACGCCCCCAGGATGGCGACCGCGATGACGAGCCCGTAGAGTCCGATGGCCGCCCAGTGCCCGCGCTCCAGGATCGACTCGTCCGGGTCCCTCGGCGGGCGCTCCATCACGTGCCGCTCGCCGGTCCCGAGCCCCAGCGCCAGCGACGGAAACACGTCATTGACCAGGTTCAGATACAGGATCTGCAGGGGGAGCAGCGGGAGCGGGGCCCCGGCCACGGATGCGGTCCCCACGGCCAGGATCTCGCCCACGTTCCCGGACAGCAGGTAGATGACGAACTTGCGGACGTTCCGGAAGATCACCCGGCCGTGTCGAACGGCTTCGACGATGGTCGAGAAGGCGTCGTCCAGGAGGACCATGTCGGCGGCCTCCCGGGCCACCTCGGTTCCCCGCTTTCCCATGGCGACGCCGATGTCGGCGCTCTTCAATGCCGGCGCGTCGTTCACCCCGTCCCCCGTCATGGCCAGGATCTCACCCCGCTCCTGGAACCCGTCCACCAGGTTCAGCTTCTGCTCCGGGTCCACCCGGGCGAAGACGGCGGAAGTGAGCAGCTCCCGGCGACGCTCCCCCTCGGCTTTCCCGAGAACGACGCCCTCCACGACCTGCAGCGAGTCCGTCTCCCCGATCCCCACGCTGCCCGCGACCTGGCGGGCCGTCTCCGGGTGGTCGCCGGTCACCATGACCACCCGGATCCCGGCGTCCTGGCATTCTCCCACGGCGGAAGACACGCCCTCCCGAGGCGGGTCGAGGAGCCCGATCAGGCCAAGCAGCGTCAGCTCCGTGTACGGCTCCGCCTCCTCGTCGGCTTCCTTCACCGCCAGGCCCAGAACCCGGAGCCCCTCCCCGGCCATGGCCTCGCTCCGCTCCCGCCAGGCTTCCCGGCCACCGTCGTCCAATGGGTCCTCGCCTTCCTGCGAGACCACCCGCGACGACGCCTCGATCACCGCTTCCGGCGCCCCCTTCACCGCCACCAGCGGCCCACCCTCGCCGCCATGGAGGCTGGCCATCATCGTGGTCTCCCGCTCGAACGGCTCCCGACGCACTTGCGGCCACTGCTCCACGAGCTCCGACCGGGCCATCCCGGCGGCCCGGCCGAGACGGAGCAGCGCCAGCTCCATGGGGTCGCCCGGCAGCGACTCGCCGTCTTCGCCCTTTTCCGGCGCCTCCTCGACCTCGTTCGCCAGTACGGCGACCCGGATCGCCCGCTCCAGGACCGTGTCCTCGGCCGGGTCGACCTCCGAGCCATCGCGCACGAACCGGGCCCGGCCATCGGCGTCCGGATCCACGTCGATTCGCCGGTCCGGGAGCGACAGCGCCACCACCCGCATCCGGTTCTCCGTCAGCGTGCCCGTCTTGTCCGCACAGATGAGGGTGGTGGAGCCGAGGGTCTCCACGGAAGAGAGCCGCCGGACGAGGGCGTCGCGCCGGGCCATGCGCCGAACGCCCCGGGCCAGCGCCACCGTCGCCACGATCGGCAGCCCCTCGGGGACCGCGGCCACGGCCAGGGCGATCCCGGTCTCGATCATGAGGTACAGCTCGCGACCCACCACGATACCGGACAGGCTCACTGCTCCGGCCACCGCCACGGTCAACCAGACAAGACGCTGCCCCAGGGCATCCAGCCGCTTCTTCAGCGGCGTCTCCGAGGCCTCCGCCTCCTCCACCATCTCCGAGATCCCGCCGATCTCGGTGTCCATGCCCGTCCGGACCACCACGCCCAGGCCGTCGCCCCGGGTCACCGCCGTGCCCTTGAAGCCCATGGACCACCGGTCCCCCACCGGCGTCCCCTCCTCCACCGCCTCGACCCGCTTGGGCACCGGAACGGACTCGCCCGTCAGCGGCGACTCGTCGACCTGGAGACCGTCCACCTCGATCAGGCGCACGTCGCCGCCGATCACCTCGCCCTGCTCCAGCACGACCATGTCCCCCGGCACCAGCTCATGGGCCGGGATCGTCCGTTCCTCGCCGTCCCGGAGCACCTTCGAGTCGGCCTGCCCCAACTGTCGCAGCGCTTCCATCGAGCGCACCGCCCGCAGCTCGGTGAAGAAGCCGATCCCGGCGTTGATCACGATGACCACCGCGATGGCGATGGCCTCCACGAGGTGGCCGAAAGCCAGCGAAACCACCACGGCCACGATGAGCAGCAGGACGATGACGCTCCGGATCTGCTCCCACAGGATGGCCCATACGCTTCGGCGATCGGCCTCCCGCAGACGATTCGGCCCGTACTCTTCCCGGCGGCGCTCCACCTCCCCGGCCGACAGTCCGTCGCCGGCGTCGGTGTCGAGCCGGTGCAGCACCGCCTCCGCCGACTCGGCCCACGGCGCCTCGGGTCGATCCGTCACGAGACCGGCCGCGTCATTCGGTGTCCACGAGATTGTCGGGCTCGCCCCGACCGAACGCCACAATGTTCTCGACCGTCGTGTCCAGGATCCGCTGGATGGCCTCCGTGGTGTTGAACGCGCTGTGGGGCGTGACGATCACGTTCTTCTGGCGCAGGAGAACGTGGTCGGCCAGGAGCACGTCCAGGTCGTGGTCCCGGCGGAACCGCTCCCGCAGCAGAGCGGTGTCATCCCGGACGGCCGGCTCCTCGGGCAGTACGTCGAGCCCGGCCCCTGCCACCTTGCCGCCGGCCAGGGCCTCCGTGAGAGCCTCGACATCGACCAGCGCGCCCCGGGCCGTGTTGATCAGGACCACGCCGTCCTTCATCTGCTCGAACTGCTCCGGGCCAATCATCCCGCGTGTCGAGTCGTTCAGCGGGACATGGATCGTGATCACATCCGCCCGGCCGAGGAGCTCGTCCAGCTCGAGGTATTCGAAGCCGAGCTCCTCCGTCAGCTCCTCCTTCTGGACCACGTCGAACGCGACCAGCTCCATCCCGAAGCCCTTCCCGATCCAGAGGGCGTGCTCTCCGATGTTCCCGGTCCCCACCACGCCCAGCGTCCTGCCGTGCAGGTCGAACCCCCGCAGACCGTCCTGGGAGAAGTCGCCTCGGTCCGTCCGCTCTGCGGCCTCCACGATGTGGTGACTCAGGGCCAACAGCAGCGCGAACGCGTGCTCGGCCACCGTGTTCTCCCCGTACGACGGCACATTGGCCACCGCAACGTCCCGCTCCCGGCAGTGCTCCATGTCGACGTGGTTCACGCCGGTCGACCGGGTGGCGATGAGCGAGAGGTCGTCGAACTGCTCGAGCACGTCGGTCCCGCAGTTCGAGTAGATGAACGTGCTGATGACGTCGGCATCCGCGTCCTCGGCGGCATTGTCCGCCGTCAGCGCCTCTTCGTGGTACACCACGTCGTGCTCGTCTTTGAAGCGGTCGAACGTTTCCCGCTCCCACTCCTCGACCTCGTATGCGACGATCTTCATGCACCCTCCCCGGGGGATCGGTTCTGGTTCTCTCTCCGTCTCACAATCAGCTTCTCGACCTCTACGGCCGCGATGATCAGCGACCCTACGGCGATGACCAGACCCCACTGCTCCAGGTCGAGGGGGACCGTGCCGAACACCGCCTGCATGGGGGCCAGGTGGAGCGCCGCCAGGTGCGCCAGCACGGCCACGACCATGCTGATGGCCAGGAACGGATTCCCGGTCAGCGGAACCCGGAACACCGATCGTCGGAGCGATCGGCTGTTGAGCACGTGGAAGAACTGGAACATCACCATCTGGGTCATGGCCACGCTTCGGACCTCTTCCATCGGCGCGCCCTGGCGGAGCATCCAGTAGAAGACGGCGAGGGTCAGTCCGGCCACGAAGACGCTGATCCAGGCCAATCGGAAGGCGAGCAGACGGTCTATGATGCCCTCATCCGGGTCCCGGGGCGGCTCGTCCAGGAGTCCCGGCTCGGCCTTCTCGAAGGCGAGGGCCACGTCCTGGAGCCCGTTCGTGACCAGGTTGATCCACAGGACCTGGACGGCCAGGAACGGGAGCGGCCACATCAGGATCAGGGACGCGAGGATCGTGAGCACCTCCGCCAGGCCGGTGGACAGCAGGAAGTAGACGACCTTCCGTATGTTCGCGAAGACCAGGCGCCCCTCTTCGATAGCGCTCGTGATGCTCGCGAAGTTGTCATCCGTAAGCACCATGTCGGAGGCCTCACGGGCCACGTCCGTGCCGGCCCTTCCCATGGCGATGCCGAGATGGGCGGCCTGGAGCGCGGGGGCGTCGTTGACGCCGTCCCCGGTCGCCGCCACCACGTTTCCCCGCTCCTTCAGCCGCCGGACCAGCCGGAGCTTGTGCTCGGGCGAGACCCGGGCGTAGACGTCGGCGTCCCTTACCACGTCATCAAGATCCGCGTCCGAGAGGTCTTCCAGCTCCCGACCCTCTCGGACGCCGCCGCTCCCACCGTTCGTCTCCCCCGCTTCGGTCAGCCCAAGCCGCTGGCCGATGGCCCGAGCAGTGTCGGCGTGATCGCCCGTCAGCATCAGAACCCGGATCCCGGCCTGGCGGGTCGCGTGCACGGCCTCCTTCGCCTCCGCCCGCAAGGGGTCCTCCATCCCCTGGAACCCGGCGAACACGAGGTCGCGCTCCAGCTCCTCGTCCAGGCCGTCGGCATCCGTGTACCGATAGGCCATGCCCAGGACCCGGAACCCCTCCTCCGCCAGCTCGTGCGCCGTCTCCTGTGCTTCGTCCCTGTCGAGGTCCCGCTCCTCACCGTCGGGCCCCACCCGGTGGCGGCAGCGATCGAGCACCGCTTCCGGGGATCCCTTGACGAAGATGCAGTTGCGGTCGCCGACGCGGTTCAGCGTGGCCATGTACTGCCGCTCGGACTCGAAGGGGATCATGTCCAGCTGCCTGTACCGGCGCCGCGTCTCCCCGGGGTCGAGCCCCCCCTTCATGGCCGCCATCAGCACGGCCCGCTCCGTCGGGTCCCCCTCCGGCTCCCCATCCTCTGCCGGGGCAGTGGCCGTTTCGTTGGCGAGCAGACCCGCGAGGATCGTCATCCGGAGGGCCTCACCCCGGTCCGTGCTCGCGGCCTCCTCCCGGGCCTCGCCAGCCTCCGCATCCGAGCCCTCGCCCGAGCCCTCGACCCGACGGATCCGGCCTTCCCTCTCATCGCCGCCGCCCTCGACCTCGTACCACCGCCCCCCGCAGCGGATCGCCCGCACGGTCATCTGATTGCTCGTGAGCGTGCCGGTCTTGTCGGACGCGATGACGGTCGTCGACCCCAGCGTCTCCACCGAGGGGAGCGTCCGGACGATCGCGTTGCGGTCGGCCATACGTTTCACGCCGACGGCCAGGGCGACAGTCAGGACCACGGGCAGAGCCTCCGGAACCGCACCGACCGCCATGGCTACGGCCGTGTGCAGGATGTCGTACAGCTCCATGCCCTGGAGCAGCCCGATCGCCGCGATGACGCCCGTCAGCCCCAGGATCCCGACGGCAATCACCTTCCCGAGCCGGTCCATCTTCTCCTGGATCGGCGTGCGGACCTCGCCTATCTCCCGGGTCCGCTCCGCGATGCGCCCGAGCTGGCTCGACTCGCCCGTGCGCACCACCACGCCCCTGCCCCGCCCACGGGTCACGTTGGTACCGGAGAAGGCCATGCTCCGCTGGTCGCCCGGCACCGCCCGCTCGTCTTCGACCGGGTCCGACTGCTTCTCCACCGCCTCCGACTCGCCCGTCAGCGCCGACTCGTCCACGCGCAGCTGATCCGTCTCCAACAACCGCACGTCCGCCGGCACGCGGCCCCCCGACGCCAGCAGCACCACGTCCCCCGGCACCACGCGGTCCGTCTCCACCTCCACTGCGTCCGCGTCCCGTACGAGTCGGGCCCGGGGCGCGCTCATCTCCGCCAGCGCCGTGATGGCGCTCTGGGCCCGGTACTCCTCGACGAAGCCGATGACGGCGTTCAACACCACGACCGCGAGGATGACCACGGCATCGGCGTAGTCCTGAAACGCCAGCATGATCAGACCCGCGACGATCAGGACGTAGATCAGGGGATCGAGGAACTGCCGGATGACGATCCGCCACCACGGCGTCTCCTCCTTGGACTCGATGGCGTTGGGTCCGTACCGGTCGAGTCGCGCCTCCGCCTCGCCCCGGCTCAGCCCTCCCTCGGGGTCCGTACCCAGCTCATCGACGACCTCGTCACCCCGCAGCGTGTGCCAGGAGGTTCCGGTCACCTTCCCCGCCTCTTCACTCCGTTTCCCCCGCCTCCTCGGGCCGCACCAGCAGCATCGGCCGGGTCCCTCGCCGGAGCACCTTGTCGCTCACGCTGCCCAGCACCCAGCGCCGCAGCCCGCCGCGCCCGTGGGTGGCCATGGCCACCATGTCCGCCTCGGCGTCCGTGACACCGGAGATGGCCCGTGCGGGCACGCCCATCCGGACCTCCCGCGCCGCGACCCGCACCCCCTGCGCCTCCAGACCCGTCGCGATCCCGTCCAGATACTCCACCGCTTCCCGGCTCACCGCGTCGTGGTGCTCCTCCAGCTCGCGGGCCGCGTGGGGTATGTACGGCGACCCCAGGACGAGATCGGGTTCGACCACACGGAGCAGGACGATCTCGGCGTCGAGCGCGCGGGCCGCGTCCCTGACCGGCTCGAGCACGGCCTCCGCGTGGGACGAGCCGTCGAGGGGAACCAGGATCCGTCGGATGGCGGGCTCCCGGTCCGCCCCCGACTCGTCCGTCGGTCGGATCAGGAGCATCGGCACCGTGAGGGCCCGGACCAGTCGGTCGGCCACGCTGCCCACCCACGCCCGCTCGAGCCCGCCCCGACCGTGCGTGGAGAGCACCACCAGGTCGGCCCCCGTCTCCTCGACGTGGGCCGCCACCGCGTCGGCGGGGCTCCCTTCGAGGAGCGTCCAGCGCACCGTCGCTTCCGTCGAGATCGACTCCGCCGTGGCCTCGAGATGCTCTTCGCGGTTGCGGCGGGACGACTCCAGGAGATCGGCGGCCGCCGGGATCTGCGTGCCGGTTCCGTATCCCGGGATCCCGGCGCTGATGTCGCCGGTGAACCCGGCGCCGGTCAGTGTCGCTACCACCTCGACGGACGACACCAGCTCGACCACGCTTCCGGGCGACGCCAGGCTCAGGGCATAGGGGATGGCCGTCCGGGAAAACTCGGAGCCGTCCAGTGGAACCACGATGTGCTTGTACACGGTGTCTACCTTTCCTCTCGGTCTGTTCTGTTGCGAACCCGACCCTCGGCGTCCGCCACGTGCTCGATCACGTCCAGCACGCTGTCCGGGTTCACCGAGATCGAGTCGATCCCGGCCTCGACCAGGAACTCCGCGAACTCCGGGTGGTCGCTGGGCGCCTGGCCGCAGATTCCGACCTTCCGGTCCGCCCGATGAGCCGCCTCGATGAGTCGTCGGACCATCCACTTCACCGAGGCCTGCCGCTCGTCGTACAGGTACTGGAGCCGGTCGGCGTCCCGGCCCACGCCGAGGACGAGCTGGGTCAGGTCATTGGTCCCGATGGAGAAGCCGTCGAACCGCTCCCCGAACGCCTCCGCCTCGATCACATTCGACGGGATCTCCGCCATCACGTAGACCTCGAGGCCGTCCTTGCCCCGGACGAGCCCCTCCTCGGCCATGATCTCCAGCACCCGGTCCGCCTCGGCGGGGGTCCGACAGAACGGGATCATGGCCACCACGTTCCGGAACCCCATCGTCTCCCGGACCCGCCGGATGGCGCGACACTCGAGCGCGAACCCGTCGCGGTAGCCGTCGCTGTAGTAGCGCGACGCGCCACGCCAGCCGAGCATCGGATTCTCCTCGTCGGGCTCGAATCCGGACCCGCCCAGGAGGTCCGCGTACTCGTTGGTCTTGAAGTCGCTCATCCGGACGATCACGGGGTCCGGCCTCTGGGCGGCCGCCACCGTCCCGATGCCCCGGGCCAGGTGGTCTACGAAATACTCGGTCCGATCCTCGTAACCCCGGGTCAGGGCATCGACTTGCCGCCGTACCTCATCGTCCAGCTCGTCGTACCGGGTCAGCGCCAGCGGGTGGACGCCGATGACGTTGTTGATCAGGTACTCCATCCGGGCGAGTCCCACTCCGTCGCACGGCAGCCGCCACCACCGCATTGCGGCCGCGGGCGCCGCGATGTTCATCTGGATGGTGGTCCGGGTCTCGGGGATCGCCTCCAGGTCCAGCTCCTCCTCCCTGTACTCCAGGGTGCCGGCGTAGACGTAGCCCTCGTCGCCTTCCGCGCACGACACCGTCACCTCGCGCCCGTCGTCCAGCGTCGACGACGCTTCGCCGGTGCCCACCACGGCGGCCACCCCCAGCTCGCGGCTCACGATGGCCGCGTGCGATGTCCGACCGCCCCGGTCCGTGACGATGGCCGACGCCCGCTTCATCGCCGGGACCCAGTCCGGATCGGTCATGTCCGTCACCAGGACCGACCCGTCCTCGAACCGGTCGATCTCCGACGCGTCCAGCAGCACCTGGACCGGGCCCGCCGCCACCGCGCTGCCGATGGCCACGCCCGCAGCCAGCTCCTCGCCTTCCTCTTCCAGCGAGTAGCGCCGGAGCGTCGACGCTTCCTGCCGCGACTGCACCGTCTCCGGCCGGGCCTGGACGATGTACAGCTCATCGCGATCCCCGTCCTTCGCCCACTCGATATCCATCGGACGACCGTAATGCTCCTCGATCATCGTCCCCCATCGGGCCAGCCGGAGGATCTCGTGGTCGTCGAGGACGAACTGGCGCCGTTCCGACTCCTCCACCGCCACTTCCTTCGTCGGGGCCTCGCCGTCCGAAGCGTAGACGATCTTCCGCCGCTTCGTACCCACCGTCTTCCCGATGATGGGTCGGAGACCCTCGTCCTTCAGGAAGGGGGAGTAGACCACGTACCGGTCCGGGTTCACCGTCCCCTGGACCACCACCTCGCCCAGTCCCCACGCGGCGTCGATCATCGCCACATCCGGGAAACCCGTCTCCGTGTCGATGGTGAACAGCACGCCCGCGCCCGCCTCATCGGACCGGACCATCTTCTGGACGCCCACGGAGAGGGCGACATCGAGATGGTCGAACCCCTGCTCTTCCCGGTACGCGATGGCCCGGTCGGTGAACAGCGAGGCGTAGCACTCCCGGCAGGCATCCAGCAGCGGCTCTTCGCCGTGGATATTGAGGAAGCTCTCCTGCTGGCCCGCGAAGCTCGCCTCCGGCAGGTCCTCCGCCGTCGCGCTGCTCCGGGCCGCTACGTCCACGTCCTCCACGCCGTACCGATCCCCGAGCGATCGATAGGCCTCAAGGATCGGACCGGCCACTTCCTCGGGGAATTCGCTCTCGAGAAACAGCCCGCGGATCCGCTCCCCGGCGGCCTCCAACCCCTCCCCTTCCAGGTCACCGTCGGCGAGGGCAGCCCGGATCGGGTCGGTCAGCTCGTTGCGCTCCAGGAAAAGGTGGTAGGCCGCGGCAGTGGTGGCGAATCCGTCGGGGATCCGGATGCCGCGAGATGAGAGGGCGCGGACCATCTCGCCCAGCGAAGCATTCTTGCCGCCCACGCGGCCCACGTCGTCGTTCGTCAGGTCTTTCAGCCAGACTACCGGTTCGACCTCAGCCATCTCCTCTCCCACGACTCGGCGGGATCCGCGTTCGATCCGTCTCTCTCCCGGAACGGCACATGCAGCGACTGTCACCCCGGAAGCAATGCAGGTCACGTTCCGCGAGCGCGTGGCGGAACAGGCAACACAGCGCACGGAGGATCGATGGCGGGCATCACGACGCTGACCATGAACCCGGCGATCGACCTCTTCGCAGAGGCGGAGCGGGTCGTGCCGGATGAGAAGCTCCGCTGCGAGAACCCGCGCAGGGACCCCGGCGGCGGCGGGATCAACGTCGCCCGGGCCATCCAGCGACTGGGCGGGGACGCGGAAGCGGTGTTTCCGGCGGGTGGCTCCACCGGCGAGCTGCTCGAGGGGCTGCTGGGCGAAGAGGGCCAGGCCGTCCGGTCGATCGACGTGGAGGACCCGACCCGGGAGAACTTCACCGCCTACGAGTCGGACTCGGACCGCCAGTTCCGATTCATCCTCCCGGGTCCCCGGCTCTCGGCCGACGAGCAGGAGCGGCTGCTGGAGGCGGCGCTGGACGCCGGGCCGTCGTATCTGGTCGCGAGCGGGAGCTTGCCCCCCGGGGTCGAACCCGATTTCTACGCCCGCCTGGCCGGACGCGCCCGGAACGCCGGCGTACGCTTGTTGCTCGACACGTCCGGAGACGCGCTCCGGGAGGGCGTCGAGGCCGGCGTCTACCTGCTGAAGCCCAACCTCAGGGAGCTGGGGCAGATCGCGGGGCGAGAGGTGACCGAGGACCCTGAACAGGAGGCCGCCGCCCGGGAGCTGGTGGAGAGCGGTCACGCGCAGGTCGTGCTCGTGAGCCTGGGGGCCGCCGGCGCCCTTCTGGTCACCGGGTCGGAGTGCAGGCGGATCCCGGCGCCCACCGTGCCCATCCGGAGCAGGGTCGGAGCGGGGGACAGCACCGTGGCGGGCACGACCCTCGCCCTCAGCCGAGGCGAGGATGTCCCCACCGCGGCCCGCTACGGCGTCGCGGCCGGCGCGGCGGCCGTCATGACGCCCGGGACCGAGCTCTGTCGACGCGAGGACGCGGACCGGCTGTTCGAGCGGATGGGGGCCACATGACCGAAATCGAGGAGCGACTCGCCGGGATCGAGGCCGTCATCCTGGACCTCGACGGCGTACTCACCGACACGGCCCGGACCCATTTCCGGGCCTGGAAGCGGATGTTCGACGAATTCCTCCAGGAACGCGCCGGCTCCGGGGCCGAGCCGTTCAGCCTCGAGGACTACCGCCGCTACGTCGACGGCAAGCCCCGATACGACGGCGCACAGAGCTTCCTCGAGTCCCGCGGGATCGACCTCCCGCGTGGCGAGCCCGACGATCCATCCGGCCAGGCCACCGTCTGCGGACTCGGTAACCAGAAGAACCTCTATTTCCGGGAGCTGCTGGAACGGGAAGGCGTGTACTCTCTGGAGCCGTCCATCCGGTGGGTCCGGCGACTCCGACGGAACGGGGTGCGTCTGGCCATGGTGACCTCGAGCCGGAACGGCCGCCAGGTGGCCCGGGCGGGCGGGATCGCCGACCTGTTCGACGCCCGGGTCGACGGCACCGACGGCGAGAAGCTCGAGCTGGCCGGGAAGCCGGACCCCGCCTACTTCCTGGAGGCCGCCCGCCGCCTCGGCGTGGCGCCGGGCCAGGCCGCAGTGGTCGAGGACGCCACCGCCGGTGTGGAAGCGGGACGCCGCGGCGGCTTCGCCCTGGTCATAGGCGTGGCGTCCGGGCCCGGGGACCGGGATCGCCTCCGGAGCGCCGGGGCCGACCGGGTCGTCCGCGACCTGTCCCGGCTGCCGGTGCCGGGCGGCCCAGGCGGCCCGGGCGGCGGCCCCGCCGGCGATCCGCGCCGTACGGACCCATCGCCCTGGTCCGCCGCATCACCACACACCTGAGGAAAGGCTCGCCGTGACGGATTGGCTGCTGGTCTACGACGATTACGACTCCGAGGAGGAGCGGCTCCGGGAGGCGCTGTGCACCACAGGCAACGGCGTGCTCGCAACCCGGGGCGCCGCCCCGGAATGTCGGGCCAACGACACCCACTATCCGGGCACGTACCGGATCGGCCTCTACGACCGGCAGGTGACCACCATCGAGGGCACGTCCGTGCCGAACGAGAGCCTGGTAAACCTGCCGAACTGGCTCGAGCTGAGGTTCCGGATCGACGGCAGCGAGTGGTTCAGCCCGGACGCCGCCGAGCTGCTCGACTACGAGCAGCGCTTCGACATCCGGGAAGCCGTCCTCTCCCGCCATCTCCGGTTCCGCGACGGTGACCGGGTCACGTCCGTCGCTCAGCGCCGGTTCGTCAGCATGGCCGACCCCCACGCGGCCGCCCTGGAGACCACCTTCACGGCCGAGAACTGGGCCGGCCGGCTCGAAGTCCGGTCCGGGATCGACGGCCGGGTCCGCAACGAGGGCGTGCCCCGCTACCAACGGCTCGAAAGTCGCCACCTCGAGTGCCTCGAGACCGAGGAGATCGACAACGAGTCCATCGTCCTCCAGTCCCGCACCCTCCAGTCCCGGGTCCGGATCGCCCAGGCGGTGCGCACCCGCGTCCACCGCCACGGCCGGGAGGTGGACGCCGAGCGGGAGCTGGTGCAGGAGCCGGACCGCGTCGCCCACCGGCTCACACTGGAGCTGGACGAGGGCGCCGACGTGACCGTCGAGAAGACCATGGCCCTCTACACGTCCATGGACCACGCCATCTCCGAGAGCGGCCTCGAGGCCCGGCAGCACCTGGCCCACACGGGGGGATTCAGCGATCTCCTCAGCCGTCATGTCCTGGCCTGGAGCCAGAACTGGCGCCGTTGCCGGATCTCGTGCGGCGGAGACGCCGAGACCGAGCGGACGGTGAGCCTGTACATGTGCCACACCCTCCAGACCGTGTCGGAGAACACCACCGACCACGACGTGGGCGTGCCGGCCCGGGGCCTCCACGGCGAGGCGTACCGGGGTCACGTCTTCTGGGACGAGCTGTTCGTCTTCCCCGTCCTCGACTTCCGGTTCCCGGAGCTGACCCGCTCGCTCCTGAAGTATCGGTTCCAGCGCCTGGACGCGGCCCGCCGGGCGGCCCGGGCCGCCGGCTTCGAAGGCGCCATGTTCCCGTGGCAGAGCGGGAGCAGCGGTCGCGAAGAGAGCCAGACGCTGCACCTGAACCCGCGCTCCGGCCGGTGGGTCCCGGACGAGACGCACCTCCAGCGCCACATCAACGTGGCCATCCCGTACAGCGTCTGGAAGCACTACCAGGTCACCGATGACATCGAGTTCATGGCCTTCTACGGCGCCGAGCTGATCCTCGAAACGGCCCGGTTCTGGGCCAGCATCGCCGAATACGACCGCGCCCTCGACCGCTATCGGATCCCCCGCGTCATCGGGCCCGACGAGTTCCACACCCGCTACCCCGACGCCGACGAGCCCGGCCTCGACAACAACGCCTACACCAACATCATGGCGGTCTGGGTCCTCCTGCGGGCCCTCGAGGTGCTCGTCGACGTGCTGCCCGGCCGACGTCGCGACCTGCTCTGGGAAAAGCTCGGCCTGGAGCGGCTCGAGCTCGAACACTGGGAGAACATCACGCGCAAGATGTTCGTGCCCTTCCACGGCGAAGGCATCATCAGCCAGTTCGAGGGCTACGAAAACCTGGAAGAGCTCGACTGGGGCCGCTACCGGGATCGCTACGACGATATCCAGCGGCTCGACCGCATCCTCGAGGCCGAGGACGACGACATCAACCGCTACAAGGCGTCGAAGC
>CAYMLW010000032.1:0-1113 GCA_964391035.1 uncultured Gemmatimonadaceae bacterium
CGAGCCGCTGGCGCGCGGGCCGTCCATTCCGCCGGCCGAGGTCGATCCGACCGACGACCTCGCGGGCCTGGATGTCCACCACCGTCACCGTGCTGCCCGGCCGCGCCCCCGTACCGTAGTCCGTGACGTAGGCCCGGCGTCCGTCGCGGGAGACGGCGACCTCGTGGGGCGCGAACCCCGTCGGGACCGTGGCCACTTCCGTGCCCGCCGCCGCGTCGATGAAGGAGAGGGTGCTCGCGCTCTTGTTCACCACGAGCAGCAGGTCACCGGAAGACTGGGCCGCGAGCCCGGCCGCCCCGAGCAGAGCCGTCAGCACCAACCCCAGCCCAATCCCGGCCAGCGCAGTCCGCCCGGCCACCTTACTCACGCGCACGTCCATGTCCATACCTCCGCTCCGATCGAGAATCTGGCAAACTCCCAAAACCTGAAGCTCGAGCCGTTGAATCCCCGAGCCCTCGAACCCCGAGCCCTGGAGTTCGATACCTGAATCTCGAGCCTCGAGTCCTGAAACTGGGAACCCGAACCTCGAAGCGCGACGTCCGACTCAGACCTTCTCGCCGCGTCTCGCCACCTTCACATCCACGCCGCCCATCAGCGCCAGCCCGGTGATTCGTAGGGTCGGCGCGTTCGGGCCCGGATCGGTCTCCACTTCCGCGTTCTGCTCGAACCCGCCCATGAGCGCGAAGCCGTGGGTGTCGACATGGACGTCGGGCGGCACGGTGATGTCGATCCCGCCCCAGAAGGCGAAGCAGTTGATCTCGGTCACCCCGGGCTTGAGGACGGCGTCCCGGAAGTCGAGCTCCACGCCGCCCATGATGGCCACGGCAGCCATATTCCCGGGCGGTACCCACCGACCCGCGCGCCTGGTCCCGCCCATGACGGCGAAGGCCAGGTGGCTGCCGGGGAGCGGCCCGTCGGGATCGGACGGACGCCGGTCTCGCGCGGCTTCCGGGACCGACCCGGTCCGGGCCGGCTGATGGCGTTCCCGCGGTCCTGACTCGACGCCGGCGACAGCATTGCCCGCCCGCGGCTCGAGGTCGGCCAGAAGCGTCCGCAGCTCCTCTCGGGTGCGGGCCGCCCGCACCTTCTCGAGCCGGCGCTCCAGGTCGCCCA